>JADGOV010000020.1 GCA_017882785.1 Frankiaceae bacterium
ACTTCTTGTCCTTGCTGCCCTCACACCAGTACGCCACCGCACCGGCCAACAGGATGTCCCGCCGGCTCAGCGGGAGCACCTCGCGCGCGGCGTCGAGCTTCCTCTGTTGGCGGGCCGCCTCCCGCCGCCGCAGGGCCGGCGCCCAGGAGGCGTGCCAGCGACCGTCGGCTCGATGCCGCTCGAAGATCGGATGCGGCATGTCCCGCAGCCACAGCGAGCAGCTGCTGGAGGAGACCCCCAGCTCCGCGGCGATCTGCCGGTAGGTCCACCCCTGGGCGCGCAACTCCCGGGCCCGCGCCCGCTGGTCATCCTTGGCCCGTGACCGGCGCAGAGCCGGCAGCGGCGCGGTGCCGACAAGCAGTCTGCCCACCGCGGAGTCACTGCCGAGGTTGAGAAGGTCGCCGATCTCCCGGCGAGACCTGCCCTCGGATCGCAGCTGGACGGCCTGCCTACGCAGGTCCTCACGATCTACCGCAGCACGCTCCCCGACTGCCCTGTCCACGATGTCGGCCATGTCCGGAATCTATGGCCAGGGTGCGACAGTTTCCGGGCGCCCCGAAACCAGCGAGACCTCGGGCCGACACCCGAAGGTCCACCTCGGGCAGTCACCGGTTACCTTGGTTATGTAGACAGGGAGGCTCCGGTGGAGCAACGCGAAGTGACTCTGCACGGCCACCGGGTGGCTTACCGTACCGCGGGCGACTCGGGACCTGTCGTCGTCCTCATCCACGGCATCGCCGGAAACTGCAGCACGTGGGACGACGTCGGCGACCGGATGGCGGGCCACCTGCAGATCATCGCGCCGGACATGCTCGGACACGGTGAGACAGCCAAGCCGCGGGGCGACTACTCCCTCGGCGCTTTCGCCACCGGCCTGCGCGACCTACTGGAACTGCTCGGGCACGAACGGGTCACGGTTGTCGGGCATTCGCTCGGTGGCGGCGTGGCGATGCAGTTCGCCTACCAGTTCCCGGAGCGGTGCGAGCGTTTGGTGCTGGTCTCCAGCGGTGGACTCGGCCGTCAAGTCACGCCGTTCCTGCGTGCAGCGACCCTTCCCGGCGCAGAGCTGATCCTGCCCCTCATCGCGCACGAGAAGATCTGCGCCAGCGGCGCGCTGGTCGGCCGACTGCTCGGTCGGTTCGGCGTCAAGCCGGGGGCGGCGACGCTGGAGATGGCACACGGCTATGCCTCGCTGGCGCGCACCGACGCCAGAGCAGCCTTCGTGCATACCGCCCGGGGAGTGATGGACCCGTTCGGTCAGCGCGTCGACGGCACAGAACGCCTCTACCTGGCCCGTGACCTGCCCACGATGATCATCTGGGGTCGGAAGGACACCTTCGTCCCGGTCCGCCACGGCGAGCGGGCGCACCACAAGATCGTAGGCAGCCGCCTGGAGGTCTTCGAGCGCGCCGGCCACTTCCCGCACCGCGACGAGCCGGAGCGTTTCGCGGAGGTTCTGCTCGACTTCGTCAAGAACACCGAGCCTGCCCACCTCACCCCCGAGGTGTTCCGGGAGCGGCTGGTTTCGGGCGCCTGAAGGCGGCGAGTGCGGCGCGAGTGACTGTTGTCTCGCGTGTCGATAGCGGCATCACTAGCCTAGTTACGGTGGCGTAGGTTACGGTGGCGTAGCCACTTCCTAACGACATCCGAGGTCCGCCAATGACCCCTGCCACCGCCACGCTGCTCGACAAGACACCGACGCCCGACCACCTGCAACCGGCAATTCCGGTCGAGGACCGGCAGGCGCGATGGGAACAGATCGCCCTCGCCCTGTTCATCATCGTCCCGCTGGGAGCCGTGGTCGCGGCCATCCCCGTCCTCTGGGGCTGGGGCATCGGCTGGCACGACGTGATCCTCGCCTTCGTGATGTACGCGATCACTGGCCACGGCATCACCATCGGCTTCCACCGGTACTTCACCCACGGCTCCTTCAAGGCCAAGCGGCCGCTGCGGGTGGGACTCGCAATCGCGGGCACCATGGCGATCGAGGGCCCGGTCATCCGCTGGGTGGCCGACCACCGGCGACACCACGCGTACTCGGATCGGGATGGCGACCCGCATTCGCCGTGGCGGTACGGGGAGACGTTCGGCGCTCTCTGCAAGGGCCTGTTTCACGCCCACATCGGCTGGCTGTTCGACATCGAACAGACCAACCCGCGGCGCTTCGCACCCGACCTGCTCAACGATCGGGACATCGTACGGGTCTCCCGTCAGTTCCCGCTGTGGGTGGCCGTGTCGCTGCTCGGGCCGGCCGTGGTCGGTGGGCTGTGGTCCTGGTCCCTCACCGGTGCGCTCACCGCCTTCTTCTGGGCAAGCTTGGTCCGCGTCGCCGTCCTGCACCACGTCACCTGGTCCATCAACTCGATCTGCCACACATGGGGAGAACGGCCGTTCGCGACCCGCGACCGTTCGGTGAACGTATGGTGGTTGGCCGCCCTGTCCATGGGCGAGTCCTGGCACAACCTGCACCACGCGGACCCCACCTGCGCCCGCCACGGTGTGCTGCGCGGCCAGCTGGACACCAGCGCCGAGCTCATCAGGATGTTCGAAGGGCTCGGTTGGGCATACGACGTCCGCTGGCCCTCCCGAGAACGGATCGAGGCACGACGAGTCGCGTGACACCGACCCAGATCTTCCACGGCAGCGGCTCCGGGTGAGCGACGACCCGGGATTCGCCGAGATCATCGACGGTCACCGGACGGCCCTGCACCCGCTCCCAGCCGACCCGGCTGGGAGCGGGGAGACCGGTACTCCCGACCAGGACGGCCATGACGAGGCGGAAAGCGGGGCGGATGAGCGGAAGGCCGCGCGGCCCCGGCCCAGCGGACGGGTCCGAATGAGCGGCACCGAACGTCGCGAGCAACTTCTCGACGTCGGCCGCTCGCTGTTCGCCGAACGCGGCTTCGACGCCACCTCCATCGAGGAGATCGCCGCCCGCGCCAAGGTGTCCAAGCCGGTGGTCTATGAGCACTTCGGCGGCAAGGAAGGGTTGTACGCGGTCGTCGTCCACCGGGAGATGCAGCGACTGCTGGACACCATTACCGGCGCGCTGACAGCTGCCCACCCCAGGGAAATGCTGGAGGAGGTGGCACTGGCCCTGCTCAGCTACATCGAGACCGAGCGGGACGGCTTCCGCATCCTCGTCCGCGACTCTCCGGTGGGCGGCGCCTCCGGCACGTTCTCCAGCCTCATCAGCGATATCGCCAGCCAGGTCGAGTACATCCTGGCCGGGGAGTTCCGTCGGCGGGGCTACGACCAGAAGCTCGCCGGCCTCTACAGCCAGGCACTCGTGGGCATGGTCGCGCTCACCGGCCAGTGGTGGCTGGATGCCCGCAAGCCCAAGCGGGACGAGGTCGCCGCACACCTGGTCAACCTGGCCTGGAATGGCCTCTCGGGCCTGCAGGCCAAACCGACCCTGCGGCTGCGGCAGCGCTGAGCGTCAGCCGGCCGCATGCCGCTCGTCAGGCGGAGGCGTCCAGCTCCTCAGCCAGGGTCAGCCATCGTTCCTCTGTCGTGGCCCGCTCAGCCGCCAGGGCTTGCAGCTCGGCGTCGTAGCCGGTCACCTTCTGATAGTCCGTGGCATGCGCTACGAGCGCGTCGTGCAGCTCGGTCTCGCGCCGGGCCAGCCGGTCCAGCACCCTTTCCAGACGGGTGAGCTCCTTGCGTACGGCTCTGGAATCGCCGCCCGCCCGTCGGGATGCGGCGACCACCGGCGCCGCATCCGAGCGACGCCGCTCCCGGTCCAGCGTGAGATATTCCGCGATCCCGCCTGGCAGCGCGGCCAGGCGGCCGTCGCCGAGCAGCGCCACCGTGGTGTCGGCGACACGTTCGGAGAAGTAGCGGTCGTGGCTGACGACCACCAGCGAGCCCGCCCAGTCGTCGAGCAGGTCCTCGAGCACGGTCAGCGTCTCGACGTCGAGGTCGTTGGTCGGCTCGTCGAGCAACAGCACATTGGGCCCCGTCATCAGCAGTCGCAGCAGCTGCAGACGGCGGCGCTCGCCGCCGGACAGTTCGACCACCGGTGTCCACTGCGCGTCACCGGTGAAGCCGAAGCGTTCCAGCAGCTGCGACGCGGTCACCTCGCGCCCCTTCCCGAGTTCCACCACCCGGGCGACCTCCTCCACGGCGGGCAGGACGCGGATCGTCCCCTCCAGCTCGGCCACCTCCTGGGACAGGTACGCGGCCCGCACGGTCGCGCCGATCCGCACCCGGCCCTCGGTCGGCGGCAGCTCCCCGCACAGCAGGCGCAGCAGCGAGGTCTTGCCGCTGCCGTTGACGCCCACCACGGCGACCCGGTCCCCGGGCCCGACATGCCAGCTGACCCGGTCCAGCAGGACGCGATGCCCGAGCCGCAGCGTGACGTCCGCGAGCTCGTACACCGTCTTGCCGAGCCGCGCGGTGGCGAACCGGGACAGGGCGAGCCGGTCGCGGGCAGGCGGTTCGTCGGCGATCAGCGCGTTCGCCGCGTCGATCCGGAACCGTGGCTTGGATGTACGGGCCGGCGGACCCCGGCGCAGCCAGGCGAGTTCCTTGCGGAGCAGGTTCTGTCGGCGCGCCTCGGCCGTGGCGGCCAGCCGGGATCGCTCCGCCTTGGCCAGGACGTAGGCCGAGTAGCCGCCCTCGTAGGCCTCGACCCGCCCGCCGGTGACCTCCCAGGTGCGCGTGCAGACCGTGTCGAGAAACCACCGGTCGTGGGTGACGACGACGATCGCATGTCGACGGGCGGCCAGATGACCGGCCAGCCAGTTGATGCCCTCCACGTCGAGGTGGTTGGTCGGCTCGTCGAGGATGAGCAGATCCAGGTCGGTGACCAACAGGGCGGCCAGCGACACCCGGCGCCGTTCGCCACCGGAGAGCGGACCGATCGTCGCATCTCGGGACACGTCGGAGAGCAGCCCACCGAGAACCTCCCGAATCCGGGCGTCACCGGCCCACTCGTGCTCCGCCCGATCGCCGACGACGGCGGCCCGGACGGTGTCCGCGGCATCGAGGGCGTCGTGCTGGGCGAGCAGGCCGACGTGCAGACCGGAGGTGTGCGTCACGCGGCCCCCGTTGGGCAACTCGACGCCGGCGAGGAGCCGGGCCAGGCTCGTCTTGCCGCCGCCGTTGCGCCCGACCACCCCGATGCGCTCGCCGTCCTCCACCCCGAGTGAGACCTCGTCGAGCAACGCGACCGGGCCGAAGGCCAGAGTTACCGCCTCGAGGTTGACAAGGTTGCCCATCCCGATACCGCGCCGATCAGATCACGACGCGCGCCCCGGCCACCGGGCCGTGCGCCCGGCGTACGGTGCGGCACACGCCCATGCCGGCCAGCGCCGCGGCCAGCCGGGTCGCGTCAGTGGAGTCCCGGGCCAGAAAGGCACACGTCGGCCCGGAGCCGCTGACCACACCGCCGACTGCGCCGAGCTCCCGACCGGCGGCCAGTACCCGGGTCAGCCGGGGGCGCAACCGCAGCGCCGGCGCCTCCAGGTCGTTGTGCAGGGCGCGGCCGAGGGCGACGACGTCTCCCGCACGCAGCGCGGCCAGCACCGCGTCGGGCCTGGTCCTTGACGATGGCGCAGGCGGCCCGGGCGACGTTGCGGGACGTGGGTCCCGGTCGTACTCGGCGTACACCTCGGACGTCGACAGGCCCTCCGCGTCGAAGGCGAGCACCCAGTGGTACGCGCCGCGGGAGAGCACCGGGGCGAGCTGTTCTCCCCTGCCGTGACCGAGCGCGGTCCGACCCTGCAGCAGGAACGGCACGTCGCTGCCCAGCGATTCGGCCATCGCCGTCACCCGGGCCGAGGAGAGCTCGAAGCCCCAGAGCTGCGCGCAGGCGACCAGTGCGGCCGCCGCGTCCGCGCTGCCGCCGGCCATGCCACCGGCAACGGGGATGCCCTTCGCTAGATTGATCCGCACACCACCGCGAGCGCCGGCCGCCTTGGCGACCAACCGGGCCGCGCGCGCGGCAAGGTTGTCGCTGTTCCGCGGCACGGCCGCGACGGCCGGGCGCGCACCACGGCCGCCGGCTGGGACTCCCCTTGGGTTGTCGGCGACAGCCCCCTCACCCTGCACCTCAATGACCAGTCGACCTGCCACGGAGACGGTGACCTCGTCGTAGAGAGAGACGGCATGGTAGACGGTGGTGAGTGCGTGGAATCCGTCCGCTCGACGGTCGCCGACACCCAGATAGAGGTTGATCTTCGCCGGCACGCGGACGGTGACCGGCGCCACCGGGGACGCGGCCTGAGGATGCAATCGTCCCGGTGCCATAGCCCGATGCTAAGGAGCCGGACTCGATCGTGTCGCAGCGATACCGACGAACGCGGCGACATCGAGCTGCTCGCCGCGAGCGCCGGGGTCCACACCGGCCGCTCGCAGGGCCAGCGCCGCCTTCTCCGGAGACCCGGCCCAGTCGGCGAGGGCAGCCCGCAGCGTCTTCCGACGCTGGGCGAACGCAGCGTCGACGACCGCGAAGACCTCCGTCCGGCTGACCCGGCGGGCCCTGCCGGTGAGACCGCTCGACCAGCCGGCCGGGACATCCGGTGCAGAATGCCGGCGAAAGGCGACCAGCCCGGACTCGACGCGCGGCTGTGGCCAGAAGACCTGCCGGCTCACCGCGCCGGCGCGCCGGACGTCGGCGTACCACCGCACCTTCACCGACGGGCTGCCGTAGACCCGGCTGCCTGGCTCGGCGACCAGCCGATCGGCCACCTCCGCCTGCACCATCACCAACCCCCGGCTCAGCGAGGGCAACTCGGCAAGGAGGTGCAGCAGCACGGGGACGGCGACGTTGTAGGGCAGATTGGCGACCACGACGGTGGGCGCCGGGCTCAGCGGGGGCATCCGCAGCGCGTCCGCCGTCAGGACCTGAAGCCGGTCCGCCACGTCCGGTCGGCGCTGGCGGACCGTGGCCGGCAACGCGTCGGCAAGCACCGGGTCGATCTCCACCGCGGTGACCCGCCCGGCTGCGGCCACCAGCCCCAAGGTCAGCGAGCCCAGTCCCGGCCCTACCTCCAGCACGATGTCCTCGGGCTGAACCTCTGCCAGCCGGACGATGCGACGGATCGTGTTGCCGTCGGCGACGAAGTTCTGCCCGCGTGCCTTCGTCGGGCGCAGCCTGAGCATGTCGGCCAATGCCCGTACGTCGGAACGGCCGAGCAGCCCGTCCGAGGGATTGCCCGGCCGTTCCCGTGGGTCAGAGGTCGGGGCCGCAGGCCGGCCACTGGCCGGCGCCGGAACGCTGGTAGAGGAGGTAGGCCCGGGCGGTCTGTTCCGCCGCGGAGGCGTCGATGGGGTCACCGGAGCCGCCTAGAGCCTGCCAGGTCGAGATGCTGAATTGATAGAGACCACGGTAGGTCCCGGAAGGGTTGACCGAACGCAGGTTGCCTCCGGACTCACACGCCGCGAGCGCGGCCCAGTTCAGGCCGCCGGTGCCCCCGGAGTAGGAGGACCCCGACGAGCTCGTCGCATGCGCGGACGAGCGGGTGGTATGTGCCGCCGGCGCGGCGGTCGGGCTCGCCTTGGTGCCGTACTCCACCACCCGCGTGCGCGAAGGGGTGGTCGTGGTCGCAGTCAGCTTCCGCGTCGTGCGCCTGCCGTCCACGTAGGTGGCGAGGTAGGTCCTGGTCACCGTCCCGGACGCGCCGGCGGTGACGGTACGGGTCGTGCCCTGACTGAGCTGCCTGTCCGCGCGCCGCACCGTGGAGAAGGCTACCGAGGAACGCTCTGTCTCCACCTTCGAGCGGACCCGGGTGACCCGGATCGTCTCCGCGTCGGTGGGATAGCTGGTGAGCGCGACGGACACCCGATCGGTGGCCGCGAGCGCGATGCCGGCGTGCGCCAGCACGGCCCGCACCGTGGGGTCGACTGTCACGAGCCGGCGCGTCTTCCCGTCGGCGACGAGGGTCACGCGGTGCGGCAGTCGAACGGCGAGGTCCAGCCCGGCGATCGGAATAGCCCTCGAGCGGGAAGCGGAGAGCGCTGCACCGGCCCGACCGAAGCCGAGTTGGTCCAGCGCCTCCCCGACGCTGTCCGCGAGCACCCACACCTGCCGCCGCTCACCGTCCACGGTCAGCACCAATGCCCGGGCGTGCCGGACGGTCAGCTGCGCCCCGCGGCGCAGAGTGGAGGACCCGTCGGGCACCACCAGGTCGTGGCTGTCGTACCGGACGCCGGCGCCATCCAACGCACCGGCGACTGTCCTGGCGAACGTGTGCACGGTGTGCGGCGACCCGTCGACGGTGACCGTGACGCTCTTGCCGAGCGTGGCGTAGGCGGTGCCAGCGCCGGTGGCGATCGTCGCGGTGGCAACCGCAAGGGCAATCAGGACGCGCGTACGACGCACGACACTCCAGACGTCAGTATTTCCGGGCCTCGGCACTCCCGGCCGCAAAGAATGACGGCAATCGGGTGAACTACGGCCAATCCCGGCCACTAGTAACAGGACGATAACGAGCCCCGATCGCAGTGGCAAATCGTCGAAGAGGGGTCTGAGCGTGGCAGTGAGACTTCTCACAATCACGGAGCGACCAGGGAGCTGGCCCTGGACCCGTTGATCGGTCGCCGTCAGGTCGCCTCGGCGATCACGCTCGTACGTACACGTCCCCCCGCTCGCCGATCATGCTCGAACGTGGGTTAGCCCTCGCCGATCATGCTCGAAAGTGCGCCCCCCGGCCCGGCCAACGCGCGATCTAGCATGATCGGCGCAGCCAACGTACGTTCGAGCATGATCGCCGCAGCCAGGGGGCGACCCGCGGCCCGCGCCGGCCGGCCCACAGCCGCGCAACCCGGGCCCGCCACCGAGCCGCTCAGCCGCCGAAAACGCGCGTAGCCGTCGAGGTCACCGCGCCCGCCACGCGCTCTTCGGTCAGACCTTTCACCGCGGCCAGCGCGCGGACGGTGAGCGGGATGAGGTACGGCGCGTTCGGCCGCCCCCGAAACGGCATCGGGGTCAGGAAGGGCGCATCGGTCTCCACCAGCAGTAGTTCCAGCGGGGCGACAGCCGCCGCCGCGCGCAACCGCCCGGCGTTGGAGAACGTCAGGTTGCCCGCGAAGGACATCACGTAACCGGCATCGGCGCAGGTCCGGGCCATGTCAGCGTCCCCGGAAAAGCAGTGGAAGACCACGCGCTCCGGCGCGCCAACCTCGGCCAGGATGCGCAGCACGTCCTCGTGCGCGTCGCGGTCGTGAATGACCAGCGCTGTGTCGGTCTGCTTGGCGATCGCGATGTGCGCCCGGAACGAGGCCTGCTGTTGCGCCGGCGTGGCGGTGGTGCGGTAGTAGTCCAGTCCGGTCTCACCGACCGCGCGCACCTCCGGTCGCGCCGCCAGTCGGGCGATCTCGGTCAGCGCGTCGTCGGAGGCCGTGCTGGCCTCGTTGGGGTGGATGGCGACCGCGGCCGAGATGTCGGGGTATGCGGCTGCGGTGTCCGCGCACCAGCGGGAGCTGGGAACGTCGATGCCGATCGTCACCAGCCGACTGACCCCGACCGCCTGGGCGGCGGCCAACGCCTGGTCCGGTACGGCGCCCATCAGGTCCAGGTGGCAATGGCTGTCCACGGCGGGCACGGTCAGCGCCTCCGGCGCGGGCGGTGCGGATCCTGCCCGACCGGCGCCACGACCCGAGGAGCGCCCACCACCGGCACTCACGCCGCGGACTCCTCGGTGCGCGGGAACAGCGGCGCCAGCTTGCGGACCTGCGTGCCCGCGGGCAGCCGTACGTGGGCGAGGTCCTGTATCCGCTGGGCGGCCAGCGGGCCGAGCCCGGGCTCTGCGCCCAGGGCGGACCACAGGCTCGCGGCCGCCTTCGGCATCACCGCGTTGAGCAGTACCGCGCAGGCCCGCAGGGCGTCCGCGGTCGTGCAGAGAACGGTGTCGAGGTCGGCCGCCCTCGCGTCGTCCTTGGCCAGTTGCCACGGCTCGGTCGTGGTGACGTAGCCGTTCACTGCCCGGATGAATGCGAAGGTCGCCCCGAGTGCGCCTTGGAAGTCCAGGCGGCAGAACCCGTCGTCGGCGGCGTCGACCGTCTCCGCCAGCATCCTCGCGATCTCCGGATCGGTGGTCGCGGTTGGCAGCACGCCGCCGCGGTAGCGGCCGACCATCGAGGTCAGCCGGGAGGCCAGGTTGCCGAACTGGTCGGCCAGCTCCGCGCGGTAGCGGGCGGCCATGGATTCCCAGGAGAACGAGCCGTCCGTGCCGTAGGTGATCTCCCGCAGGAAGTAGTAGCGCAGCGCGTCCGATCCGAAAACGCTGGTGATCTGCGCCGGCGGGATGCCGGTGAGCTTCGTCTTGCTCATCTTCTCCCCGCCCACCAGCAGCCAGCCGTTGGCGAAGACTGTCCGCGGCAGCGCGAGGTCGGCGGCCAGCAGCATCGCCGGCCAGATCACCGCGTGGAAGCGCAGGATGTCCTTGCCCACCAGGTGCACATCCGGCGGCCAGATCCGGTTGAAGGTGTCCGGGTCGGTGCCCAGGCCCACGGCGGTCGCGTAGTTGAGCAGCGCGTCGATCCACACATAGAGCACGTGGGAGGGGTCCCAGGGCACCGGAATGCCCCAGTCGAACGTGGAACGAGTGATCGACAGGTCCTGCAGACCGCCCTCGACGAAGCGCAGCACCTCGTTGCGAGCGCTGGCCGGCTGCACGAACTCGGGGTGCTCGCGGTAGAGCGTGAGCAGCCGGTCGGCGTAGTCGGACAGCCGGAAGAAGTAGTTGTCCTCGCTGATCTCCTTGACCGGGCGGCCGTGGATCGGACACAGCCCGCCTTCGAGCAGCTCGGACGGCAGCTTGAACTCCTCGCAGGACACGCAGTACGGCCCCGTGTAGTTGCCCTTGTAGACCTCGCCACGGTCATAGAGCAGCTGCCAGAACTGCTGCACGCGCTCGGTGTGGCGCGGTTGGGTGGTGCGGATGAAGTCGTCGTTGGCGATGTCGACCTCGCGCAGGACCGGCTGCCAGGCGGTCTGCACCATGTAGTCGGTCCAGTCCTGCGGCGTCATGCCGTGCTCGGCGGCCGCCGTGAGGACCTTCTCACCGTGCTCGTCGGTGCCCGTGAGGTAGAACACCTGCTCGCCACGCTGCCGGTGCCAGCGGGTCAGGACGTCGCCGGCGACCGTGGTGTAGGCGTGCCCGATGTGCGGAGCGTCGTTGACGTAGTAGATCGGCGTCGTGACGTAGAACGCCTTCTCCGGGGTTGCGGGCATACCTCGATCCTACGGAGCCGGCATCGTGGTTTCGGCCGCCCGCGCGGCCACCACCGCGTCGAAGACCGCCCGCTTGGGGACTCCGTAGCCGCGTGCGACCTCGGCGATCGCCGCCTTGCGCGCCGTGCCGGCCGCCTCCCTGGCTGCGACCGCGCGCGCCCAGCCCGCCGGGTCCTCGACCGGCGCGGCCGGTGGTGCACCGGCGACGACCAGCGTGACTTCGCCGCGTACGCCGTCGGCGGCCCAGTCGGCGAGCGCCCGCAGCCCGCCGCGGCGCACCTCCTCGTGGGTCTTGGTCAATTCCCGGCACAGTGCCGCGGGCCGGTCCGGGCCGAACGCGTCGGCCAGGTCGACCAAGGCCGCCGACACCCGGTGTGGAGCCTCGAAGAAGACCAGCGTCCGCGGTTCGGAGGCGAGCGCCGCCAGGGCCCGGCGTCGCTCGGCCCCGCGCCGCGGCAGGAAACCCTCGAAGCACCACCGGTCGCACGGCAGACCGGAAATCGCCACCGCTGTCGTTACCGCGGACGGGCCGGGGAGGACGGTGACCGCTACGCCATTGGCGACCGCGGCGCTCACCAGTCGATACCCGGGGTCGCTGATCGACGGCGTACCCGCGTCGGTGAGCAGCAGCACCTGGGCACCGCCGAGCAGTCCCTCGACCAGCTCGACGGTGCGGGCCGCCTCGTTGGCGTCGTAGTAGGACAGCAGCCGGCCGGACAGCTCGACGCCCAGGGCCCCGGCCAGCCGGCGCACCCGGCGGGTGTCCTCCGCCGCTACCACGTCGGCGCCGGCCAATGCGGCGGCCAGCCGAGAGGAGGCGTCGGCCACGTTGCCGATCGGGGCGCAGGCCAGAATCAGCCGACCTCCCGTTTCGCTCATCGCCGCATCCTGCCAGCACCGACCGTACGATTCCCCCATGTCGGTGCCCATCCCTGCGCTGGATGCCGCCCCGGGTCCGGCGGAGGTCGAGGAGGCGGACGCGACAGCGGAGCCGCCCTTCGAACCCGAGGGGAGCGCCTCCGGGTGGCCGCACCGGCTGTCGCCGCCGATGCCGGCCGACGGCCTGTGGGGATGGCTGGGCCCGCTGCTGGTCACACTCCTCGCCGGAGTGCTGCGCTTCTCCCGGCTGTCGGTGCCGAAGACCCGGATCTTCGATGAGACGTACTACGCGAAGGATGCCTGGAGTCTGCTGCACCACGGAGTCGAAGTGGACAAGGGTGTCGGCGAATTCGTCGCGCACCCCCCGCTCGGTAAGTGGGCCATCGCCCTGGGGGAGGCGGCGTTCGGCAACAACTCCTTCGGCTGGCGCTTCTCGGCGGCCGTGGCCGGCACGCTCGCGGTGCTCATGCTGGCCCGGATCGCCCGCCGCCTCTTCCGCTCCACGCTGCTCGGCTGCCTGGCCGGGCTGCTGCTGGCCGTGGAGGGACTGGCGTTCGTCCAGAGCCGCACGTCGATGCTGGACATCTTCCTGATGGTCTGGGTACTCGCCGCCTTCGGTTGCCTGCTGCTGGACCGCGACGCCAGTCGGATCCGCCTGGGTCAGCTGGGTGCCGGTGAACGACCCTGCGGACGAGGTCCCCGGCTGGGCGTGCGCTGGTGGCGCCTCGGCGCCGGCGTCTGCCTCGGCGCCGCCTGCGCGACGAAGTGGAGCGGGCTCTACTTCCTCGTGGCCTTTGCCGCAATGGCGCTCTGGTGGGATATCAGCGCCCGCCGGGCGATGGGCGTGCGGCGGCCGCTACGGGCCGCCCTAGTCCGGGACGCCCCTGCGCTGTTCGCCTCGGTCGCGCTGCTCGCCGCTGCGGTGTACACCGCGTCGTGGACCGGCTGGTTCCTGGGCAACGGGCACAACGCCTACGGTCACGACACCTATGTCCGGGTCGGCCAGCCAACCCTGCAACACACCGTCGCGGTGGTCCACGGCTGGGTGCGCTACCAGGTCGACGTCTGGCGGTTCCACGACACGCTGACCGCCCACCACCCCTACCAGTCCCATCCGATCGGCTGGCTGCTGCTGGCCCGGCCGGTCTCCTACTACTACGTCGGGTCGAAGCTGGGTGTCGGTGGCTGTGCCGCGGCCGGCGGGTGCACGCGGGAGATCCTGGCCATCGGGACGCCGTTGATCTGGTGGTCGTCCATCGCGGCGCTGCTGGCAACGGCCTGGACCTGGATCAGCCGCCGGGACTGGCGGGCCGGCGCGATTCTGCTGGCCACCGCGGCCGGAATCGTGCCGTGGGCGTACTACGACCTGCAGCGCCGCACGGAGTTCCTCTTCTACGCGCTGCCCTCCGTGCCGTTCCTCATCCTGGCGCTGACGCTGTGCGCCGGCCTCGTCCTCGGACCCAGGGACGCCCGCCAGGGCCGACGTACGCTGGGCGCGGTCTTCGTCGGCGGCTACCTCGTGGCTGTCCTCGTCAACTTCTGGTACTGCTTCCCGATCCTCACCGCGCAACTCCTGCCCTACGCCCAGTGGCGACACCTGATGTGGTTCGGCAGTTGGATCTGACCCGGTCCGGGGGCTCCGTCAGGAGTGCACAGCGGGCTCATGATCGCTGTGGGTGGTCGGTTCGAGCTGGAATGTGGAGTGCTCCACGTCGAAGTGCCCGGCCAGGCAACTCTGCAGCTGGTCGAGGAGTTGGGGGGCGTGCCCGTCGAGGAAGCACGACTCCTCGACGACGACGTGCGCGGACAGCACGGGCAGGCCGGACGTCACGGTAAAGGCGTGCACGTCGTGCACCTCAAGGATGTGCTCGACGCTGAGGATGTGCTCGCGGACGTGGCCGAGATTCACCCCCCTCGGGCTCGCCTCCATGAGCACGTCCACCGACTCGCGCAGCAGCCGCCACGTGCGGGGCAGAATGAACACCCCGATCGCGATGGAGACCACCGCATCGGCGCGGGAGTAGCCGGTGAGGTGGATGACCAGCGCCGCGAGCAGAACCCCCAGCGAGCTCACGGCGTCGGCGGCGACCTCCAGGAAAGCCCCGCGCAGGTTGAGGCTTTCCGCCTGACCACGGGCGAGCAGCCACATCGAGGCCATGTTGCCGACCAGGCCGACCGCGCCGAAGACACCCATCAGGCCGGCCGCTACGACGGGTGGATGCTGCAGCCGGCGTACGCCCTCGACGAGCACGAGGGCACTGGCGGCGAAGAGCAGCACGGCATTGACCACCGCGGCGAGGATCTCCGCGCGCGCGTAGCCGAACGTGCGCTCCGCGGTCGCCGGGCGGGCTGCGAGCGTGACCGCGAACAGCGCGATGGCGATGCCGGCCACATCGGTGAGCATGTGCGCGGCATCAGCGAGCAGCGCCAGACTGCCGGAGAGCAGACCGCCGACCACTTCGACCACAAGGATGGTGCCCGACACCGCCAGCACAGTGGCCAGCCGTCCGCGGTGGCGGCTCGCCGCCGTCTCCATCACGTGGGTCACGTCGAGCTACTCCCCGGCCGAACCTCTCCCGCCGTGCTCGGCGGCCAAGAGCTGGAGCAGCTCGTCGCGGTCGTGGGCGATCGCGACCACGCCGGTGTGGTCCAGCGCGACCCAGCCGTGGTCGCCCTCCAGTTCGCGTTGCTCGATCCACAACTGGCCTGAATGGTGATGGCCGTCGTCACCGACAGTCACCGCGCCTCCTCAGACCCGGTCCTCGATACATGCGGCGGTGCCACCGCCGGGTGTCCAGCCAGTGTGTCACTGTCCGCCGGTCAGTCGCCCTCGACGGACAGGAACGCATCACGGCCCGACCGTGGATGCGGGTAGCCCAGCCGGGTCAGCGCGGACACGATCTCCTGGGCTCCGCTCGCGCTTGCGGCCAGGACCGTGGTTGCCCGGATCTCGAGCCGCCGGTGGGCGTCCGCGAGGTCGGCCAACAAGGCCAACACGGGAGCGATCGTGTCACCGCCACCGAGGTCGTAGTCCAGCCACAGCTCGTCGACCCGGACGCCGGCCTCTGCCATCGCCCGCAGCCCCGCCACCGCCGCCGCGCTGCCGCGGTAGGTCACGCAGGCCCGGTCGTCGCCGAACCGCCGACGGTCGTCGATGAGGACCCGGGTCACCGACTTGCCTCCGCGATTCCGGTGCCTGTTGGTGACACCGACCCGACGAGGGCGCGCATCTGTGCGGGAAGCTCGTCGATCGGGACGGGCGGTGGCAGGAAGGCGTCGAGCAGCGATCGCTGAGCGCTCGACATGCCGGCCTCCACGGCAGCGAGTTCGGGCATCGCCACGCGCAGCACCGGCGTGCCGTACACGGCTGCCAGGTTGACCAGTGCGGTGCTGTTGAACCCGAGTACCACACCGGCATCCACGACCGCCCGATCCAGCTCTGCCGGGTCGGAGCTGTGGGCCACCGGCAGTCCGTCGAAATGGGACGGGTCCTCGGCCGGGTGTGGACGAACCAGCAGGGCCAGGCCGGCAGCGGCGCACGCGGCCTGCACGCCGCGGAGCACCGCCGTGTAGCGGCCGGCGGAAAGCTGCCCCAGCTCCACCCAGGGCTGCGAGATCAACACGGCGGTGTCGGGGCTCGCCGCGCCGACCGACAAGGGGAGTCGGGCCCGGAACTCGGCGGCGATCCGCGGATCGAGCTGCCAGCCGGTCGGTCCGGGCCGGTAGAGGGCCCAGCGGTCGTCGGTGAGTCGACGGGCTGCCGTGCTCACCGCGACCGCGCGGACCAGGGCACAGGCCCCCCGTCCACCCTGGCGGCGGAACGCGGCCCATCGGGCACGCCACCCGCCGTAGCTGCCGAGCCCTTCATCGACGACCACGACCTGCAGCCGCCGGCGGTTGACCAGCCGGAGCCGCAGGTACGGCTTGATGCCTGGTGCACCTATCGCCAGGTAGACCAGCGACTCCCCCGGCCTCGCCCGCCAATCGGCCGGGCCGCTGGCGTGCACCAGGCTCAGCCGCGGGCCGATCGGCAACCGCGTGTCCATATCCGCCGGAGTAACCCGCGGCTCGCCGAGGAAGGCCCCCAGCCCGAGGTCGACGACGTGGACATGACCGACGCCGGCGGTCTCGCTCAGGTACCGCAGGTAGGCGGCGACATGCAGCAGGTGGGACCGGCTGCGGACGCCGGACAGGAAGACCCGCGTACCGGCGGCGGCACCGGGCCGGGCCGGTGGCGGCGGGCCCACCGGGTCAGACAACCGGTGGCCGACCGGCCCGAGCCAGCCGGGCCACGGTGCGCCAGCGCAGGGGGCGTCGGGGCCCGGCCGGGGTGGTGAGCCCCTCCCACAGCCCGAGGAACCACACCCGCAGCGGTCCGGGTCGCCGGACGCGCACCACCGTGATAGCGATCCAGACGCCCACGTAGACCACCGCCAGCATCGGCGGCAGGTTGCGGCGGGCGACCCAGACCCGGTTCCGGGCGTTCATCCGGTAGTAGGTGTCATGGCGGCTGGGGTTCGTCGCGGGATGGTGGACGACGATCTCGGGCACGTAGCGGACGACCCAGCCGGCGTCCCACACCCGCCAGACCAACTCGATGCCCTCATGCGCGTAGAAGAACCGCCCGGGCCAGCCGCCAGCCTGCTCGAACGCCAGCCGGCGAACCGCGAAGACACCCTCCCAGAGACCGGCGACGACACCGCCCCGGTCGGGCTCCCGAACCCGCAGCCGAGGCACCCACCGCCGTGGTGCCGGCGCCCCACTGGGGTCGAGCGCACGGGGCTGCACGATGGCCGTCCGCTTGTCCCTAGCCAGGACGGCAGCCAGCCGACGGAGCACGGTGTCATCGGGAAGGTACGCGTCGTCATCGACGAAGACCAGGACGTCACCTCGGACGTGCCGCGCCCCGATGTTGCGACCCTCCGGGATTCCGACGTTCATCGGCAGGGCGACGGACCGCACGCCCCTCGGCAGTCCGGTGGGCGTCCACCCGTTACCCACCACCAGCACGTCGAGGACCACGCCGACCTGGGACAGCAGCGACGCCAGGACCCGGGTCAGGTCCGCCGGCCGGTTGCCCATCGACAGCACGACCGCCCCGAACGACGGCGCGTGCGCCGGCATCCTCGCTTCGGTGGGCTCCGCGGTCGCGGCCACGGCCAGGGTCATGCCTCCTCCTCGACCGACTTCGCACTTCACGGTATGGCATCGCCGAAAAAGGATTCGGACTGTAGGGGCAAACTCCGAGCAAACAACCGGTGGCACGGGACGTCCCAGCACACCGGAGCGACAGCCTGTGGTCAACTACGATGGGCCGTTCCGTCGAGCCGGTGGAGGGTGTCATTGTCCCCGTATCAGCCAGACGCGGTGTCGGGTGTGCGTCTGGTCGGCGGCGAGATGCTGCAGTGGTCGGACCTCGGGCAGGGCGTCACACCCGGCGTCGCGACCGTGCTGTTGCACGCGTTGTGGCGGCAAAGCCCGCCACGGCACGTGCTGGCAGTGGGGCCGCGGGCGGCAAGCTGGGTGGAGGCAACCCCGGTCGGCGCCGACGTCGACGTTCTGGTGCGCGCCCTGCCCGACGCGCGGGCACTGTCGGCGGTCAGTGGTTTGCGACCGGCTGTCACGGTCTACTGCGGCAGCCTGGACCGCTTCGAGCCGCAGCAGGCGTACGACCTGATCGTCGCGCTGGACGGCCCCGTGCGGTTGGTCTCTCCCGACTCCGAGGGGATCGGGCATCGCGAGACGCTGCAGCGGCTGGCGAAGTGGCTGGGACCTGAGGGCACCCTGGTCGCGGTCCTGGAGAACGATCTCGGTTTCGACAACCTGCTGCGCGTGCAGACCCGCAACCGCGACAGCTCGGACTCGGCCTGGGACCTGGGGGCCTCCGGATTCGACGAGCGGCCGCTGTACTACCGAGAGGTCAACGACGTCCTGGCCGCCGCCGATCTTGCGGCGCTCTCGGTCTACGCCGTGTTCCCCTCCGCGGAGAACGTGGCACTTCTCGTCGGCCGCGACTGCGTGGAGGAGCGTGCCCTGGCCCAGACCGCCGCCGCCCTCGCGGCCCGGATCGAAGCCCGCCACTTCGCCCAACGTCCCGCGCTCGTCGACGCTGCCGATCTGGCGCTGCGCCTGTTCGAGGCCCACCAGGTGATGCCCCTGGCCGCCGGGTGGCTGGTCGTCAGCAGGCCGTCCGCCGCCGAGGGGTCGACGTCGGTGGAGCTACCGGCGCTGCTCGCCGGGGAAGAGATCACCCGCCCGGAGTGGCGGGTGCAGCGCTCCGTCCAGCGGGTCGACGGCGAGTGGGCGCACAGGCTGTATCCCGCGATCAACGCGTCGGAGATGCGCGAGGGACATATGGTGCGCGACTACCGGGCGCTCGACACGGCGGTACTGCCCGGACCGACCCTCGAGGCGGCGCTGCGGCGGGCCTGCGCCACCTACGACGTCGCCAGGGTCCGTACCTTGGTGCAGCAGTACTCTGGCTGGTTGTGGTCACACGTCGGCACCGTCGACGAGGGCGACCCACGCTTCTTCGCGGTGCCGGCGAACGTCGTTCTCACCACGGACGGCTGCGCGGTGTTCGACCCCACATGGCGATGGACGCAGCGGCTGCCCGATGACGTGCTGCTCGTGCGGGGGCTGCGCGACTTCTCCCGCCGACTGCTGCGATCCGGCGCGGAACATCCGTGGGCGCCCGACGTCAACCCCGACCGGCTGACCCAGACGCTGGCGGCCATGGCCGGGGTGGACGTGAGCGCCAAGGCGATCGACCAGGTGGCCCGGCTCGAGGCGGAGATCGAGGTCGTGCTGGGCGGCGGCGACGCAGTGAGCGAGTCCGTCGCGTACGCGCAGAACCTTGACGCCGGGCGGTCCCAGTTCTCCTCGCAGTCCGGCGCGTCTCGCGGTTACCGGGAAGCCCTGGCGGTCAGCGGGCGACTGGCCCAGGCGTTGGGCGACCGGAGCGACCAGGTGGAGTGGCTGCAACTCACCGTCCGCGCCCGCGATCGCCAGCTGGGGGATCTCGAGCGGCGGCAGGAGTCGCTCCGGGAGTCCGTGAGCTTCAAGATCGGCCGCGCGCTGACGTGGCCGGCGCGGTCGCTCGTTCTGCTGGCTCGGCGAGTGGCGGTGTCCGCCATCCCACCGGGCTACATCACCAAGGCGATGAACCTGCTCCGCCGGTTCGCCGATCGCACCTGACCCACGGAGGTCACGGCTTCACCCGGAACAGCACCCGCTGGCCCGGCCTGGCTTGGGCCGCGGAGTCGAGGTCGCCCTCGGCCACCACCGCGATGACTGGGTAGCCGCCGGTCACCGGGTGGTCGACGAGCAGGACGGTCGGGCAGCCGCGCGGTGGCACCTGCAGCGCTCCGGGCACCATGCCCTCGCTCGGCAGTTCCTCGTGCCGAGCGCGGTCCAGCGTCGGCCCGAGCAGGCGCATGCCGATCCGGTTGCTCTGCGGGCTCACCTGGTAGACCCCCGCGGCCAGCGTCCGCACCGCGTCCGGAACGAACCAGTCCGGGCGGGGACCGGGCCGCACTCCGAGGCCGGCCAGCAGGTCCGTGCTGCGGGACCCGAGCACCGCGGGGAGGTCGACTCCACCCCGGACCCCGAGGTAGGTCCGCAGCCCGGCGCGGGGGCGGCCGAGTGTGAGGCGCTGTCCGCCACGCAGGTAGAACGGGGCGTTCATCGCTCCCGCCCCGCTCGTCAGGCGCAGCGGGCAGGGCGCTCCACAGACCGAGACGAGGACGACGCACTCGGCTTCGACGGACAGCCCTCCGAAGGTCACCTCGATGCCTGCGGCGGAAGCGGCATTGCCTACCAGCCGGTTCGCCAGCGCGAGCGACCCGCGGTCGGCGGCGCCGGCGGCGCCGATGCCCATGTCGGCCAGGCCCGGTCGCCCCAGGTCCTGCAGGGTGGCCAGCGGATCGGGGGTCAGCACCCGAAGGCCCAGCCGGGTCAGGAAGCCACCTCCACGAACCGGACCGTGACGCCCGGACGCAGCAGCGCCGGTGGGTCCCGGGACGCGTCGAAGACCGGCAACTCGGTGCGTCCGATCAGTTGCCACCCGCCGGGTGACATGCGGGGATACACCCCGGTGTAGCAGTCGGCCAGCGCCACCGAGCCGGCCGGGACCGACGTGCGCGGGCTGGCCCGTCGCGGGATCTCCGGAAGGGCCCATGTGGGCGGACTGGGCATACTGGACACAGTGGGCGTACGGGGTACGAGGTATCCGAAGCCCGGGGTGAATCCACGGAACGCCACGTCCCAGGACCCGGCAGTGTGCCGGCGCACGATCTCACCAGCCGGTAGGCCGATGAGCTCAGCCACCTCGGCGAGATCCTCTCCGTCGTAGCGGACCGGGATCTGGAGCAGGCCGGCCGTCGACGGTGCCGACGGAAGCGGGCGCCTGGCCCTGACCGCGTCCCCGATCGCAGCGAGGTCGCTGACTTTCGCGGCGCAGCGCAGCAGCACGGTGCGCGCGGCCGACACGATGTCCACGACCCCCGGCGGCGGGTCGGCGCGCAGCGCCGCCGTCAGGCCGAGCACGTCGGCGAGAGCGTCGACCTCGACGAGCAGGGCGGTGTCTCCGCACGCCAGGATTCTCATCCGGAATCAAGGCGAAGGCGGCGAGGCCGACCTGCGCAAACAGCAGCGCGTCGCGCACCGCCCCCGCGATGGCCACCGCGCCCGGCGTGTCGCCGTGCACGCAGATCGACTGTGCGCGGACCGGCACGAGGCTCCCGTCGACCGCCAGGACCTCCCCGCGAACGGCCAGCCGGACGCAGCGCGCGGCGATGTCGCCGGCCTCGTGCAGCACGGCCCCCGGCTGTCCGCGGGGCACCAGCGAGCCCGCCGCGGTGTAGGCCCGATCGGCGAAGGCTTCGCTCACGGTGGCCAACCCGGCACTGGCCGCCAGGCGGAGCCATGCCGAACCCGGCAGGCCGAGAACGGGCAGGGACCGGTTGAACAGGAGCACCGCCTCGACCACGGCCGCGGCCTGGTCCTCGTGGGAGACGATGGCCGAGTACAGGGCGCCGTGCGGTTTGACGTAACGGACTCGACTACCCGCCACTCGGGCCATCGCCTCCAGGCTGCCCGACTGGTGGAGCACATCGTCGGTCAACTCGGCCGGCTCGACGTCGATGAACCGCCGGCCGAAGCCGGCCAGGTCGCGGTAGCCGACCTGCGCGCCGATCGCGACCCCCCGGGCGACGGCGGCTGCGCACGTGCGGCGCATCGTCGTCGGGTCCCCGGCGTGGAAGCCGCAGGCGACATTCGCGCTGGTCACCACGTCGAGCAGGGCGTCATCGTCGCCGAGCGTCCAGTGGCCGAACCCCTCGCCGAGGTCGCTGTTGAGGTCCATCGCTCAGATACTGGACCCGCCGTCGACGGTCAGCACCTGCCCGTTGAGATTGGTGTCCTCAAACAGCAGCGTGCGGACCAGCGGCACGATGTCGGTCGGTTCCACGAGGCGGCCCGACGGCGTGCGACGGGTGATCGTGTCGAGTTGCTCGCTGCCCAGCGCCGAGGACATCTCGGAGGCGAAAAAGCCGGGCGCGACGCAGTTCACCAGCGCGCGGCCGTGCATTTCCCGGGCCAGCGTCCGGGCGGCCGCCTCCAACGCGCCCTTGGCCGCGGCGTAGACCACCAGCCCCGAGTACCCGCGCTGCGCGCACACCGATGTGATCATGACGATTCGCCCGCGACGGCCGCCGGCCAGCATGCGGCGCAGCACCGCCCGCGTGAGCAGCAGCGGCGCCGTCAGGTTCGTCTCGATGAGGCTCGCGATCCGGTCCGGCGCGGTGTGCACGAGCAGGCTGTCCTGGCCGGCTGCCGCGTTGTTGACCAGCGCGTCGATCGGCCCGAGGCGGTTCCCGGCAGCCCGGACGAACGCCTCCACGGCGCGCACGTCGGTGATGTCCACCGCCTCGACATACACCTCCTCCGGGTGCTCGGCGGCCAAGGCGGCGAGTTCGGGGGTCACGGAGCGGGCGAACGCCGCCACGCGTGCGCCGCGACCCAGGATGTCCTGCACGAGCGCCAGCCCGAGACCCCGGGAGCCGCCGGAGACGACCACGCACGAGGCGGGTGGGATGGGGGTCAGGTCCTCAGACATCGCTCTTGAGCGTCTCCTTGATCGGGATGGAGTCGAGCACCCGAACCCGCCTGGGCACCGCGTAGTCCGGCAGCCGTTGGGCACACCATCGGGTCAGTGCCGCTTCCCCGACCGGGGCCCTCAACACGACGTCCGCCACCACCACCTGCCCCACCAGCGGTGCCCGGCGGCCGCGGACCGCAGCCCAGGCAACGTCCGGGTGGTCGAGCAGCACCGCCCGAACGGCGGCGGCGGATGCTTTCGAGCCACCCACGTTGATCTCATCGGTAGCCTGGCGACCGACAATGTGCACCCGGTCGCCGACGATCTCGACCTGGTCACCGGTGCGGATCAGGCCGGTCATCCCGCTCGCCCCCCACGGGGACTCGATGAGGAGTTCGCCGTCGGCGACGCGCAGCCGGGCCCGCCCCGGGACATCGCGGTCCAGCCAGCCCACGGGGAAGCCGGCCCGCCCGTCGTGCACGGCGATGGTCGCGCCGGCCTCGCTCGAGGCGTAGATCCAGGAGATCCGGGCCCGTGGAAACAGCTCGCCCAGTCGGTCGAGGATGGCCTGGTCCACGGGCTCACCGCCAAGGGTGAGCTGGGCCAACGGCAGCGCGGCCACGGTCGGGCCGGCCCGCCAGAGCGCCTGCCGCCAGAACGTCGGCGTCCCGGACACTGCCGAGACCCCCTCGGCCAAGGCCACGTCGGGCCAGTCGTCGAGGTCACCCGGCTCGAGGAAGACGATGTCCTGGCCAGGATGCGCCAGCGACAACGTGATGACCTGCCACCAGGCGTAGGCGCCAGGTGAGTACGGACATAGCCACCGCCGCGCCGGCTGCTTGCCGGTCACCGTGGTCAGCGACGCCAGGCTGTGTGCGACCCGCTTCGGCCGCCCGGTGCTGCCGCTGGTGAGCAGCCACAGCCGACCCGGCTCAGGCGGGCGAGTCACCGTCGGCGGCACGGTGCCACCGGGGCGGACGAGTGCGAAGCCGTCGCGGCGCAACTCCGCCGCCATGGCCTCATCGACCCGCGCCGCCGTGGCGAGCAACGTCTCGGCACCGCCGCGCAGGTGGGCGGCGACGGCGACCACAGCGCCGCAGTTGTCCGCGACGAGGTGCGCAGCGACCGGCGGCGGATCCGCCAGGTTGCCGGCTTCAGTTTCGCCGCGGCCCCCGGACAACTCCGACCACGTCAGGTGCCGGCCCGCCACGACCAGGGTGTTGCCGGCGCCGGGCAGAGCACTCGCGGCGGTCACATCCGCTGGAGGGAATCGAGGAACTCGAGCACATCGCCGACGCTGGCGATCTGCCGCAGTCCCGGGGCGTCGAAGTTCAGCTCGTGGCCGATGTCGTCCTCGACCCGCAGGGCCAACTCGGAGAAATCCAACGAACGAAAGCCGATATCCCGTAACAGTGCGCCGTCATCGTCCGGAAGCCGCTTACCCTGCGCCGCTACAACCTCGGCCATCAATCCGCGAATGTCATTCCTGGTAAGTAGGCTCATCATCCTGCCTCGAGGGAATCCCAGCCGCGTAAGTGTAGCGTGAGCGGTGTGCGACTCGGCCCTTTCGGCATCGAGCGGGGCGGTGTGCTCGCATGTTGAGGGCGGCCGGCGAGGCCGACCGGCGTGCCGTGCTCCACTGGCGCAACCATCCTGACGTCCGGGCGATGAGCCTCACCCGTCACGTCATCGCCCCCGCCGAGCACGACGCCTGGTGGGACCGTTCGCTTGCGGATCCGGCTCGCCGCATCATGGTCTATGAAAGGTACGACGTGCCGTCGGGTGTGGTGACCTTCTTCGACCTCGACCCCGCTGCGGGTTCGGCCTGGTGGGGGTTCTACCTCGACGTCGATGGCCTCACCGAGCGCGGCGAACTGCTGCCGGCGTGGATCGAGATCTCCCGGGAGGCCCTACGGTTCGCCTTCGACGATCTGGGCCTGGCCGTGCTGCACGGGGAGGTGCTGGCCGGCAACGAGGCGGTCCGCGCGTTCAACCGGCGCAACCGGATTCGGGAGGTGGGCAGCGGCACCCGCGACATCGACGGCACGGCCGAGACGGTGATCCGCCTCGAGGCACGCCCCGATGACCGCGGGACCAGCCGGTGACATCCCTGCCCGCCGCCGCCCGCCACGTTCGCATCGGCGGCCGAGACGTCGGGCCGGCGTACCCACCGTTTGTGGTCGCCGAGCTGTCCGGAAACCACAACGGGGACCTGGGTACGGCCAGGGACCTCGTGCGGGCGGCCGCTGCGGCCGGAGCCGACGCGATGAAGTTGCAGACGTTCACCGCAGACACGATCACGGTGGACGTCGATCTGCCGGCCTTTCGGATCTCCGCCGAACACGAGCTCTGGGGCGGCGCCAACCTCTACCAGCTCTACGACCGGGCACATACCCCCTGGGAGTGGCACGAGCCGCTGTTCGCCCTCGCCCGCGAGTTGGGGTTGCTCGCGTTCTCCGCACCGTTCGACCCCACGGCAGTCGCCTTCCTGGAAGGCCTCGATGTGCCCTGCCACAAGATCGCCTCCTCCGAGATCACCGACCTGCCCTTGGTCCGAGAGGCGGCCGCGACCGGCAAACCTGTCATCATCTCGACCGGGATGGCCACCGTCGGCGAGATCGACGCGGCAGTCCGGGCGGCCCGCGAGACCGGGAACGACGACATCGTCGTGCTGTCCTGCACGGTGTCCTATCCGGCCTCGCCGGCGGACTCCCATCTGCGCCGGATCCCCCTGCTCGCCGACACCTTCGACGCTGTCGTCGGACTCTCCGACCACACGCCCGGCATCGGTGCCGCGCTCGCCGCGGTTGCGCTGGGCGCAGCGGTCATCGAGAAGCACCTGGTGCTCTCCCGCGACACCGACGGCGTCGACGCGGCGTTCTCCCTCGAGCCCGCCGAACTGGCCGCCCTGGTCCGCGAGTCGCGGATCGGGTGGCAGGCACTCGGGGAGCCCAGGATCGGGCCGACGGAGAGCGAGGTGGAGGGGCTCCGATTCCGGCGCTCCCTGTACGTGGTCGCCGACGCGCGCGCGGGAGAGATGGTCACCCGGGACAACGTGCGCTCGATCCGGCCGGCCGGTGGCCTGCCGCCCGACGCCATCGAGGTGGTACTCGGCCGGCACTTCCGCCGGGAAGCGGCCAAGGGCACGCCGCTGACCTGGGATCTGGTGTGATCCGCAGCGGGCAGCCCCGCGGGCTCGACGTTTCGCAGGGCATACGCTGCCTCTACTGAGGGCCCGACCAGCCTCGGGTCACTGACCGGCGGACCCCGATCGGGCCCGACGGCCCCGCCCTCGTTCAGAACTGGTCGACCGTTCCACTTCAACTCGACAATGTGGGGCGGCCCGGGAATGGTGAAACCAGGCAGGAACCGGTCGCCACTGTTGTCGCACTGCCCTCCGGCAGGCCTGGCCGCCACGACGGGGACGACGGGCCCCGGCACCACGCTCACCCGGGCACCCCAGCCGGCGCCGCGGGACGCCGTCCCCAGCTACTGCACAGTGGACGTGGCAGCCGGGGCCAACTGGGCGCTGCGGGATAGTGATGGTCCGCCGGTACGGCTGAAATCTGTCGTCGTGCACGTACCGGCCTGCCCCCGCGGCTACCACGGCCAGCACCGGGTCAAAGTACGGATCGGCGGTTCCGGCTTCCCTCTTGTCATAGCCCACGGTTACACCTCCCACAGCCGCGTCTACCTCCTCGTGCTGGGCCTGTTGGCCCGCTGGTTCAAAGTCATCGCCATCGACCTCGCCGGCCACGGGGGCACAGCGGCCCTGCCCCGCCGACAGCAACGGACAGCCGCCTACGCCGACCTGCTGCTGTGCACCATGGATCATCTTGGCATCGAGAAGGCGGTGATGGTCGGTCACTCACTGGGCGGACGCGTCGCCGCCGAAGCGGTCAGTATGCAGCCCACCAAGGCGGCCGCGTTGCTACTCGCCAATCCCACCACCGGGTCCTTCTGGGACCAGCGGGTGCACCGACTCCGTCGCCACCCCGGCGCTGTGTTCCCACTCATCGGACGGCTCCTCAACGACACCACCCACCTGGTGATGAACATCGACACGACCGACCAGTCCGCAACCCTGCTGCGTCTGGGCCGGGAGATGTTCCTCTCCCACGTTCGGGCGCCGTGGCGGCTGGCGCCGGCCGGCCTGGCGATGCTGACCGCCGCACCCAGCGGGCCGATCCTGGCGAAGGTCGGCCAGGCTGGCGTGCAGACGGTGGTCATCTGGGGGGAAGCGGATCCGGTTGTCACACGGGCCGACGCCCGGAGCACCGCCGACCTCACAAGGGGCGAGCTGATCGTCGTGCAGGACTCCGGCCATTCCTGGCCGCTGGCCGACCGACGGACCCTGCCGGACATCGTCCGTAGTGAACTGGGGGGACATCTCGGTCAGGCGCTGGATGACTGCCTGGGCACCTTCGGCCTCGACGCCGCCACCGCCGGCAAGAACGCAGCGGAGACGGTGTGTTACCGCCGCAACTCACTGGCCGTTCGCCTCACACCACCTTTCGCGTACTGGCAGGGGCACCGTCAAAGCAGCCATCCATTGGTCCTCTGGCAGCGGCACCCGCACTGACGTCGGGGTGACTTGGCGTCCCGCCGGTCACCGGCGCATCTCCTCATCGGCGAGCTCTGCTGGTCCGGACACGTCGTCCGCGTCGGTGGACAGGTCGCCCTCCGTGCGCAGCGGGGTGCCCGGACCCGCTGTGTAGCGGCGGGCATGCGTCCACCCGAAGGCCTGCCGGATCTCCAGCGGTG
The DNA here is from genome assembly GCA_017882785.1 of Frankiaceae bacterium. Taxonomy (GTDB): domain Bacteria; phylum Actinomycetota; class Actinomycetes; order JADGOV01; family JADGOV01; genus JADGOV01. Next base: position 26,922 of record JADGOV010000020.1, read on the forward strand.
TCAGCTCGGCGCCGATGCCGAGTTCCACCCGAGCGATCTCCGCGGCTTCTGCCACCGGCGCGGCGACCTGGTGCAGCACCGGCCAGAGCCGGCCCAGCCGATCGTTGCCACCGAAGACCGGATCCTCGGCATGAAGCAGCATCGGGTCTCCGTACACACCGACCTCGCACCCCACGGAGGCACCGTAGAAGATCGCGCTGCTCAGCCGGTTGGACACCACCCGCCGGTGCGCCCGCAACTCCGCCAACTGCTTGTAGAGGAACAGGGTGTCGGTGCCTCTCCAGTTCAGTCCGCGGTAACCGTGCGAGATCACCCGGAACCCGGCCCGCTCGTACTCCCGGCGCACGACGTCGTCCTCGTACTCGTTCCAGTACAGGCAGATGGTGACCGGGCCCGGTTCGGTGGCGCGGATCTCGGCCACGAAGCTGTCGTGGCTGCCGACGATGTCCTGACCCTCCCAGCCGTGGAAGGGGTAGACGAGGGTGCCTTCCCGCGGCTGGGGCTGCCGGGCCCAGTTCTGCTGCTCCTCCAGGAGCAGCAGGTAGGCCCACGGCGAGCCGACCACCTGATAGTCGCGCCGGCCCATCGCCCACCCCCGCCGACGGGGGGCGTCTGACCAGACGAACTTGGGAAACCCGGGTGCGAACTTCGTGCCCACCGCGTATCCGTCGACGACGTTCCAGCCGTGCTGCAGATAGCCCCAGATCCTGGGCACTTCGGCCAACTCGGCATAGCGAGCCAGAATGTGCGCGTGGCCGTAGAAATGATTGGCATGGTGCATGGCGGTCGTCTCCGTACGTTCAGTGGCCGATGACACGCCGGAGGGCGTCGATGACGCGGTCCTGCTCGGCGTCGGCCAGGTCCACGAACAGCGGCAGCGAGATCTCCTCCGCGTAATACCGCTCGGCGTTGGGACACAGCCCACGTCGATAGCCGAGGTCTTCGAAAACCGGGTGCCAGTACACCGGGAGGTAGTTGACCTGCACGCCGATACCGGCGGCCCGCATGTGGTGGAAGACCTCCCGGCGACGCCCGCCCAGCACCCGCAGCGGGTACAGATGCCAGGTGGGGTCGACGTAGGGCCGGCGCGCGGGGATCCGCACGCCGGGCAGGTCGGCGAGTCCGGCGTCGTACCGGGCGACGATCTCGGCCCGCCGACGCTTGAAGGCCGTCATCCGGGCCAGCTGACTGAGCCCCAACGCGCACAGCACGTCGGGCAGTCGGTAGTTCAACCCGAACTCGTGCACCTCCTGATGCCAGGGGCCCTCGTCCGGATACCGCAGGTCCGCCCTGTCCCGCACGAGCCCGATGTTGTGGAAGCGGGCGGCGCGGACGCCGAGGTTCGGATCGGTGCTCAGCACCGCGCCGCCCTCCGCGGTGGTGAGATTCTTCGTCGGAAAGAAAGAGAACGTCGTCAGGTCGGCCAACGTGCCGACAGTGCGCCCGTGATACGTCGAGCCGATGGAGTGCGCCGCGTCCTCGAGCAGGAGCGCGTCGACGCGCTGGGCCACCGCGTGCAGGGCGTCCATCTCCGCCGGGTGCCCGGCGTAGTCCACGGCGGCCACGACCCGCGTCGTCTCGGTGAGGACGGCCCCGACCGCGTCCGCGTCGAGGTTCCCGGTGTCCTCCTCCACGTCGGCGAAGATGACCCGCGCACCGTGCAGCGCGGCGCTGGAGGCGGTCGCCACGAACGTGAGCGGCGAGGTCACCACGTCCCGGCCGGGCCCGACGCCGGCCGCGGCGTAGGCGACGTGCAGCGCGGCGGTGCCGCTGGTCACTGTCACGGCGCTCCGCGCCCCGGTGAAGGCCCGCAACCGCTCCTCGAAAGCGGTGACCGCCGGCCCGGTGGTCAACCAGTCACCCCGCAGCACGTCATTCACCGCCGCGATGTCGTCAGCGTTGATGGACTGGCGGCCGTAGGGCAGGACCCCGCTCACGCGAAGCGCGCGACCATGTCCCGCATCTCCTCCACACTCAGCCATTGGTCGTTGGTGTCCGAGCGGTAGGCGAAGCCGGCCGGCACCGGCTTACCGCCCTCCGGCGGCACGTATCCCCACTCGGCGATGGTCGGTTGGACGACATACCGATCGTCCAGCCGCAGGGTCCGCCGGGCGTCGTCGATCGCGATCATCTCCTCGTGCAGCTTCTCGCCGGGGCGGATGCCGATCTCATGCACGGCGGCGCCCGGCGCGACCGCCTCCGCCAGATCCACGATCTTGATGCTGGGGATGCGGGGCACGTAAAGTTCACCGCCGACCATGAGGTCGAAGGATCGGACCACGAACTCCACCGCCTGCGGCAGGGTGATCCAGAACCTGGTCATCTCCAGGTCGGTGATCGGCAGTGACTGCCCGGTTGCGGCGAGGTTCCGGAAGAACGGGATCACTGAGCCGCGGCTGCCCATGACGTTGCCGTACCGGACGACGGCGAAGCGCGAGACATGTCCGGCCGCGTAGTGGTTCGCCGAAATGAACAACTTGTCCGCGGCAAGTTTCGTCGCGCCGTAGAGGTTGATGGGGCTGGAGGCTTTGTCGGTGGACAGGGCGACGACCTTCTTCACCCCCGCGTCAATGGCCGCCTCCACCACGTGCTGGGAACCAATTATGTTGGTCTGCACGTATTCAAAGGGATTATACTCCGCGGTGTCCACCTGTTTGAGCGCTGCGGCGTGCACCACATAGTCGACACGGTGCATCGCGCGGGTGAGCCGCCCCCGGTCCCGCACGTCGCCGATGAACCAGCGCAGCCGACGGTCGTCGTCGAAGAGCGCGCGGACCTCGTACTGCTTGTACTCGTCCCGGGAGAAGATGACCAGGCGTGCCGGATCCAGATTGTCCAGGGCGTAGCGGATAAACGCCTTGCCGAAGGAACCGGTGGCCCCGGTGACGAGAATGGAGGCGCCGGAAAGGGTCGACATCGTCAAAGAAGTCCTTGCTGCCGCGGTAACAACTGGCCACCCGGCGCACCTCGCCGGATACGAGTATGGGATACAGGACCGGTGCCGGGAAACACTCACTCTACTCATCGGGCAACCAGCACGGCCGTTGTCGCCGTTGTCCAGGCCCGGATGTCCTCAGCCAGGCTGCCGGGGAAGGTCCTCCGACCGCTGGCCGGTCGGTCGGTCCTCGGTTGGGTGCTGCGGGCGGCGCAGGCCGCCGACCAGATCGACGAGGTGGTGGTCGCCACCAGCGTCGACCCACACGACGATCAGGTGGCCGTGGAAGCGGCGCGAGTGCCCGGCGTCCAGGTGTACCGCGGGCCGCTGGATGACGTACTCAGCCGTTTCGTCGGCGCTGTTGCCGGCCTGGAACACGACGGCACGCAGGTCGGCGCGGTCGTGCGGCTGACCGCGGACTGTCCGCTGCTCGACCCCGAGGTGATCAACCTCCTCGTACGCACCTGGCGGGCCTCGCCGACGTTGGATCACCTGAGCACCACCAACCCGCGGTGCCTGCCCCGCGGTCTCGACGTTGAGATCGTGTCCTGGCCCGCCTTGCTCGACGTCTCCACCTACGCCGACGGGCCGGATCGGGTGCACGTCACCTCGGCCGTCTACCGGCAACCACAGCGCTACGACGTGGCCGGGATGTGCCTGCACCCGCACGCGGCCGACCTGCGGGTCACCCTGGACACGCCCGAGGACGCCGCGTTGTTGGACGGGCTGGTGCCGCTGCTCGACTCCACGCCACCCCGGTGGCGCGACGTGGTCGAGGTGCTCCGCAGTCGATCCGATCTCGTGGCCCTGAACGGGCAGGTGCGGCAGAAGGACTGGAGTGAGGGCTGACCGTGCCGGCGGCCGCAGCGGCCTCCGGGTGGGGATGCGCTGCGACGCGGGAACCCAGATCGGGGTCGGCCACCTCATCCGCTGTGTCGCACTTGCCGAGGAGCTGGTATCGCGCGGCGTGGATGTGGTCTTCCTCGGTGATCTCGGCGGGATGGCCTGGGCGTTGCGCCAGCTCTCGTCCCGCGGTCTGCCGTTGCTGCCGGCTCCGGCCGAGCCGGAGGCACTGCTCGACCTGGTCCGTCGCCGGCACCTGCGGGCCGTTGTCCTGGACGGCTACTCCCTCCCCGCGCACTCCGGAGCTGCCTTGCGCGCCGGGGGCCTACGGGTGCTGGCCGTCGTCGACGGGTCGTTCGGCCTGGACCAGGAGGCGGACCTCTACCTTGATCAGAACCCGGGTGCCGCCGATCGGCTGCAGACGTTCCCCCGGGCCGCTTCGCCGGACGGTGGCGCCCAGGCACTCGCCGGTCTGCGCTTCGCGTTGCTGCGCGACCTGGTCCGCGAGCGCCGCCCACCCAGCGCGCCGCCGCCGCGGCAGCAGCCGGCGGTGCCCTCGGTACTGGCCGTCTTCGGCGGCACCGACCCCCACGGCGCGGCGGCCCAGGTGGTGCCGCTGCTGCTGGCCACTGGCCGTCCGTTGACCGTGACGGTCGTGGCAGGCCGCCCGGAGACGGCGGCGACGCTGAGCGGGTTGCCCACCGCGGAGTCCCAGCGGATCACTGTGAGCCCACCCCTGGACGACCTGCCGGCCGCGGCCCGCGTCGCCGACCTCGTCGTCACCGCCGCCGGCTCCTCGGTCTGGGAGTTGCTCTGTCTGGGTACGCCGACCGCGGTGGTCTGCGTCACCGACAACCAGGAGGTCGGCTACCGCCACGTCATCGCGCAGCGACTCGCAGCTCCGGTGGGAGTGCTCGGCGAGCTTCGTGCGCTCGACCCAGGCGCCCGACGGGCGGCGGTGCGGGTCCTGGACGGCCTTCTGAGCGATCCCTCCGCGCGCGCCGAACTCGCTGCCCGGGGGTGGGCGCAGGTCGACGGCCGAGGCCGGGAGCGGGTGTCCGATGCGCTGCTCGCCGGCCTCGAATAGCGACCCGGCGTCGGTATCGTGCTGATCCTGCTGGTCGTCGGGGGTCTGTTCACCTCGACCGAGCTGGCGCTGGTGTCGCTTCGGGTCGGCCAGCTCAAGGCCATCGCCGAGCGGGCGGGCGCGGCCGGCGGGTCGCGAAGCTGGCCGGAGAACCCACCCGCTACCTGGCCGCGGTACAGATCGGCTCGATCGTGGCCGGCTTCTTCGCCGCGGCCTACGGCTCGGCCACCCTGGCCCACCCCTGGCCCGGCTGTTCGAGGGCTGGGGTGTCGCGGATGATCCGGCGGCGGAGGGGCTGGCGGTCATCGTCGTCACCTTGCTCGTCACCTACGTGGCACTCGTACTCAGCGAGCTGACGCCCCGTCGCTACGCGATGCAGCACGCAGGTGGGGTGGCCATGCTGCTGGGTCCGCTACTCGACCGCCTCGCCACGCTGTTCCGGCCGCTGATCTGGTTGTTGTCGACGTCGACGAACCTCGTCCTGCGCTTACTGCGCGCCGACCCGACGGCGTCCGGCGACCAGATCAGCGGCGATGAACTCCGCGAGCTCGTCATGTCCCACGAGGGCCTGAGCGATCAGGAGCGGCGCATCGTCCGTGACGTCTTCGCCGCCGGCAACCGCCACATTCGGGAGGCGATGCGCCCGCGCACCGACGTCGACTTCCTCGACGCCGTACTCCCGGTGTCGCACGCCGCTCGGCTGGCCTGGGAGCACACCCATACCCGGTACCCGTGGCCTCGTGTCACCCAGCTCGGCAGGATGCCGACGGTCGGCGACTCGGTCGAGGTCGCGGAGCACCGGCTCGCCGTCGTGGCGATCGAGGGCTGGCGGGTGGACCGCCTGCTCGTGACGCCAGTGGAGCCGCCGGGTGGGCCGCCGGGCGCCGGCGTGATCCGGGCCCCTTCCGCGCCGATCATGCTCAAATGGACGTCCCCAGGGCCTGGCCAACGCGCGTTTCAGCATGATCGGCGCGGCCCAACGCGCCGGGCGGCGGTCAGATCACCTCGCTGCCCTGCAGACGTCCGTCGGCAATGGCCTCGACCAGCGACCGGTGATCACTTGCAGTGCAGGCCGCGTACCGCTCGGCGAAGGTGGCGACCGCCTGATCGAACACGTCGGATCGGCCGAGGTACCCACTGATCACGGTCGCGTCGCCAGATCGGGCATGCGCCCTGGCCAGCGCCCAGGAACAGAGGGTGGCGTGTTCCCGCAGGCTGCGCAGGTTCATCGTGGTCAGGTCCGAGCGTCCTTTGCGGTCCCACAGTTGGCGGACGTAGTAGTGCCGACCGCTGCGTGGCCCCTCGCACCACCCGAGAAAGACGTCTGTCGGACCCTGCGTCAGACGCTGGCCGGCGATGACCCGGCGTCCGTCGTGACTGAACGCCGAGGGTGGGAGGTGCGGCTCCAGCACGGAGGTCTGCGCCTGCTTGACCTGCAGAACGATACGGTCCGCACCGCGCCGCGATGACGCCTCCAGCAGGCAGACCCAGACCAGCGTGCCGACGCTGCCCACCCCGACCACCCGTCTCGCTACGTCCACGATCCGGTACCGATTCACCAGTACGCGCTTGTCGTCGGACAGGCTGGCCCGGTAGGAGTTGAACGTCTCGAGCACCTCGTCCATGTCGTGCCCCGAGGAGGCCAGGTGGACCTGGAGCGGAGGGTCTTCCCGGAACCGTACGTTCCCGGACCCCCGACCAACGGTTGCACTCTCGCCGCCGTCGCCGAGCGTCTCGGTGAGCTTCGCGACCGCACGATCATGGTCTCGGCGGTGTGCCTTGGCGATGTCACGCTCGATCTGCTGGCGGGCGTCGGTGCCGTAGTGCTGGAGCAGATCATCCGGGCCCTTGAGGTCGTACCACACCTGCAGGCTGGACATCGCCGCGTACCGGGCCAGGCGCTCGCGGTAGGAGCGCACCGCTGTCGCGACGAGCTCACGACAGACCGGAGTATCGAACCCGTGCTCGACGGCAACGACCCGCAGGCTTGCGGCGAAGCGCTTGACATCCCATTCCCACGGGCCGGGCAGGGTCTCGTCGAAGTCGTTGATGGAGAACGTCAGATTGCGTTCCGGCGTGGCGAAGGTGCCGAAGTTGCGGATGTGCGCATCGCCACACAGCTGCACGTACGGACCCGTCGCCGGGGTGGTGACGAGGTCGGCAGCCATCACCGCTGCCGCCCCCCGGAGGAACGCGAACGGTGACTGGGCCATCCTGCTGTGCCGGATCCCGATGAGGTCGGGTACTCGAGCGGCGGCCTGCGCCTGCAGGATGCCGATCGGATCCCGTCCCGCCTCTACTCCCCCGTCGGCATGCGACGATCGGGGCACCTCGGCCCGAAGCGTCCGGCCGGCCGCTCGGCGCTCCCGCCAACTCTCGGCCGTCGGCCAGTCCTCGACCGAGGGGTCCGATCCATCGCGGGTCTGAGCTGTCACGCCGACTCCTCCACGTCAGGCCAATCGATCATGTCAGCGGCCGGGCAGACCACTTTGCCAGCCGTGCGGGTCGCGGCGGCTGTCAGGGTGCAGCCTGCCGTGCTTGGGCGGATCAGCCCGGGCGCCGGACCCGAGCCACCAGCGACACCCCGGGCAGCCTGCGCACCGGCAGTACGCGCTCGGCCGCTATCACGCACCGCAGCGCCGTATTGACCGAAGGGGACAGCTCGGTCAGGTCGCTGCCCCGGATGTTCCGCCGGCGCAGCCTTACCACCGGGCGAAGCAGCACGTTCCAGCTCCACAGCTCGAGTAGTGCGAAACCGGCCCCGGTGAGTGCCGCAGTGAGACTCGATCGGTCATACCGGCGGACGTGTCCAACCTCGACGTCGTGCGCGGACCACAGGTCCATCCCGGCCGGCACCGCGATGAGGCCGCTGCCACCGGGCCGGAGCACCCGGTACAGCTCGGCTGCGGCGCGGGCATCGTCGGCGAGGTGCTCGAGAACGTCGAAGGCCACCACGAGATCCAGCCGGCGATCACCCACCGGCAACTGGTGCGCGTCCCCCCGAATCACCGCCAGGCCGCGCTCGCTGGCCACCTCCGCGCCGTCCGGTCCGTACTCCAGGGCCAGCGCCCTCCAGCCGGCCGCTTGCAGGACCCGGGTATTGCCGCCTCCGGCCGCCCCCACGTCCAGGGCCACCCCCGGCCGCAGCCCGCGAATCTCCTTGTCGAGGATCCGGCGCCGCTCCCGGTACCACCAGTGGGCGTCCTCGCAGGCGGCGAGCTTGCGAATCTCGGTGGCCTCCACCTTGGCAACCTACCGAGCCGCGTCGGATGGGCGTGCTGTGCCGGGCACGGCGTGTTGCGGACCGTCGCCATCGGTGATGGCAAGCGACGCTCGTTCGAACGGGAGCGTCCGGCCGTCCACCGTCGGCGCTGTCTCGGCGACCACGTAGAGCGGACGGCGCTTGGACTCACGGTAGATGCGGGCCACGTACTGCCCGAGGATACCGATGGTGATCATCTGTACGCCGCCCAGGAACAACACGACGGCCATCAGTGAGGTGTATCCCGGTAGCGCGTACGTCGGATTGACGATCTTGGCGACGACGATGCCGAGAAGAAAGACGACGGAGAGCACCGAGACGAGGAAGCCCAACTTGGTGGCCAGGGTCAGCGGCCAGTCGGAGAAGCTGACCGTGGCATCGCCGGCCAGGCGGAACATGCGGCGGATCGTGTAGTTGGTCTCGCCGGCGTGCCGAGGCTGGCGGTCGTAGTCCACCGCGCACTGCCGGAAACCGGCCCAGGCGACCATGCCGCGGATGTAGCGGTTCTGCTCCGGCATGTTGACCAGCACGTCGACGACGCGGCGGTCCATCAGCCGGAAATCCCCGGCGTCGAGCGGCAGGTCGACGTCGGAGAGGCGCTGCAGGAGGCGGTAGAAGACCCGGGCACTGGCGAGCTTGAAGCGGGACTCGCCGGCACGGCTGCGACGCCGGCCGTAGACCACGTCCCACCCCTCGAGCCAGCGGGCCAGCATCTCCCCGATCAGCTCGGGTGGGTCCTGCAGGTCGCTGTCGATGACGACGACGACGTCACCGCGAGCCAGTTCCGTACCTGCGGTAATCGCCAATTGGTGGCCGAAGTTGCGCGACAACCGGTGCGCCACCACGTGCGAATCCTCGGCGGCGAGCTGGCGCAGCTGTTCCCAGGACGTGTCCGTACTGCCGTCGTCGACCAGCACCAGCTCATAGCCGAAGTCCTCCGGCAGCGCGGTCAGGGCGGCGGAGGCGCGGCGGTGGAACTCGGCCAGGCCGGCTTCTTCCTCATA
>JADGOV010000021.1 GCA_017882785.1 Frankiaceae bacterium
CACTGTCATGTCCGCCTTGCCGCCGCCGTTGTTGTCAGTCAATGCGTGGGATCACAACGCAGCCTTGTGGTTCCCCCCTCTGGCATTGGGCCTACTGGACCTAGGACTTTGGTCCCTGGCACTAGCTGTCCTTAGCAATAAGTTGAGGTCCGGGAGCAATGTGGTTCTAAGAGGAAAGTGGAGGCCCAATAGCCCCAAGCTGGCAGCAATCATTATGGGAGGCGCTCTGGCATTTGTGCCATTGTCCGGGGCAGTCTCAGCCTATCGAGTATGGCAGCAACAAGCCGCTACCGACGCCTTCCCGCCAGATGTGGCGCAGCCCCTATAAGGCGCCACCAGCTCCGACTGGTTGCGGGACATTCACTCTCACCTATCACCTATGTACTGAGCGGTTCGAGTCTGGATATCAGGGACAACTATGGGGGTTGAAAACGGGACGGTTAAGAACTCAACTGACTGAATCACAGTCGAAAGGAGCCGCTAATGTGCACCCGTCCGCTTACGGAGGAGAGGACCACGTGAGATCCGTGCGATTGCAAGGAGGGACATAGATGAAGATACTAGTCTTTCTCCTGATCATCCTGGGAATTGGATATGCTGGCTACCGCGCATACCAAGCCTCACAAGAAGAAACTCGGGAGGTACGGACGGTAAGATCCCTACCGCCATCTGTGCAACACGTGGTTGCAAAGATGGATGCGAGTACACAGGTGACCTTTTTCAATGAATACGAGAAGAAGAAGAAGAAGATCTCCGTGGGATATCTCTTCTGGATCATAGGATTCCAGTACTTGTATTACGGAAAGGCGGGGCTGTGGTTTGCTTACTGGTTCACTCTAGGGGGCCTCGGCTTCTGGGCACTTGCGGACCTGGTCCGGATGCCGTCTATAGCTCGATCCGCCAATGAGCAGATGGCGCGTCAAGCATTGCAGACTCTGCAGATCGGCGCCGCTTTCAGCGCTCCTGATCTCAATGCCACTTGAACAATGTTGAGTTTCCTAAGGCTGGTGTTGCCTGTTTCCGGCGCACCAGCATTAGGTTCGAGTCGCCCGTGAATGATGAGTCGGAGGCCGGGAATCGCGGAGAGTGAAGCGTTATGAAACCCAGAATTGGGAATCCCACCGCGATCATCATTGCCCTGACAGTGATTACTAGCATCGCGGCATGTGGGTCAAGCGGTACCTCGAAGCACACCATAGGAGACGCAGCGCCTGCAGGCTCCGCAGGGCGAGGAATGCCTCCCAGTCCGCGATCTTGTATCGCAGAGACCGGCGACCCAGCCTGGTCGCCTTCGGGCCGTAGCCCGTCTCCCGCCATTCCTTGAGGGTGGCGATCGGCACGGAGTACCTGACCGAGATCTCCGCCGGTGTTGCCCACTCCTGTCGGCCCGTCATCCCTGGACCTCTCCTCGACCACCGCCCTGTTGGCGGCCCCCACTCCTTCAGGGACGAGTGGGCGGGTGGACAGGGGAAGACGGCGGACGAATCTCGGCAGCCGTGATCGCTACGCTCCCGGCAGCAACCTCGGGCAGGGTGACTTCAGCCTTTCCCCGCTGGGTCCGGGCTGCCGTTCATCCCAAGATGAGGCCCCGTGCCTCATGAGGCTGGGTCTTCTCCCGCTCCAGGTTGGCCCTGCCCGAGCAGCCATCTCGTGCATGATCGCTTCCAAGTCGACACCATCTGCGCGGTGGATCCGATCGTGGAGCTGCTCGACACCCGAGAATCGATACTGGTCGGATCAACACCCGGCTACGACGGCCACTCCGGTGCACTGTGGCGACGACCAAAGGGCGTCACTAGGGTGCGGTGCTGGGACAGGTCGGTCCGGTTGCTGTCGTACCCGCAGGTCGTCGCCGACACTCCGGTCGAACACCCGGGCACGTCTGCTGGTCAGCATGATGCGGATCGAAACCAGCTCGCTCAGGCCCGGGCACGTAAGTACTGGTCGAGGGTTGGACTGGAGTTGCACAGACGAACCGATGCAGGACTAAAGTCCCGTCTCCACGTGATCAAGGTATGTGTGCCCACCTTGAGGACCGTGGGCCTCAGGGTTGGGCTGATCGTTCGTCCAGCTTCCGTCCATCCCAGGTCTCGAACCCTACCTAGGAGTGATCACTGCTCTCTCCAGGCTCATCTGGTAGCTGACCTGCAAGTATGTCTGTTGTGGATCTTTCTTGAGCGTCGTCAATCGGCGACACACTACGGAAAGGTTTACCCTGGCTGTCGAAACTGCGCGGGACCCGCTTGAGCTGTCGGGTCATCGACCGGAACAGGAAGACGCAGCCGACGCAGAGCACGACGATGACGAGCAAACCGACCGGCCCGGACTGGCCGGGGGCCACGTCGACGGCCAGCGGGAGGGCACACGCACCAAGAGCCACACCCCAGGATCGCACCGTGCCTCGCCGACGACGACGGCGGTGCCGATCCAGCTTTCAGGGTTGCCGCGAGAGGTTCAAGACGCTGCGTTGGGCACGGATGCCGGAAAAGAGGTCGGCCTCCGGCAACTCGGTGTCCACCAGGGACCGGGCCAACTGGTAGTCCTCCGTCGGCCAGGCGGCCCGTTGCACCTCCACCGGGCAGGCGAACCAGAAGCTGGCCGGGTCCACCTGGGTCGCATGCGCCAGAAGCGCCTTGTCTCGAGCCTCGAAGTACGCCCCGCAGGGCACCCGCGTCGTCACCCGGCCGGCGTCCTCCGGCTTGTCCTCCCAGCTGGACAGCCGCTCCACGTACGGCGATTCCAGGCCCATCCCGATCATGGCGTCGTGCAGCGCCTCGTACCGTTCCTTGTGGAAGGTCATGTGGTAGTAGAGCTTCGCCGGCTGCCACGGCTCGCCCAGGTCCGGAGCGAAGGCCGGGTCGCCCGCCACCTCGAAGGCGAAGTCGCTGACCCGGTGGCACATGATGTGATCCGGGTGCGGATAGCCGCCCTTCTCGTCGTAGGTCAGCATGACGTGGGGCCGCTCCCGGCGCACCAGCTCCACCAGGGGGCGAGCCCCGTCGGCGACGTCGAGGGTGGCGAAGCTACCGGCTGGCAGTGGTGGAAGGGGGTCGCCTTCCGGCAGTCCGGAGTCGACGAAACCCAGCCAAAGCTGCCGCACACCGAGGATGGCCCTGGCCCGCTCCATCTCCCGCCGACGCACTGCCGGCAGGTCCGCGACGATCTCCGGACGGTCCATCGCCGGGTTGAGGATGGACCCACGCTCGCCGCCGGTCAGGGTCGCGACGAGCACGTCGACGCCCTCGGCGGCGTAGCGGGCCATCGTCGCGGCGCCCTTGCTCGACTCGTCATCCGGGTGGGCGTGGACGGCCAGGAGTCGCAGCTGCTCGACGAACACGACACAATTGTCGCTGATGACGACGCGTTCCCCGGTCGGTCGCTACGGCACCCGCCGCTCCCCTCGAATCTTCTACGCCGTCGGCGGTGCATTGCTCCTTGCCGTGACCGTCATCGCCGTGCTGCTGGGGCGGCACGCGAGCACCCCTGCGGTGAGCTCCGGCGTGCGTGCCTTCACCACCCACGAACGATCAGTCACGATCACCTTCGAGGTGCGGAAGCGGGCCGCCGCGGCCGCGGTCTGCATACTGCGGGCCCGGGACCGGGACGGTGCCGAAGTGGGTCGCCGCGAGGTGGCCGTCCCGGCCCGACCAGACGGTCAGCGCACGAGCGTGCTCAGCGAGACCGTGACCACCACCGGACGCCCGGTCACTGGTGAGCTCTACAGCTGCCACATAACCGGTTAGCCTCGAAGCATGACCTCCTCCGACACCTCGGTCGATGTAGCCAACGTCACCTGGCTCACCCAGGAGGCGTTCGACCGCCTCCAGCGGGAACACGACTCTCTCGTTTCGGGACGTAAGGAGATCTCGGCGAAGATCGAGGCCGCCCGCGAGGAAGGCGACCTGCGGGAAAACGGCGGCTACCACGCCGCCAAGGAGGAACAGGGCAAGCAGGAGGCCCGGATCCGCCAGCTGGAGCAACTTCTCCGGACCGCGAAGGTCGGCCAGGCCCCGATGGCGGCCGGCGTGGCCGGCCCAGGCACGGTGGCCACGGTGCGCTACGCCGACGGCGACCAGGAGAAGTTCCTCATCGGGTCGCGGGAGGACAGCGCCGCTCGGGACGATATCGAGGTCTACTCCGCCCAGTCCCCGCTCGGTCGTGCCCTGACCGGAAAGAAGTCTGGCGAAACGGCCTCCTACACCTTACCGAACGGTAAGGAGATGAGCGTCGAGCTGCTCGACGTCAAGTCCTACTCGACATGAGCACGCCCCCCGCCGTCGACACGGCTGTCGACGCGGCCGTCGACGCGGCCCCCGGGACTCCCGACGCGTTCCCCTTGGACGGCGTTGACGCGATCGTGTTTGCGGTCGGGAACGCCCGGCAGGCGGCGCACTTCTACTCCACCGCCTTCGGCATGCGGGTCAGCGCGTACGCCGGCCCGGAAACCGGTGAGAAGGACGTGGCGTCCTACGTGCTGGAGTCTGGCGGCGCCCGGTTCGTCCTGCAGGGCCCGGTACGCGCTGGCACGCCGTTGGGGGACCACGTCGGCCGACACGGCGACGGGGTCGTCGACATCGCCCTGCGGGTGCCCGACGCGACCCGCGCCTTCACCCTGGCCGTGGAGCGCGGCGCGACCCCGCTGGAGGAGCCGACGCTGCTCGAGGACGACGACGGCAAGGTGATCAGGGCGGCGATCGCGACCTACGGTGAGACCCGGCATTCCCTCGTGGAGCGCTCCGCCTACTCCGGGGTCTACCTGCCGGGCTTCCTGGCCCGTCCGCCGCTCCTTACGCCGCCGGCGAGGCGCTTCTTCCAGGCCGTCGACCACGTCGTCGGCAACGTGGAGCTGGGTCGGATGGATGACTGGGTACGGTTCTACAACCGGGTGCTGGGCTTCACCAATATGAAGGAGTTCGTCGGCTCGGACATCGCCACCGAGTATTCCGCACTCATGTCCAAGGTCGTGGCCGACGGCACCCGCAAGGTCAAGTTCCCGCTCAACGAGCCGGCGAGCGGGAAACGTCGTTCGCAAATCGATGAGTACCTGGAGTTCTACGGCGGTCCGGGCGCCCAGCACGTCGCGTTGGCCACCAACGACATCGTGGCCGCGGTGCGAGCCATGAAGGACACCGGGATGGACTTTCTGGAGACCCCCGATTCCTACTACGACACGCTGGGTGAGTGGGTTGGGGAGACCCGCGTGCCGCTGGACACTCTACGGGAGCTGAAGATCCTCGCCGACCGGGACGAGGACGGGTACCTGCTGCAGATCTTCACCAAGCCGGTGCAGGACCGGCCGACGGTGTTCTTCGAGCTCATCGAACGACATGGCTCGCTGGGGTTCGGCAAGGGGAACTTCAAGGCGCTGTTCGAGGCCATCGAGCGCGAGCAGGCCCGGCGCGGCAACCTGTAACCGACAGTCAGGTTCGGCGGCTGCGCTCGTCGCGTCGGTGCAGGGCGGCCAGCCGCTGGTTGTACGCCGCAAGTTCGTCGTCGGGGTCATCCGGGTCGTCGCGAACTGCGGCGCCGCGCGAACCGGCCCCGTCGGAGACGCCCCGGTCCGCCCAGGCGGCCCGCCGGGCCGCTGCCCGGTCCGCCCGCCGGTCGAACCGACGGGCTTCCCGCTCGTCGGCCCGCACCCACTGCACGACGACAATGCCGAGCACCGCCAAGGTGATGGGCTCACCGAGGGCCCAGCCGATCCCGCCGCCGAGCTGTTGGTCGACGATCTGTGGATCTCCCCAGGTCCGGTGCAGCGAGGCGTAGTACGGCTCGGCGATCACTGACGTGCCGGAGAGCAGTGCGACGCCGAAGAAGGCGTGGAAGGCCATGACCACCAGCAGCAGGGGCAGCCGTGCCGCGTAGGGCACCCGCCGCGGCGCAGGGTCTATGCCGACCAACACCCAGAAGAACAAGCCGCCGGCGGCTAGGAAGTGCACCTCCATGGCCAGGTGTCCCCAGTGGTTGCGCATGGCGTGCTCGAACAGGCCGCTGAAGTACAGCCCGTACAGACTGAACACGAAGATCACCGATGCGACCAGCGGGTGGGTCAGCAGCCGAACAGGCCAGCTGTGGAACAGTGCCAGGAGGGTCTGCCTCGGCGGCCGTCCCCCCCGGCTGGACTCCGCGGGAAGCGTGCGGAGCGCCAGTGTCAGCGGGGCCCCTAGCACGCCCAACACCGGTGCCACCATGTTCAGCGCCATGTGCTGCACCATGTGCACGCTGAACAGGATCGGGGCATACCGGGCCACTCCACCGCTGGTGACCAGGAGAACGACGGCGAGTGAGCTGAACCAGGCCACCGTCCGTCCTACCGGCCAGGTGTCACCGCGGCGGCGCAGCACCCGCAGTCCGGTCACGTACAGGGCGGCAGCGAGGGCGACGGCCGCGAGGAAGAACCCGTCCGGCCGGATGTCGAACAGCAACCGCGCCAGGGTAGGGGGCCGCGGCAGGTCGTAGCCAAGCACGAGCCGCGCCGGGCTGTAGCCGGCCACCGCAGGGTTACGCGGGATGGGCGGCGGGGTCTGGGCCAGCCCCACGGCGAGCCCGATCGTCGCCATCATGACGGCAACCTCCGCCGCCGCCAGCCGGATGAAGGCGCGGCCGGCACCGTCCGTCCGCAATGCCGGCAGCGTCCGCCGCCGGTGGGTCCAGCCGAAGCCGGCCAGGATCGCGAGCGCGGCGATCTTCCCGAGGACAAGCAGGCCGTACCGGGTGCTGAACAACTGGGGCACCCCGCCGAGCCCGACGAGAGCGTTGGCTACTCCGGACGCCCCGACGGCCACCAGCGACCAGAGGGCGAGCCGGCTGAAGCGGGGAACAGCCACCGGGAGCACCGCGGTGCTCCGCCGGGCGACCACGACCAGCGACGCCAGGCCGCCGACCCACAACGAGACCCCGATCAGATGCACCAGCAGGCTGCTCGTGGCCAACGAGTGGTCGTCCGCCGCGCCGGAATGTCCGGCCAATGCCGGCGGTGCCAGGGCGGCGATGGCCCCGGCGAGGACCACAGCGGCGGCCCGGCCAGAGAGCAACCCGGGAGCCGCGATGGCCACGACGCCGGCCAGCACCGCCTGGATCAGCAGCGACCGCCCCTGCGCGGTGATGTCGGTGAACTGCACGAGTTGCGGACCGTCGAGGACGAGGTGCCCGGCCAGGTCGGAAAGCAGGAGGACGATCTGAGTCAGCGCCGCGATGGACCAGAGGGCGGCCAGCCGGGACGCCGTACGCGCGCAGCGCAGTCCGAGCGCCGACAGCCGACCGCCGTCATAGGGCAGCAGGACCGCGGGCGCCAGCAGCAGTCCGACGGTGAGCACGCCGAGCCCGTCAGCTGCCAGCCGCATGACGGGCAGCAGCCACTCGATGAGCGGCCCCGCGTCGGGTATCCCCGCCGGCGCGGGCCGCGGGCGGCCACCACCGACGAACAGTGCAATCACCATCACCGTCACCGCGGAGACTGCCGCGACCAGCACCCATGACGGGCCGGGCACCTGCCGCTCGGGCGGTGCCGTCGGCCGCGGGGCGAGCGTCTTCACGCTCTCTTCCGCCGGCCCCACCACAACCGGGCAACACCCCCGACCACGACCACGCCACCGATGATCACTGCTAGGACCCTCGGGCCGCTGAGGAAACCGACCCGCTTGGGGCTGGCCCGATCGGGCACCGCGCTCGCCGGGCCTGGCCGGCTGGCTGGGCTGGTCGTCGGGGCCGGCGTCGCCGGTTTGTAGCTGAACTGGAACTGGCCCGACACGGGGTGCCCGTCCGCGGAGATGATCCGGAAGGCCACCGCGTACGGCCCGGCGGCACGCAGTCTCGGCAGCGGCGCCGTGGCGATGGCCCCGTGGACATGCAGCGGCCCGGCCTCCACTCGCTGCCCGTTGGGCGCGGTGACCGCGACGACGTCGTAGCCGGCCTGGAGGTTCTCGCCGAAGACCAGCCGCACTGTCGCCGGCGAGGTCCGAACGACGGCACCCGCGGCGGGTTGGGTACCGAGCAGTCGGGCATGCGCCTGCGCCGGGGTGGCACTCATTCCTACCACGCCGACGGCCAGCACCCCGGCAGCGAGGGCCGCCCGAAGCGCGCCTGCCACGCCGGCCGGGCCGCCACGACCGCGAGGACGACCGCCCTCCGTCGGTGTCACCACCGCACCGACTCTAAGCGCACAGGCGGACCCGCACCGACAGGCCACCCTCCCCGGGGCGGCTCGGCCGGCTTGCCTATTCCCACTCGATGGTGCCCGGGGGTTTGCTCGTGATGTCGAGCACCACCCGGTTGACCTCAGGTACCTCGTTCGTGATGCGCGTGGAGATGCGGGCCAGCACGTCGTCGGGCAGGCGGGACCAGTCGGCCGTCATCGCATCCTCTGAGGTGACCGGCCGCAGCACCACCGGGTGGCCATAGGTCCGGCCATCACCCTGCACGCCCACCGAACGGACCTCGGCCAAGAGGACCACCGGACACTGCCAGACCGCACGGTCCAACCCGGCCCGGCTGAGTTCCGCGCGGACGATCGCGTCGGCGCGACGCAGCAGATCCAGCCGGTCCTGCGTGACTTCGCCGACGATGCGGATACCGAGCCCCGGTCCGGGGAACGGCTGCCGCCAGACGATCTCCGCGGGCAGGCCGAGCTCCTCCCCGACCCGGCGGACCTCGTCCTTGAACAGCCGCCGCAGCGGCTCGACCAGGGCGAACGCCATGTCCGCGGGCAGCCCGCCGACGTTGTGATGCGACTTGATGGTGGCCGTGCCGGTCCCCTCCGGCGTGCTACCGGCCCCGCCGGATTCCACGACATCCGGGTAGAGCGTGCCCTGCACGAGAAACTCGACGGGCTCGTCGGCGGCGATGGACCGTGCGGCCTCCTCGAAGGCACGGATGAACTCCCGGCCGATTGCCTTGCGCTTTTCCTCCGGGTCGGTGACCCCGGCCAGCGCCGTCAGGAAGGCCGGCACGGCATCGACGACGTGCAACCGGACACCCGTCGCAGCGACGAAGTCGCGTTCGACCTGCTCGGCTTCGCCGGAGCGGAGCAGACCGTGGTCGATGAACACGCACTGCAACTGGTCGCCGACGGCGCGATGCACGAGCGCGGCGGCCACCGCCGAGTCCACCCCGCCGGAGAGCCCGCAGATCACCCGCTTGCCGCCGATCTGGGCACGGATCGCCGCGACTGAGTCCGCGACGATGTTGACCATCGTCCAGGTGGGTCGGCAGCCGGCCGCCTCAAGCAGGAAATGCCGCAGCAGGTCCAGGCCCCGGTCGGTGTGCAGCACTTCGGGGTGGAACTGCACGCCGTAGAGGCCGCGCTCCGGCGCCTCGAAGCCTGCCACCGGTGTGGCCTGCGTCTCGGCGGTCACCAGGAATCCTGGGGGCGCCGTCCGGACCGTGTCCTGATGGGACATCCACACCGACACAGTCGGCGGCAGGTCGCGAAGCAGGGTGCCGGACTCGCGCACAGTCAGCCGGGTGGCGCCGTACTCTGCGGTACCCGTTCGAGCCACCTCACCCCCCAGGGCCAGGGCCATCGCCTGAAACCCGTAGCAGATGCCCAGCGTGGGCACACCCGTGGTGAACAGCTCAGCGGGCACCGCCGGGGCGCCGGGGGCGTACACCGACGCCGGGCCGCCGGAGAGCACGATGGCCGTCGGCCGCCTGGCCAGCATCTCGGCCAGCGGCATCGACCACGGCACGATCTCGGAGTAGACGTGGCACTCGCGGACCCGCCGCGCGATGAGCTGGGCGTACTGGGCGCCGAAATCCACCACGAGAACCCGATCGCCATCCGGGGTTCCGGCCGGGGTTCCCATCCGGGCATCGTATCGGCGGCCGACCACGTGCAGGCTGGGCTCGTGCATGCTGCTGTGCCATACACAAGACCTCGTGCCCGAGGAGGTCGGGCCCGCGATGGCGCCGGCGTGCGTGGCGGCGGGGCTGGGCGGCGCACCGTGCAGTCGGTCATGGCGCTGGTGCCGCGGGACTTCACCCCGACATCCACACCACCCGTCCTCGCCCCGACCTCGTCGTGGCCGGGGCGAGGCCGGTGGGCGACGGTCGTCCCCAGCCCTCAGCCGCCGGCATCCACGGGGTGGCCACACCCCCGTCGCATCGCCTACGCGGCTACGCCGCTGCGCCGTCCTCCCACGCCGCCGGCCTGTAACCGTCGGCCAGGGTCGAGGCTCTACAGGCCGCCGTGGGCGATGCCCATCGCCATCCCGAACCCGCCGGCGACGGCGCCGCAGATGGCGAACCAGCGCTGATTGGTGGAGGTCGACAGCATCTGCGTCACCGCGGCACAGGGCAGCGCCAGGGCCCCCAGCACCAGTCCGACGGCGTGCGCCGACTGCCAGTAGGCACTGATGGCCGCGATGGCGCCGAGAATCACCGTCACGTAGGCAGCGCTCCAGACGCGGCGGTCGTCTCTGGAGCCGCTCCGCTGGGTCAACGATCCCGTCGCCGTGTTCGCCATGCTCATGATTGTTCCCTACCCGACGGCGTCACGGAAAGCCACCTGCGCAGGTCGGGATCAGCCGCGCCCGGCGCCCATGCCCACGCCCTGAGACCTTTGCAGGGACTTGCCCTCGGTCTGCATCGCCGGCGCGACCATGACCTCGGCGCGCTGGAACTCCTTGAGGTTCCCGTAGCCGGTGGTCGCCATGGAGGTACGCAGCCCTCCGAAGAGGTTCATCGTGCCGTCGTTGACCGGCGCCGGCCCGACGAGCAGTTCCTTCAAAGTGCCAAGCACCTCAGTCTTGACCCGCGCGCCTCGGGGCAGATCGGGGTGGAACGAGGCCATCCCCCAGTGGAAGCCCCGGCCGGGAGCCTCGATCGCCCGGGCCAGCGGCGACCCAATCATGACCGCGTCCGCCCCGCACGCGATCGCCTTCGCGATGTCCCCGCCGGTCCGCATGCCGCCGTCGGCGATGATGTGCACGTAGCGGCCGCCGGATTCGTCGAGGTAGCGCGCCCGGGCGCCGGCTGCGTCCGCGATGGCGGTGGCCATCGGAACGCCCACCCCCAGCACACCGCGGGTGGTGCAGGCCTGCCCGGGGCCGACGCCGATCAGCAGGCCGGCCGCGCCGGTCCGCATGAGGTGCAGGGCGGTGGAGAACGAGGCGCAGCCACCCACAATCACCGGTACGTCCAACTCGGCGATGAACTTCTTGAGGTTCAGTGGCTCTGAGCGACTGGAGACGTGCTCCGCCGAGACCACTGTGCCCTGGATGACGAACACGTCGACGCCGGCTTCGAGCACCGCACGGTGGTAGCGCTCGGTCTTCTGCGGGGTGAGACTGGCGGCGGTGACCACGCCCGCCGCGGAGATCTCGGAGATGCGCTGGCCGATCAACTCCTCGTGGATCGGCTCGGCGTAGAGCTCCTGCATGCGCTTGGTGGCGGTGGCGTCATCAAGCGCCGCGATCTCCTCCAGGATGGGTGCGGGGTCGGCGTACCGCGTCCACAGCCCCTCCAGGTTGAGCACGCCCAACCCGCCGAGCCGGCCGATCTCGATCGCGGTGCGCGGCGAGACGACCCCGTCCATGGCACTGGCCAGCAGTGGCAACTCGAAGTGGTACGCGTCGATGTCCCACCCGATCGACACGTCCTCAGGGTCACGGGTGCGACGAGAGGGCACGATGGCGATGTCGTCGAAGCCGTACGCCCGCCGCCCGGTCTTGCCGATACCGATCTCGATCTCAGCCACCCGAGCCTCCATCCGTTGCCACAGGTACGTCGGGTCCGCGCCCCTCGCCGAAGAGCCGCGTCGATCACCTGGAAACAGCCGAGTCTACTCGTCGGGACGGACGGTACGGTCGCTCTCATGCCGGAGCGCTACCGAGACCTGACCCCGATGGACACTCCGGCCACGCCGGTCCTCGTCGGCGGCACCGTGCTGTTCGCGGTCGCGTTGGTCGTCGTCCTCCTTGCTGGTGGTCCGGTCACCTGGCGGTGGATCTGCCTGTGCGGCATCGCCCTGGGGTTGATCGGCATTCCGCTGGCCCGCCGGATGCAGCGATCCGGCAGCTGAGAGAGGCGGCGCCCGGTCAGTCCAGGTCGCGCTCGGCGGCCAGCCCGAGCGCCGCCTCCGGCTCTCCCAACAGAGCACTGCGATACCACCTGTCGACCCAGCGGCCGTCCCGCCACGCCAGCGCGCGGGCGAGGGCCGCGACGCCGACCCGGGAATCGACGTGCGCCACCCCGTCCACGACGCGCCACGGCACGGGCGTCGCCCTGCCGTCGGCGGCCGCGACGAGCAGCGGCGTGTGCTCGTGGTAGCCGACGGTCGCACCGCGGCCGGCGTGGGCAAGGTACGCCGCGCTCGTGACCCGCGCCGGCACACCGTGGGAGACCACCGGGAACGCGGCAAGTTCGCTGGCCAGCGGGACGTCCAAGGTGTCGGCGACCGCTCCGGCCAGCGCCAGGGGCGCGGGTACCACGGCGAGCGGTGCGACCAGCGGTAGCAGGTCCGGGGCGTCGACCACCACCGCGTCGGCCGGGTCCACGGCTCTCGCCCGCCCGTCGCGGACAGCGCGCACCCGGGAGGGCGGGTCGACCGCCACGGTGGACAGCCGCGCGTGCAGCCGGCGGAGGACCTCGCGCTCGACGGGCCGGTCGGAGCCGAGCCGGTAGAGCAGGTCGACCGCGCCGCCGGGCTCGGCCACCACCGACTCCACATCGCCCCGCACGCCCAGCGCGCGCAGCATCCCCGGTGCCCGGCTGGCCAGGCTGGCGGGGGCCTCGTCGTACAGTCCGAGAAGCTCACTGCCCGGGAGGGCGAGATCGAGCGGTCGTCGGCCGTCGAGCACCGGCGCCCTGGCCAGCCACCACCGGGTATACGGCACCGCGGTGACCCGGCCGCCGTCGGGGAGTAGGACCAACGCCGGGTCCGTCAGCGTGTGGATGGGCACCAGCGCCAGCGCGCGCTCCCAGCGGTCAGGGCGGACGAACTCGAGGTCACGGACCGCGACCAACTCGGCCAGGACCGGCGGCGCCGAGTCCAGGGTCACCCCGCTCGCCGGCAATCCCGCCAGTACGTCCGCCAGCCAGTCCGCCTCACCATCGAGGTCGTGGTCTGCATCGAGCGGGTCGATCGGCACGTCCTCGGCCGCCACTACGGCGAAGCTGTCCAGCACGCCGACAGCCGACAGCACGTCCGATCCCCATCGCTGGAGGAGCGCCGGGTCTGGCGTCCCGAACGGTGCGTCATGGGCCATCACCTCGGCCAGTTCGCCGCCCGGTAGCAGCAGCTCACCGGCCGGGTAGACCCCGCCGTCCGTCGCGGGCAGGGCCAGGTCCGACAGCCAGGGCATCTCACCGGGGATGACGCCGGCCGCCGTGACGAGCTGCAGCACGGCCTCCGCCAGAGGCAACGGATCCTCGGCGTCGAAGGAATCAGCAACGGCGGACTGGAGTCGCGGGTCGGCCAGCACCCCCCGGGGCGTCGCCGTTCGGGCCCCGAGCACACCCAGCAGCTGATGGGCGGCCGCTGGGTGTATGACCCGTAGACCCACGGTACTCGCCGCGCGCGCGTCGACCTCGTCCGCGGGTAGCAACAGGTCGCGCGGCCCACGAACCACCCGGCCGTCGGCGAGCGGGACCGGCAGTGCGCCGAGTGCCTCGCGCTCGGGGCCACCGAGATGGGACTCGGCGAGCACGGCGTAGAGCCGCCCCCACCACGCCGGGGACCGGTCGAGCCCGGCGAGAGCGTCGACCACGTCGGCCGTGCTCAGCCGGCGGACGCCCAGCACCGCCAGCGGGGCGAGCCGGGCCGCCCACGGCGCCGGCACCACCCCGGGCAGAACGTCGGCGAGCAGCCGCGGCGCGGTCGGGCCGAGGTCCACCGCAAGCGCGTCCCGCGGGCGGAGGTTCGGCGTGGGCTCGTCGGCCGACGGCAGGAAGGGCGTCTCCGCGAGGTTCGCGAGCACGGCCGAGCGCAACTCGTCGTCGAGGCTGCCGGCGGCCAGCCCGACCGGTATGAGGTCGAGCACCTCGGGTCCGGTCGCGAGCTGCCGGACGAGTTCGGCGTAGGCAGTAGCCGTGTGCTCGACCAGCGCCGAACACAGCGGCCCAGCGGCGATCCACCGTCGGGTGGAGTCCAGCGGCCAACTACCGACGACGACCGCCGGCAGCGACAGCGGCTCGTCGGTCAGCGTCGGCGCGCGCACAACCATCGGCACCGACGACGGCACCGGCACCGGCCGGGCCGGACTTTCCTCGCTCGAGTCGCCGAGCGGCACCGCACACAGCACCTGCCATGTCGCGCGCTCCTCCACCGTTCGATCGGCCACCAACGCGGACGGCAGCGAGCCCGAGCGGCGCACTACCCGCCACCGGGTCTGCTCCCCGTCGTCGTCAAGTACGACATCCGGGCCGCTTCGACGAGAGGTCATCCGCCGCCCGTCGACCTCCACCTCGGCCAAGCCGGACAGGGCGAGGAGCAATACCGGATCCACCTCGGCCAGCTCGCGATGCACCGCGGTGACCGCGGCCTCGTTCCGCAACGGCAGGAGCACCGCGGTGTCGAAGCCGGCGGGCGGCACCTCGGCCGACGGGAACGGCATCCGCAGCACCGGCAGGGCGTCGCCCCGCCGACTCAGCTCCGCCGCGAGCACCGGCAGCCGCTCCACGAGCTCGCGGGTCTCGCTCAGCGACCACCGCACGCCACCGGATGTGGACACGACGGCCGGAGCGTCGCAGACCGCCCGGACGGCAGCGAATCCGACGCCGAACCGGCCGGCGGCGCTCCCGTCGGGCGCCTTGGCCGACGCCCGCAAGTTCGACAGCGACTCGACGCCGGCCGCGTCCAGTGGCGCGCCGGTGTTGGCCGCGACAAGCAGCCCGTCCGTCACGGTGAGGCGCAGCCGGCCCGGTGCCCCCGCGAGTAGCGCCGCATCGGCAGCGTTCTGCGCGAGTTCGACAACCAGGCGGCCGCGATACGCCCCGACGGCGAGTTCCTCCTCGGCGTTCGCATCCTCCCGGAAACGGGCAGGAGCGTCCGCCCAGCCCTGCAGTACCCGGGCCCGCAGCGCAGCGGTGTCGAAGGGGTCGCGCGTCAGGGCGCTCAGCTGTGCCCCAGCTCCTCGCC
The DNA here is from genome assembly GCA_017882785.1 of Frankiaceae bacterium. Classification (GTDB taxonomy): domain Bacteria; phylum Actinomycetota; class Actinomycetes; order JADGOV01; family JADGOV01; genus JADGOV01. Next base: position 15,077 of record JADGOV010000021.1, read on the forward strand.
GTCGCCGGAGGCGACGCGGGCTGGCGCCCGCAGCGGCGCCCTGGCGGCCTCGACGACGGCTTCGACGACGGCTTCGGAATGGGCGCCACACCCGTGATCGGCGGCCACCACGCCGCCGTCGTCCGGCGCGTACTCGTTGGCACACGCGCCGAAGAGCTGCCCCAGGTCGCCGCGTAGCGGCTGCCAGAAGCCACACGTGCCGCAGCGCGCCGGAGCCGCAGCGGCGATCGGGACCTGCGGGCCGGCCTGGCCCGCATACCACCGGTCCACCGCGTCGTCCCGGCCGTCCACTGAGAGCACCCGGACCCGACCGAGGCCGAGGCAGTAGGCGACCGCCTCCTCCTCCGGGTCGTCCGCGGAGGCGTACGCCGGCACGAGGCGCTCGTCGTCGGCGGAGGTGACCATGACGTCCCCCACGCCCAGGTCTCCCGGCCGCAGCCGATCGCTCCAGGGCACCCACTCCGGCGCCAGCACTGCGTCTTCCCAGGGCAGCAGCACCACCTCGTCGACGGTGACCACCTTCGCCCGGGAGGCACGGGCGACCGTGACCGCCCAACACCACCCGCGGTAGGCCCGGTTGCGGCAGGCAAAGGAGTGCGTCACCAGCCGATCACCGTCGCTGCTCGCGGCCAGCCACTCCCCGACCAGGTCCGGTTCGCCGGCCTCGGCGACGGCGGCCTCTCGGGCGAGGTCGACAGCGGCCGCGCAGGCGGCGTCCAGCACCGGTGTGCGGGTCCGGGTTGCGGTCGGCATGGGACCATCCTCCCGCATCCGGGCTCGTTCGTACGAGACTGCTGGAGTGGACGCCTCCACCCCCGCCGCCGCAGCCCGGAGCGCCGTGCGCCGGCTTCGGAACGCGGCCCGGGCCCAGGGTGCCGGCGAGACTGGACTGTCCCAGCTCATCGAGGTACACGCAGTCTCCAGCGCCGGCGATGCCCTGGTCGCGGTGGGGCTGGCCGGGTCGTTGTTCTTCGCGGTGCCGATCGGCGAGGCGCGCAGCCGAGTGCTGCTCTACCTGATCATCACGATGGCGCCGTTCGCGGTGCTGGCCCCCGTCGTGGGGCCGCTGCTCGACCGGGTGCGGCGCGGTCGACGGCTGGCCATCGCCGCCACACTGGTCGCTCGCGGTGTGCTGGCATTGTCCATGGCCCGGGCGCTGTCCCGGGCCGATCCGCTGGAGCTCTACCCGGCAGCCTTCGGGCTGTTGCTGGCGTCCAAGGCGTACGGCGTGTCACGCAGCTCGGTCGTGCCGCGGCTGCTGCCCGAAGGCAGCAGCCTGGTCCGGACGAACTCCCGACTGACCCTGGCCGGCTTGCTGCTGGCCACCGTGGCCGCCCCGGTGGGCGGCGGCCTGAGCGTGTTGGCCGGGGCGGAGTGGACACTGCGCCTGGCAGCGGTCTTCTTCTTCGTCGGGGCCGCCTTGACCTTCGGCTTCCCGGCCCACGTGGACGACACCGACGAGCTCGTGACCGACCCCGCCCCACCAGGCGAGCCCGGCGGCCCCGGCGGTCGCCGCCGGCGGCGACTGCTGGTCAGCATGGGCGAGCTGGGGGCGCGGGTACCGGTGGCGCTGGCCGCGGCCGCCACGCTCCGCGCTCTGCTCGGCTTTCTGACAATCTTCCTCGCCTTCCTCCTGCGCGATCAGGGCGGGCTCGGTGCGGTGCACAGCACCAACACCGCGATCGGCCTGGTCATCGCCGCCGCCGGCATCGGCGGGCTGGTCGGTGCCGCCGGCGGTGGCCGGATCCGATCGCGGGCGCCGCTGGTGCTGGCGATCAGCGCGGTCGCCGTCGCGGCGGCCGGCTGTCTGGCCGCGGCCATCTTCTACGGCCTGCTGACCGTCTTGGCCGTCACGCTCATCGGCGGCATCGGTCAGGCGATCTCGAAACTCGCGCTGGACTCCCTCGTCCAGAGCGACGTTGCCGACCACGTCCGCAACTCGGTCTTCTCCTTGTCCGAGAGCTACCTGCAGCTGGCCTGGGTGCTCGGCGGCATCGTCGGCATCGTGCTCCCGCTCTCCCCCAGCCTCGGGTTCGGGGTCGCAGCCGCCTCCTGCGGTGCCTCGCTCGGATTCTGCCTGCGGAGCTTGCACCGCGCCCAGCTCGCCCGGGGTACGCGCTTCGCCAGTGAGGACGGTGTGCTCGGGACTGACTAACCTTGTCGTTGTCCCCCAGACCAGGAGCCAGACCAGGAGAACGACGCTGACCCGCTCGATGTTGGTCCTTACAGCCACGACGTCCGAGGCGGACGCCGTGCTCGATGCGCTGCCGCCGGCTGATGCGGTGCGGATCGGGCCGTATGACGCCCTGCGCAGCACGGGTCGGGGCGAGGTGAGCGTGCTGGCCGGCGGCATCGGACCGGCGGCGGCCGCCGCAGCCACGGCGACCGCCCTCGCCCTGCGCCCTGACCTCGACCTCGTGATCAACGTGGGCATCGCCGGTGGCTTCGCCGCGGCAGGGGCGCGCGTCGGCGACGTCGTCGTCGCCACCGAGAGCGGCTTCGGTGACCTCGGAGCCGACTCGCCAGAGGGCTTCCTGGACTCCGCGAGCCTGGACTGGGGGCACGTCAGCGTCGCCGCGGAGCCGGCCATGGTGCGGGCCGTGCGGCAGTCCATGACGTTGGCCGGACTCGCCGTGCATACCGGAGTTGTGCTGACCCTGTCCACCGTGACCGGCACCGCGGCCCGCGGGGTGGAGCTCTTCGCTGCCTCCCAGCCGGTGGCCGAGGCGATGGAAGGGGCGGCCGCGGGCAGCGTGGCTGCTCGGTTCTCGCGCGCCTTCTTGGAGGTGCGGACGGTGAGCAACCTGGTCGGCGTCCGGGACCGTGCCGGCTGGGACATCCCGCAGGCGACCAGCATGCTCACGCGGGCGGTATCCGCGATGATCCCGGTGCTGGTCATAGCGCCGTGACCGCGCCGGGGACCCCGCGGCTGACGCCACCGTCGGTGCCGCCGCTGGATCTGGTGTTCTCCACCTGTCCCAACGACACCTTCCTCTTCCACGCCTGGGCCTGTGGCCTGCTGACCGACGCGCCAGCCGTCCGGGTCCGCCACGCTGACGTCGACGAGGCAAATGCGTTGGCTGAAGCGGGCGCACCGGACGTGGTCAAGGTCTCCTATGGGGCCGTGCCATGGCTACTGGCGGACTACCGCCTCCTGCCTGCCGGCGGCGCTCTGGGTCGCGGGTGCGGGCCGCTGGTGCTGACCGATGGAGACCGCCGCGTGCGCCGTCGTCGCGACCTGCGGAATGCGCGGATCGCCGTCCCCGGCGAACGGACCACTGCCTACCTGCTGCTCCGACTCTGGGCGCGCGAGCACGGCCTCGGGTCGGTGGACGTGCTGCCGTTTCCAGAGATCATGCCGGCGGTGGCTGCCGGACGGTACGACGCCGGCCTCGTCATCCACGAGGCCCGGTTCACCTACGCCCGCTACGGACTCTCCTGTCTGATAGATCTTGGCGCGTGGTGGGAGAAGGAGACCGGGCTACCGATCCCGTTGGGCGCGATCCTGGCCCGCCGGACCGTCGACGCTGCCCCGATCACGACTGCCCTGCAACGCTCCGTCGACCGGGCGTGGGCCCGCCCCACGGCGTCGGCGGCGTACGTGGCGTCGCTGGCCCAGGAGATGAGCCCGGACGTCATCGCCGCCCACATTGGTCTCTACGTGACCGCTGCCACCCGAGAGATGGGGGATGACGACTACGCAGCGGTACGAACCCTTCTCGAGCGGGCGGCAGCCGAGCGGCTCGTCCCCGCGGTAGCCGCCGACGCCTGGCGGTAGCCCCGGATCGCCGGCCCGATCTTGGCCTGTTCGCCCGACTTCTGCCCTGCCGGCCAGCGCCAGCGGCGAGACATCGCTGCTCGCTGGCCTGCGGCCGGCGCCGGCGCCGGCCGCAGTCGCGGGCGTCTGGTACTACGCGCGGAGCGCGAGCAGCGTCCTGACGTGGAACCTCAGGGCCTTACGGGATCGTTCCGGGTCCAGGTGAAATTCCGGTGGTTCACCCCGGGCCGCAATTTCGTGGCCAGTTCGGCGACCCCGGCTTGCACCGTTCGCTGACCGAATGGCGACCGGGCCGGCCGTGTGATCGGCCCGATCGCGACATCACGTGCACCCTCCACACCGCCGGTCAGGACTCGAGTTCCTTGGCCACGGCGGTCATCACCTCGGCCAACCGGTGCGTGTCTTTTCGGTCGGGGTAGCGACCACGGCGTAGGGCAGGCTGGACCTTGGCCTCCAGCAGCTTGATCATGTCTTCGACCAGACCGTGCAGCTCCTCCGCCGGGCGCCGGGCCGCCGCCGCGAGTGAGGGCAGCGGGTCGATGACCCGCACCGAGAGCGCCTGCTCTCCTCGTCGGCCTTCAGCCACGCCGAACTCGACCCGGGTGCCGGGCTTGAGCCCCTCCACCCCCTTGGGCAGCGCCGAGGAATGGACGTAGACGTCGCCGCCGTCGTCGCGGGAGAGAAAGCCGAAGCCCTTCTCGTTGTCGTAGAACTTGACCTTGCCGCTGGGCACCGGAACCTCGGGTTCTAAAAAGGGGACTCGGTTTCTAGAGGGGACTCGGAATTGAAGGAGGACTCGGATGGGGATCGGATGGGGATTAGATGGGGAAGAGCCTTCGCCCCTAGGCTAAACCGCCGCGTCCCCCCGCGGCGGGGCCGACTCAGCGGAACCGCTGCGAAGCGGGTAACCCCTCGTTCATCGACCCGGAGCGGAAGCCCAGCGGGTCGACCTCGACCGACTGGAAGCCGCGTACCGAAGCGAGCAGATCTGGCCGGCGCTCAAGGACGGTGACGAGCCCGGCATCGATCTCCACTCGAGCGGTGCTGCCGAGATCCCGGACGCGAAGATCCCGCACGGCGAAGCCCGCGCGCACGAGTGCGTCTCGAAGTGTCCGTTCCGCCGTCCCCACCCGGGACAAGCGAGCCGGGGTGATCTCGATGCCGTACGCGATCCGGCTTGAGAGGCAGGCAGCTGCCGGCTTGTTCCAGGTTGGCAGCCCCCAGCGCCGACTTACCAGTCGGATCTGCGCCTTGGTCAGCCCTGCGTCGAGCAGGGGCGTCACCACGCCACGCTCGGCTGCCGCTCGGATGCCGGGACGGTAACCTGCCCGAACGTCATCCGCGTTGGTGCCGGTTGCCAGGTGTGCGTAGCCTTCGGCCGCCCCGAGCGGACCGAGGACGTCCACCAATTCGGCCTTGCAGAAATAGCAGCGGTCGCTGCCATTGGCGCGGTAGCCCGAACGCGTCAGCTCCGAGGTGGTGGGCGTCCAATGGGGGACGCCGAGACCAGCCGCGAAGATCGACGCTGCCGCCAACTCCGCCGACGGGAGGCTGGGCGACACAGCGGTGGCTGCCGCTACCCGATCAGCACCCAGGGAACGCACGGCAGCAGCCAGCAACAGGGCGGAGTCCGCGCCGCCGCTGAACGCGACGATCACCGAGGCGAGCCCACTGAGCCCCTCGTGCAGTCTGTGAAGGCGCAGCGAAAGCTCGGTGTCAGCGTGATCCTCTGGAGTGGTTTGCGCCACGAAATGCAGCTTAGTCCGATCGCGATGCAGACAAGCCGGCGAGGAAACCCTAGCCTCGCATCGTTCGTTCGGCCGACGCTCGGCCGCCCAATGCGCACCCCCGCTTGGCTTCGCTACTGTTAGGGAGCCATGACTAGCCTTCCGTATCGTCGCATGTGTCGAGCCGCCGCCGTCCTGGGTGGCACAGTCCTACTGAGCGGCTGTGGGGCGAACGGATCGGGAGCGCGAAAGGTCGCGAACTCCGCCGATTTGGCCCAACCGGTGCCGTTCAGCGCCGCCTCGTCCATCGCCGCACCGAAGCATGCCAATGTCGTGCGTGCCGGGGAGGCACTCGCGGCCGCCGAGTATGCGCTCTACCAGGAGATGTCCCCGGTGCAGGGATCGCTGCTGGACGCCTACCTTCGTCGGCTCGCCGGGGCCTCCGCGAATACCCAGCGATATGTGCAGAACATCGCCGCTCACGGCAGTTGCACCACCGTGGGAACGGCGGTGACCGCGGCCAGTGCCGGCGTGACCAAACAGCTGGACGCGGCAGTGGGTCGTTTCGACGGTCAGGTCTCCACGATCAAGGCCCATCTGGCCAAGGTTGCTACCGACCGGGCCGCGGTCGCCAAGGCGACGGCAGCACTGAAAGCTGCGCTGGTGGATGACCCCGGCGCCTGGCAGGTCCCCGGCGTGGACACCAGCGGCACGACGCTGGAATCCACCGGTGAGTGGCAGATCACCGAGGCGGATGCCATCGCGACGTCGCAGAACAAGGCCGCCTCTTACTCAGCAATCCGCGACCAAGCCTTCACTCGGGCCCTCGACGTTCGTCGTTCGTGCCTCTCAGCCGCCTCCCGCGAGCGAGTGCGGGCCGTCCACCATCGCACCATCCACACCCCGAGCACGGCCACCCGCTCCGCCCCCCATCACACGACTGTGACAGAGCCGACTCCCGGGTCCGGCAAGACGTCGATACCGGCCGAGACCGCCACCACCCCGACGCCGACACCGACACTGACCGGCACCACCACACCGACACCGACACCGACCGGCACCACCACACCGACACCGACCGAGACCACCACCACCCCGCCCGCGACCACGAGCTCGTCGCCGGCAACTCCACCAGCCTCCACGGCCGTTTCGACGCTGGAGTCCACGTCGGCCTCGACGTCGCCGTCCACCGGGCCGTAAGCGCTGCTGCACCCCGGGGTCTGTCGTCGTCGGTCAGCGCGCCGCATGGGTGCTGCATGGGCATTGCCGGTACCTGCAATCCCCGCGGGCTGGTGGATCAGGCGGTAACTGTGGTGGCGACGGCCTGCAGCCCGAGCGAACGCACCGACTCATCTCGCATCAGATACTTCTGGATCTTGCCGGTGACGGTCATCGGGAAGTCCTCGACGAAGAGCACGTAACGCGGCACCTTGTAGTGGGCCAGGCTGTCACGGCAGAAATCGCGAACCTGCTCCTCGGTCACCTGCGCGCCCAGGCGCACCTTGACCCAGGCGCAGAGCTCCTCGCCGTAGCGCGCGTCCGGGACACCGACGACCTGCACATCGGCGATGGCCGGGTGGCTGTAGAGGAACTCCTCGACCTCGCGGGGGTAGATGTTCTCCCCGCCCCGGATGACCATGTCCTTGCTGCGGCCGACGATGCTGCAGTAGCCCTCGACATCCATCGTCGCCAGGTCTCCGGTGTGCATCCAACCGGCGCCGTCAACTACGCCCGCGGTCTGCTCCGGGTCGTTCCAGTAGCCGAGCATGACCGAGTATCCGCGGGTGCAGAACTCCCCCCGCGCGCCGCGCGGCACGGTCAGCCCGGTTTCGGGGTCGACTACCTTTACCTCGATGTGTGGGCCGGGGCGACCCACACTGGTCACCCGTCGCTCGAGATCGTCGTCCGCCCGGGTCTGGGTGGAAACCGGCGAGGTCTCCGTCATCCCGTAACAGATAGTCACCTCGCTCATGCCCATATCGGCCACGACCCGCTTCATTACCTCCACCGGGCACGGTGAACCGGCCATGATGCCGGTGCGCAGCGAGGAGAAGTCGTACGTCCCGAACTCGGGCAGGCCCAGTTCGGCGATGAACATCGTCGGTACGCCGTACAGGCTGGTGCACCGCTCCGCGACGGCCGCGTCGAGGGTCGCCTTCGGGTCGAACGACGGCGCCGGATAGACCAGCGCCGCGCCGTGCGTGGTGGCCCCGAGATTGCCCATGACCATGCCGAAGCAGTGATAGAGCGGGACCGGGACGCACACCCGGTCCTGCTCGGTGTAACCGCAGAGCTCGCCGACGAAGTATCCGTTGTTGAGGATGTTGTGGTGGCTGAGGGTGGCACCCTTGGGAAAGCCGGTGGTTCCGCTGGTGTACTGGATGTTGATGGGGTCATCGAAGCTGAGCCCCGCGGCGGCATCGTGGAGCCGGTGGGTCGGAGTGGAGTCGCCGCGCTCCTGCAGGGTGTCCCACTGCGCCGAGCCGAGGAAGATGACCCCTTCCAGGGCGGCGAGACTCGGCCGCAGCTCAGCGATCATGTCGACCAACGACGTGCCCTTCAGCTCCGTCACGCTGATGAGGAGCCGGACTCCGGCCTGCTGCAGGACGTAGGCCAGCTCTGCGCTGCGGTACGCCGGATTGATGGTGACGAGAATGGCGCCGATCTTGGCCGAGGCGTACTGGACGACGGTCCACTCCATGCAGTTGGGCGCCCAGATACCGACCCGGTCGCCCTTGTCCACCCCGAGGTCCAGCAAGCCGAGGGCGATCGTGTTCACCGCGGCGTTGAACTCCCGGTAAGTCAGGCGCTGGCCGCCGGCCACGTCGATCAGTGCGTCCCGGTCGCCGAACCGGGCTGCCACGCGTTCCAGGTTGGCGCCGATCGTTTCCCCGAGAAGTGGAACGCCGGAAGTGCCGTGGCCGTAGGAGAGGGGAGCAGGCAGACGCATGGACGCCTCCATGAGGATCCGAGGTCGCGGACCGGTGCCTGGCGACTGGGTCCAGCCCACACCCGTCGGGGCGGGACGGCTAGGGACTGAAGTCCCGCCGATCCGCACGAGCGCCCGCGCGCCAGCTGTCGGAACCACCGCTGGGCACGCCTAGCGTAGGGACGTGACACCGTCCGGAGGGCTCACCGAGGAGCTGCGCGCACGCACCGATGAGGACTTGGCGGCGCTGTTCGCCGTGCGCCCAGACCTGCTCGTCCCCCTCCCGCCGGACGTCGACACGCTGGCGGTGCGGGCGCTCTCGCGCTGGTCGATCTCGGCGGCGCTGGCCGGCCTCGACCTGTGGTGTGGGGAGTTGGCCCAGGCACTGGTCGCGCTGCCGGCCCCGACGTCCTATGCCGCGGTGGGTGCGGCTCTCGGCGCCGAACCCGCTGACGTCGCCCGTGGTCTGGACCGGCTTTGTGCCCTGGCGCTGGCCTGGGGCGAGCCGACCGCCCTCGCGGTGGCCCCACCGCTGCACGGCATGCTCAGTGCGTCGCTGGCTCGGCCCAGCCACCCGATGCCGCCGCCGGTCGGCCGGCGCCAGATCGGCGCCGAGACTGCCGACCGGGCAGCCGGCGCCGCGGCGGCCGGAGTGGTACGCCTCCTAGATGAGCTGGTGGAGTCGTGGGGGGCCGCGCCGCCCGCGGTGCTGAAAAGCGGCGGCCTCGGGCTCCGTGACTCGCGCCGCACCGCGGCCGCTCTGGACGTGCCGGAGGAGACGGCGGTAGTCCTGGCCGAGGTGGCCTACGCCGGCGGACTGGTCGCCGCCTCGCCCGGATACGACGCTGTCTGGTTGCCGACCCCGACCTACGATGCGTGGCAGACCAAACCGGTCGGCGCGCGCTGGATAGCCTTGGCCACCGCCTGGCTCGGTATGCCGCGCGCGCCGGGTCGCGCGCTGACCCGTGACGAGCGGGGCAAGACCCGCACCGCGCTCAGTCCTGAGCTGATGGAGTCGCGCGAGCCGGACCAGCGCCGGGCGCTGCTGCAGGTGCTGGCCGAGTTGCCCTCAGGCGCGGCGGCTACCCCCGGCGACGTGGTCGCGATCGTCCAGTGGCAGCGGCCCCTGACGTTCGACCCGCAGCTCGCCGTCGACACACTCACCTCGGCCGAACTGCTCGGTGTCACCGGCCGCGCGGCCATGACAACGGCCGGACGCGCCCTGCTGGCCGGACAGGAGGCCACCGCGGCCGCAGCGGTCAACCCGCACTTGCCCGCCCTGCTCGATTCAGTCCTTCTGCAGGCCGACCTGACTGCTGTCGCACCGGGACCACTGGCACCGACACTGGCCAGCGAGCTGCGGCTGCTGGCGGACGTGGAGTCCACCGGCGGCGCGACGGTGTACCGGTTCAGCGAGGCGTCGCTGCGCCGGGCTTTCGACGCGGGCCGCAGCGCGGATGACGTCCTGCAACTGCTCCACCAGCGGTCGAGGACGCCGGTACCGCAGGCGCTGGGCTATCTCATCGAGGACGTGGGGCGCCGGCACGGCCGGATTCGGGTCGGTAGCGCCCAGGCTGTGCTGCGCTGTGACGACGAGGCATTGCTCGCCGAGGTGCTCGCCACTCGCCGGGCCGGCGCGCTGCGACTGCGCCGGCTGGCACCGACAGTCCTCGCCGCACAGGCGCCGGTCGAGGCGGTCGTGGACGCGCTGCGGGCCGCCGGCTTCGCCCCGGCGATCGAGTCGGCGGAGGGTACTGTCGTGGTCGAACGCCCGCCTCGGCGACGAACGCCGGCCCAGACCGAGCAGCCCGGCCGCCAGGTCTGGCCGCCGCAGCCGCGGCCGGAGCAGGTGCAGGCGGCCGTGCGGGCACTTCGGGCCGGCGAGCGGGCCGCCCGCCATCGGCCGGCCGAACCGGGTACGCACGGGCCCTCGGTCACTACCCCGATGGAGACCCTGCACCTGCTGCGGCAGGCGGCCCGTGACGGCCGCGGCGTGTGGATCGGCTACCTCAACGCCGCAGGCGTGGCGTCGACCCGGATCATCGAACCGGCTTTCGTCGACGGCGGGTACGTCACAGCCTTCGACCATCGTCGCGGAGAGCGCCGCACATTCGCGGCCCACCGCATCACAAGTGCGGCGCTGGTAAGCGAGGATGAGCTGTGACCGACGGCCCGTTGATCGTGCAGTCCGACAAGACCCTGCTGTTGGAGGTCGACCACCCCGCGGCGCCTGAGTGCCGGTCGGCGATCGCGCCGTTCGCCGAGCTAGAGCGCGCCCCGGAGCACGTGCACACCTACCGGGTCACGGCGCTGGGGTTGTGGAATGCCCGCGCCGCCGGACACGACGCCGAGCAGGTGGTCGACGCGCTGCTGCGGTTCTCCCGGTACCCGGTGCCACACGCTCTGCTCGTCGACGTGGCCGAGACGATGGCCCGCTACGGCAGGCTGCGGCTGCGCAACGATCCCGCTCACGGACTCGTCCTTGCCAGCACCGACCCCGCGGTGCTCGCCGAGGTCGTGCGGTCCAAGAAGATCGCGCCGCTGCTCGGGCGGCACCTGGACGCGGACACCGTGCTCGTGCATGCCAGCCAACGCGGGCACCTCAAGCAGCTGCTGCTCAAGCTGGGTTGGCCGGCTGAGGATCTGGCCGGGTACGTCGACGGCGAGGCGCACACGATCGCCCTGCGCGAGGAAGGGTGGTCGCTGCGGACCTACCAGCAGGACGCGGTCACCGGCTTCTGGCACGGTGGCTCAGGGGTGGTGGTGCTGCCGTGCGGCGCCGGCAAGACCATCGTCGGCGCGGCCGCGATGGCCGAGGCGGCGGCAACGACGCTGATCCTGGTGACGAACACGGTCTCGGCCCGGCAGTGGCGGGCGGAGCTGCTCAAGCGGACCACGCTGACCAACGAAGAGATCGGCGAGTACTCAGGGGAGCGCAAGGAGATCCGGCCGGTGACGATCGCCACTTACCAGGTGATGGTCACCAAGCGGAAGGGCGAGTTCCCCCACCTCGGGGTCTTCGGCGCGCGCGACTGGGGACTCATCGTCTACGACGAGGTGCACCTGCTGCCGGCGCCGGTGTTCCGGTTCACCGCGGACCTGCAGTCCAGGCGGCGGCTGGGCCTGACCGCCACGCTCGTCCGTGAGGACGGCCGTGAGGGCGACGTCTTCTCCCTGATCGGGCCGAAGCGCTACGACGTGCCGTGGCGGGAGATGGAGGCACAGGGCTGGATCGCGCCGGCGGACTGCGTGGAGGTACGGGTGACGCTCTCCGACGACGCCCGGCTGCAGTACGCCACCTCCGAACCGGCGGACCAGTACCGGGTGTGCGCCACCGCACCGGCCAAGCTGCGGGTGGTCGAGGCGCTGATCCGACGGCACGCCACCGACAGGGTGCTGGTGATCGGCGCGTACCTGGACCAGATCGACACGCTGGCCGAGCGGTTGGGCGCACCGTCGATCACCGGCAGCACCCGCAACGCCGAGCGCGAACGGCTCTACGAGGCCTTCCGCAACGGTGAGGAGCGGCTGCTCGTGGTCTCCAAGGTGGCCAACTTCTCCATCGACCTGCCGGAGGCGAACGTCGCTATCCAGGTCTCCGGCACGTTCGGCTCGCGGCAGGAGGAGGCCCAGCGGCTCGGCCGAATCCTGCGGCCCAAGGCGAACGGTGGCGGCGCGCGGTTCTACGCCGTGGTCGCCAGGGACACCCTGGATGCCGAGTACGCCGCCCACCGACAGCGCTTCCTCGCCGAGCAGGGCTACGCCTACGAGATCGTCGACGCGGACGCGGTCCTGGCCGAGGACTGACCTGGCCCCGCCCCGCCTTGCCGACTGGCCCCCCGCCCGGCCCTTCCTGCTCGTGCTCGTCGCCCACTCAGGACAGTTGACGCGCAGGCACGGTCTTCGTCCACAGCCAAGCGATGGCATGCGGAAGGGGCGACCCCCCGAAGGAGGCCGCCCCTGTCCGTGGTGCCGTTCCGGGACTTCCTAGAAGTCCATGTCCCCCATGCCGCCGCCGGGGGCACCCGCGGGTGCCTTCTCCTTCTCCGGCTTGTCGGCGATGACCGCCTCGGTGGTGAGGAACAGGCCGGCAATCGACGCCGCATTCTGCAGCGCGGACCGGGTGACCTTCGTCGGGTCGATGATGCCTTCCTTGATCATGTCGACGTAGTCGCCGTTGGCCGCGTTGAGCCCCCAGCCACTGTCGAGGCCGCGGACCTTCTCGACCACGACGCCGCCCTCGAGACCGCTGTTGAACGCGATCTGCTTGATCGGGGCCTCCAGAGCGATCCGGACGATGTTGGCCCCGGTCATCTCGTCGTGCTCGAGGTCCAGCTTCTCGAATGCGGTGCGCGCCGCCTGCAGCAGCGCGACGCCACCGCCGGCAACGATGCCCTCCTCGACGGCAGCCTTGGCGTTGGACACCGCGTCCTCGATCCGGTGCTTCTTCTCCTTGAGCTCGACCTCGGTGGCCGCGCCAACCTTGATCACCGCGACGCCGCCGGCGAGCTTGGCCAGCCGCTCCTGCAGCTTCTCCCGGTCGTAGTCGGAGTCGCTCTTGTCGATCTCGGCTCGGATCTGGTTGACCCGACCCGCGATCTGGTCGCCGTCGCCGGCACCCTCGACGATGGTGGTCTCATCCTTGGTGACCACGATCTTGCGAGCCCGGCCGAGCAGGTCGACGGTGGCGTTCTCCAGCTTGAGACCGACCTCTTCGCTGATCACCTGGCCGCCGGTGAGGATCGCGATGTCCTGCAGCATGGCCTTGCGGCGGTCACCGAAGCCGGGCGCCTTCACCGCGACGGACTTGAAGGTCCCGCGGATCTTGTTGACTACCAACGTGGCGAGCGCCTCGCCATCGACGTCCTCGGCGATGATGACCAGCGGCTTGCCACCCTGCATGATCTTCTCGAGCACGGGCAGGAGGTCCTTGACCGCCGAGATCTTCGAGTTGACCACGAGCAGGTACGGGTCGTCGAGGACGGCCTCCATCCGCTCCGGGTCGGTCACGAAATAGGGCGAGATATAGCCCTTGTCGAAGCGCATGCCCTCGGTCAGCTCGAGCTCGAGGCCGAAGGTGTTGCTCTCCTCGACCGTGATGACGCCTTCCTTGCCGACCTTGTCCATCGCCTCGGCGATCATCTCGCCGATCGCCGAGTCACCGGCGGAAATCGAGGCGGTGGAGGCGATCTGCTCCTTCGTCTCGACGTCCTTGGAAACCTTGCCCAGCTCCTCGGAGACGCTTTCGACGGCGGCCTCGATGCCCTTCTTCAGGCTCATCGGGTTCGCACCTGCCGCGACATTGCGCAGCCCCTCGCGGACCAGCGCCTGGGCCAGGATGGTGGCCGTGGTCGTACCGTCACCTGCGACGTCATTTGTCTTCTTGGCAACCTCCTTGACGAGCTCGGCGCCGATCTTCTCGTACGGGTCCTCGAGCTCGATCTCCTTCGCAATGCTCACACCGTCGTTGGTAATGGTGGGAGCACCCCATTTCTTCTCCAGGACGACGTTGCGCCCCTTCGGTCCGAGCGTCACCCGGACGGCGTCGGCGAGCACGTTCATGCCCCGCTCGAGCCCCCGTCGGGCGTCCTCGTCAAAAGCGATAATCTTGGCCATGCGGTGTGGATCCTCCCACGTTGCAGACGATGTCCGTGTCGGCCAGGCCGGTGCCCGCGACGGACGGCAGCGCGCTGCCTCACCACCCAGCCAGTTGTCACTCGCGTTGTACGAGTGCTAGACCATTGTTAGCACTCTCCAGCGGGGAGTGCAAGCGCTTCCGCACATGCCGGGACGGCGCCTGCGGGGCGCTGGGTCCCGCCGCGGTCCGGTCGCGTCGGCAAGGCTGGCCCGCCCGCTTCGGCTCGCCGATCATGCTCCAACAGGCATTGGCTGCGCCGATCATGCTCCAACGTGCGTCGGCGCACGAGGCGGAACGCGCCTTCTCGCATGATCGGCGCGCTGCCGGCCCCACGCCCCGGCTGGAACGCGCGTTCTCGCATGATCGGCGCACCCAAGGTGGAGGCCAAGGCCGATACCGAGGCGACCTCAGCCCGGCGCCCGGGAGCAGCCCTCAACCAGAGCGTAGGCCGAGGTCCCGACGCTCCCGGGGACGCTCGTACCGGGCCCAGGTCACGCTGCTGTGGGAGTACGCGCAGTCCCAGCAGATCACCCGGATCTCACCACGGATCTGCTGAATGCGGGGCCCGATCCACACCGCCGCACCGCAGTCGGCGCAGTCGGTCTGCCGACTGTTGGCCACCACGGGTGGGAGGTGTAGGCCGGGAGAGTCCCTCTCCAACTCGGCTGTCCTGCCCCTTCTGGAGTGCCGGTGACGATGGTGACCCGGGCCAGCCCGGCCCCACCGACCTGGCGCTCAGCACGCTCGTCGTGACCACGCTCTACCCCCGTTGTTTCCGCGATGTGGCGCCCGTAGTAACCGCCCGCTAACTCACAGTTCATTTCGGGTCGGCGAGACTCAACCCGCAAGCCCGGCCGCAACGAACGCGTCGTAGGAGGCTGCGATGGTCGTCGTCGGCCGAGCTACGTCGGCGATGGCATCCAGCGTCTTGAGGCCGTCGCCGGTGTTGAGCAGCACCGTCTCCGCGTCGGGGTCCAGGACCCCGCCGGCCAGCAGCCGGCGCAGCGTGGCCACCACCACGCCGCCTGCGGTCTCGGCGAAGATGCCCTCGGTGTGGGCCAGCAGCCGCATTCCGTCGATGGCCTCAGCGTCACTCACCGCCGCGATCGCGCCGCCGGTGCGGCGAACGGCGTCGAGTGCGTACGGCCCGTCCGCCGGGTTACCGATCGCCAGGGACTTGGCGATGCCGCTCGGACGGACCGGACGGACCACGTCCCAGCCCGCCGCGAACGCGGTCGCCACCGGCGCGCACCCGTCGCTCTGGGCGCCGAAGACCCGGTAAGGCGATCCCTCGACCAGGCCCAGCTGGGACATCTCTCGCCAAGCCTTGTCCACCTTGGTCAGCAGCGAGCCGGAGGCCACCGGGCACACCACCTGGTCCGGCAGCCGCCAGCCCAACTGTTCGGCGATCTCGTAACCGACGGTCTTGCTGCCTTCGGCGTAGAACGGCCGGACGTTGGTGTTCACGAACGCCCAGGGAAGCTCGCCCACCAACTCCGAGCAGAGCCTGTTCACGTCGTCGTAGCTGCCCTCCACCGCGACCAGCGTGCCACCGTAGACCGCGGCCATGGTGACCTTCGCCGGCTCCAGATCGGCCGGAATGAGCACGACCGACCGCATACCACCCTTCGCGGCCGCGGCGGCCACCGCCCCGGCAAGGTTGCCGGTGGACGCGCACGCCAGCACCTCGAAGCCGAGCGTGCGGGCAGCGGAGGCGGCCACCGCGACCACCCGGTCCTTGAAGGAGTGGGTCGGGTTGCCGCTGTCGTCCTTCACCCACAGGCGGCGCATGCCCAGCGCGCGGGCCAGGTTGTCCGCCCGGACCAGCCGGGTCATGCCGACCTGCAGGTCGACCAGCGGCCGCACCGGCAGCAGGTCGGCATAGCGCCACATCGTCTGCGGACCGGCCTCGATCGAGGCCCGGCTCACCGCGCCGAAGGAGTAGGCGATCTCCAGCGGGCCGAAGCAGTCCGCGCAGACGTGGTCGGCCCCGAGGTCGTAGGTGGCATCGCATTCGCGGCAGGTCAGTCCGGCCGCCGCGCCGAACCTGGCAGGCGAATCAAGGCCTGAATCGATAACAGCAGTCATGAGCAGCGAGATCTCCTCATCTCTCCCGCGCGCCGGATGCCGCGGGCCGGAGTTGGCACCTGTCCGTCGCTCGCCGCTGCCTGTCAGCTGATGAGATACGCCGGGTGGTTGCCGGGGCTTCGTCGGGCCGGTCCCTCTGCCCCTCGTGATGAGCGTTGTTCAGTTGTGTCTGCGATCCTCGCATACGTGCGCCCCGATGTCCGCCGGTGGTACGAGCGCCGGACCTCCAGCGCGGCGGACTGGCCGACGACCCGATCATGTCCCGCCAGCGGCTCGTGCTCGGTCTCGGTGGTCCTGCCGGCGCACAACGAGGCGGCCACAGTGGGCGCGGTCGTCACCACCATTCTCCGCGAAGCGGGCGATCTCCTCGACCAGGTGCTCGTCGTCGACTCCGCCTCCACCGACGACACCGCGGAGGTCGCGGCCGAGGCAGGCGCCGAGGTGATCGGGGTTGAACGTCCCGGCAAGGGCCGCGCGCTCGCCGCCGGACTGGCAGCGAGCAGCGGAGAGCTGGTTGTGTTTCTCGACGCGGATCTGCGGGGCATGCACGGCGGGTTCGTCAGCGGACTCCTCGGCCCGCTACTCACCGATCCGTCGGTGCACTTCGTCAAGGGCACCTACGCCCGGACCGCCGGCCGGGTGACCGAGCTGGTGGCCCGCCCGCTGGTGAACCTGCACTGGCCGCGGCTGGCCGGGATCGCCCAACCGCTGGCCGGTGAGTACGCCGGCCGCCGCGCCCTGCTGGAGACTCTCGCCTTCGAGCCCGGGTACGGGGTGGACCTCGGCCTGCTCCTCGACGCGGTCGACGCGGTCGGGCTGGACGGGCTGGCCCAAGTCGATCTCGGTCGGCGGGTGCACCGACACCACAGCGACGCGGCTCTGGGCCGGATGGCCGCCGAGGTCCTGCAGGCCGCCCTGCGGCGCCTGGACCTGCCACCGGCAGCCACCACGCTCACCCAGTTCCCCGGCGGGCGACCCGTCGGCTACGACGTGTCCGTCGAGCCGCTGCCGCCGCTGCGCGGTGCAACCGCGACCGGAACGGATCGGGCCGCTTCGTGACCGACATCCGGGTGATCTACACCGACCTCGACGGCACAATGGTCGGCCCGTACGGCTGCTTCTTCCGCGCCGAAGACGGCGCCCTGACCGACGAGCCGGCCCGGGCCCTGCTCGACCTGCTCGCTGCCGACGTCACGCTGGTGCTCGTCTCCGGTCGTACCCGTCCGCAGATGCTCGAAGCGGCGCGGATCTTCGGCGCGGAGGGCTACATCGCCGAGATGGGCTCGGTGATCGGCTGGGACCACGGCCGGGAGGCGGATGTGCTCCGGGGGGCGATGCCCGAGGCGTACCAGGGGACACCCGCTGCGGTCATGGAGGGCTCCGGCATCCTGGCCGAGCTCTTCGCCAGGTACGCGGGAATGCTGGAATACCACTCGCCGTGGCATCTGGGTCACGAGGCGGATGTCATGCTCCGGGGGCAGATCGACGCGGCCGACGCGGACGGCTGGCTGAGCGAGCGGGGATACGGGTGGCTTCGCGTGCGGGACAACGGAGTGCTCCCGCCGCACCGCTCCACCACGCTGCGACCGGAGGCGGCGCCGGTCCACGTCTACCACCTCATGCCCGACGGGGTGACGAAGGGGCTCGCGATCGCCCGGGACCTGCAGCGCCGGGGGGTGACCGCCGATGCTGCCCTCGCCATCGGGGACTCGGCCAGCGACCTGGAGATGGCGCCGTACGTCCGGGAGCTGTGGCTGACCGCCAATGGGGCGGCGCACGGGCACATGCCCGCCCTGGTGGCGTCGCATCCGAACGTGCGGATCTCGCCGGCGGCGGTCGGGCTCGGCTGGGCTGAGGCGATCCGCGCGGCCCTGGCCTGACCGGCGCGAGGCCGAGCGGTCACAAACTGGCCGGAACCGCAGCTACGCTCGCGTCGTGGCCGGTATGGCGAGGGTGCTGCTCGCCTCGAACCGAGGGCCGGTGTCCTTTGCCGAGGACGGTTCCGGCGACCTGTTCCTGCGCAGGGGAAGCGGCGGTCTGGTCTCGGGCCTGATGGGTGCCGCCTCCGACAACGAGGCGGTCTGGGTGTGCGCCGCCCTGGGCGACGCCGACCGCCGAGCAGCGCGCGAGGCCGGTGGCAGCGGCCGCATCGACATCGCCGGCTACGACACCGACGGCGCCCGGGTGCGGATGCTCGGGATCGACCCCATGACCTTGCACCGGGCATACAACGGAGTGGCGAACCGGACCCTGTGGTTCCTGCACCACCTGCTGTTCAACACGGCGACCGCACCGGTGTTCGATGAGCGGTTCGCCCGGGAGTGGGCTGCCTTCGTCGACTACGACGAGGCGTTCGCGGTCGCGCTGGCGGAGGAGGCCGCGCCGTGCGCCGTCGTCTCGATCCACGACTACCACCTCTCGCTGACCCCGCGGATGCTCCGCCACGTCCGCCCGGATCTCCGCATCGGCCATTTCAGCCACACCCCCTGGGCGCCTGCGATGTACTTCCAGCTCCTGCCCGACTCCATCGCCCACGACCTGCTCACCGGGCTGCTCGCCGCCGACACCGTCGGCTTCCTGTGTCAACGCTGGGCTGATGCCTTCCTCGAGTGCTGCGCGGTCCTGCTCGGCGCCCGCGTCGAGGGGGACACGGTGTCCCACGGCGGCGGGCGCACCCGCGTGCGCGTGCACAGCCTGGGTGTGGACGCCGCCGGTCTGCGTCGCCGGGTCGCCCAGCCCGACGTGCTCGCCCGCGCCGCTGTGCTGCGGGAGCTCGTGGGGGACCGGAAACTGATTCTGCGGATCGACCGCACCGAGATGAGCAAGAACATCGTCCGCGGTCTGGCCGCATACCGGGAGCTGCTGCGCAGCCACCCGGAGTGGCACGGCCGGGTCGTGCACCTCGCCTTCGCCTACCCGAGCCGGCATGATCTGCCGGAATACCGGGAGTACACCGCGGCCGTGCAGCAGATGGCGGGGGAGATCGAGGATGAGTTCGCCACGCCGTCCTGGGCACCTCTAGTGCTCGAGGTCAACGACGACTACCCACGATCGCTGGCCGCCTACCTGCTGGCCGACGTCCTGGTGGTCAACCCGATCCGGGACGGGATGAACCTGGTGGCCAAGGAGGGCGTCGTGCTCAGCGAACGCGACCTGGCTCTCGTGCTGTCCCGGGAGGCCGGCGCCGTCTACGACCTCGGCGGCGGCGCCCTCGTCATCAACCCCTACGACGTCAGCGGGACCGCGGCCGCACTGCACACGGCGCTGTCCATGCCGGCCGAGGAGCGCGCCGCCCGCCGGCGGCTGCTCGTCGCCGGCGCCACCGCGTCGCCGCCACGCCAATGGTTAGCCGGGCAACTCGCCGAACTGGGGGCCTAGCGGCCGGCCCCAGCCGGTCACGCTGCGGATTGAACGAGGGTACGCAGCAGGGTCACCACGCCTTCCGGTCCGTCGACGACGAGATCGGCTCTGTCGCGAAGAGCGGACACCTCGGCCGAGGCACTGCAGACGGTCAGGCCTGGCACACCCTGCGCGCGGACCGCCTCCACGACGTCGAACGCCGGAAGGTCACCGAGGTCGTCACCAACGAAGAGGATGCTGCGGGCCCCGCACTCCGCAACGAGGCGACGCAGCGCGCCGCCCTTGTCGATGGCGCCGGGTCGCAGTTCCAGGACGAACCGGCCCGGCGCGGCCACCAGGCCGACCTCGCCAGCCAGCTCGGTCAGCGCCGGCGTGAGAGCCGCGAGCGCACCAGCCGGCTCGGCCGCCTGCCTGGTATGCACCACCAGCGAGTGCCCCTTGTCCTCCAGCGACACGCCGGCCGGTGCGTCGGCCAGCATGGCGGGCAGCCGCGCTCGGGCCTGCCCGACGCCCGGCTCGGGCAACGGCGCCTCCGTGCGGCCGCCGACGAAGCGCTCCAGCCCGTAGTGGCCGGCGATGACCAGATCGGCCAGGCCGTCCACCTGCTCGAGATCGAGAAAGCGCAGGACCGCGTGGACAGGGCGGCCGGTGACGATCGCCACCATGGCGACCCGAGGGGCAAGCGCGGCAAGTGCGGCGACCGCTCCCGGCGCCGGGTGTGCCTCGGCCGGCCGGTCCACGATGGGCGCCAACGTGCCGTCGTAGTCCACGGCGATCAGGGCACCACCCGGATCGGCGAGCAGTGCGGCGAGCCCCTGGCGACCGGCGGCGGTTACGGGTTCGGGAAGCGACATGGGTGGCAGCGGCTCAAGCGTCCAGGCCGACCCGCCGAGCGGATCGGGCACGCTGGCGTGTGTCGCGCAGTCGGCGCAGCCGCTTGACCAGCATCGGATCGGAAGCCAACGCCTCGGGTCGGTCGAGCAGCCCGTTCAACACCTGGTAGTACCGCGTCGCCGTCATGTCGAACAGGTCGCGGATCGCCTGCTCCTTGGGCCCGGCGAAGGTCCACCACCGCCGTTCGAAGGCGAGGATCTCCAGCTCACTGTCGGAGAGCCCGGCAGTGGCGGGAGCGCGGCTCGGCAGTGCGGAGGCGGCGTCCATACCCGCCAGCCTACGTCGGAGTACACGGCTGTCATTCACTTCGGGTCCGGCGCGCCGCCGGTACGGCTCAGGGGTAGAGGCCGCGGGTGCGATGGGCCTCGGCCACCCGGCCGACGCCGATCATCTGAGCCGCGGTACGCAGCGACACGCGCCGCTCGGCGGCCAGCTCCGACACCTCGGTGTAGGCCCGTTCCATGAGCTCGCGCAACCGGACATTGACCTGGTCCTCGGTCCAGAAGTACGCCTGCAGGTCCTGTACCCACTCGAAATAGGACACCGC
>JADGOV010000077.1 GCA_017882785.1 Frankiaceae bacterium
CCCCAGTTCGCGGTGGCCGATCCACGGATCCACCAGTCGCCGGTGGAGGGCCGGAACAACGCCATGTCAGACTTGCCGCCGCCGCTGAAGTCCGCGGCTGCCGGAAGGTCCCCAGCTTGGCCCCACGAGACCTGTGCCTGGCCGGGCACGTTCCACGTGCCGTTCGACTGCCGCCACGTCGCGGTGTCACTGGCACCGTCACCGGTGTAGTCCGCGACCGGCGTGAGGCTCGTCTGGCGGGCCAGCAACCGTTCGATCTGATCGACGCCCAAGTCATTCGCGCCGGCCAGAGGCGCTGTGTGCACCGCGGCGCTCGCAGCAGCCATCGCAGTCCCGGGCTGGGAGAGTCGCCAGTCCGCGCCGTCCATCGCGTAGTCGAAATACACCACGGCGCGCACGCCGAAGGTCGGCAGCGACGCATACATGGCGGTCAACCAGTCGGCCTTGCTCTGCCCTGTCACGTTGTTGCAGCCGACCTCGTTGAGCATGAGCGGCTTGGTTCCGGCGACGGCCCGGACCGCCGCCACGGCCGGTCCCATCATGGCCGAGAAGCTCTGCCAGGCGCCATGCGCCGCGTTGGCGAAGTTGTAGACGTCCAGCCCAACCCAGTCGACATAGCTGCCGCCCGGCCACAACGAGGACAGTGGCGTGGCACCCGTGAACGGCTTGTCCGGATTCCAGTCCCAGAGGATGTTGGTGGCACCCTGGGAGCGGGCCAGGTTGACGACGTGCTGCCAGGCCGGGGCGAATTCAGCGGTGGTGTTGCCGTTGATGCCGGGCGAGTACGGCTGCCAATTGCCGTTCATCTCCGCCCAGAGCCGGATGATGACCGGATGGCCATACTCCGCGACCTGCCTTGTCCAGGAACGAATGTAGTCATCGTGCTCACCGGCGAGGACCGACCGCAGCGTGGAGTGCGGATCGTTCGGCCGGTTGTACGTCGGATCCCAGAACAACTGCAGCACCGCACCTCCCGTGCGAACGCTCCTCGCCCACGAGCCCCAGAAGGTCGGACTGTTCGTGCGGGTCGCGAACGAGCCCACGATGCCGGCACGCTTGTTCAATCCGGCCTCGGTCGCCAAGCGCTGCCCGTCGGTAGGATCACCCAACCCGAAGATGATCGGCGCGTCCGCCGCCTTGGCCGGCGTCGGACGGGCAATCCCCATCCCGGTCAAGGCGATGAGAATGGCCACGCCGACAGCCGTCAACGCGGCGGCCTTTCCGAGCAGAGCCCGCAGCATTTCGCTTGCGGTGTGCGAAAAGCGTTCGGTCATCCTCACCTGACGTACTCCTTCCATGGCTTGCAGAAGGAGTCGTCTTCTTGGCAGTGACCGCTGTTGGCCCGGAGGTCACAGGGCCCAGAGCAATAGGTCCGGTGCGGCCCGCGCCGTGTTGCGATGAACGGGCACCACCACAGCCCTTTCTGGAGGGCTGATGGGCTCTAACAGCCAGTACTTTGTGCCCGCATCGGCTGCCGGTCCCGGCTCGGGTTGGCCGGGTTGGACTGGGGCTTTGGCTGGCCGTAGGCCCGCCACGGCCTGTAGGCGCGCGCTTCTCCACCTGACGTCGTCGAGAACGGAGACTGACTCGCTGCGCCGAGCCACGCGCGCGCCGTGGTAGCGTTATGTGCTGTTGCTGATGCCTGAACGAGTGACTCCCAACAAGCTCGGGTTGGAATGCCTTGTCGCTAGTGCAGCAGTCGTCAGTGCAGCAGTCGCTGGTTGAGCGGCTGAAGCAACGGTGGCGCGATATCACCCGCCGACTGATACCGCAGCTCAGCAAGTTCGGCGTTGTCGGTCTGCTTGCCCTCGCGGTTGATGTCGGCCTGTTCAACCTGCTGCGTTTCGCCGGCGGACACGGTGTGCTCTACGACCAACCGCTGGCAGCGAAGGTGGTGTCCGCCTCGGCCGCTACCGTCCTTTCCTGGCTGGGCAATCGATACTGGACGTTCCGGCTGCAGCGGCGGAGCAACCCAACCAGGGAGTTCGCCCTCTTCGTCGTGGTGTGCGTGGTTGGCACGGCCGTGGCGTTGCTGTCACTGGCCGTGTCCCATTACCTCCTTGGCTTGCAGTCACCGCTGGCCGACAACATCTCCGCGAACGTCGTCGGGCTCGCTGCGGGAACCACCTTCCGGTTCTGGGCCTATCGCAGGTACGTCTTCAGTGAAAGCCACGTCCGTGCCGCACGACCTGCCCGGCTGCCCGTCGACGTCCGGCTCGGTCTCGGCCAGCCGGGGTCACAGCCGGTCGGTGACTGACCCGCTCAGTCAGCCGGGAGCCGAACGGCCCTCCGTAGCCGCGTGGACAGCACCATGTGGAGCATTTCGACACCGAGTCCGACCGTCGTGCCGAGATTTCCGGTGACTGCCGACCGGCCGACGCGCGGGTGGTAGTTCACCGGTATCTGGACGATTCGAGCCTTGCGCTGGACGGCAAGGAGCAGCATCTCCAGCCCGTACGCCGAGCCGTCCACGGTCGACCCGGCGAGGATCGCGGCGGCCCAGTCCCGGGAAACCACCCGGAACGTGCAGCCCACGTCGCTGAGATAGGAGGTGTTGAAGAGCACTTCGATGATCTTCGCGACCGCCCAGTTGCCCCATTGCAGGAACCAGCCCATGTTGGCCCCTTCCCAGATGAAGGTAGACACGGTCCGGGAACCGAGCACGAAGTCGCACTCCGGGGTAAAGGCCAAGATCTTCAATAGATCCTCGGGATTGAACGTGCCGTCCGGCTCGCAGATGCAGATGAGATCGCTATCGACCTCGCGCATTCCCCGCTGGATCGCCGCGCCATATCCCTGGCGCGACTCGAGGATCTCGCGGGCATTGGTCGACGCGACCGCCTCGGACGTGCCGGCGGCAGCGTTGTTGTTCACAACAACAATATCGTCGACAATTCCGAGCGCCTCGAACTGGTAGATCGTCTCTGCGATGCTGTCGCGCTCGTTGTATGTCGGGAGAATGACCGAGAGCGTCTTGCCGTTCCACATGGTCGATCTCCTCGGTCGGCTCGGGGATTGGGGCTGGGGTAGCCGTCATCGTGAGGCGATCAGCGGGCCGCGACCACGAGCATCTGACCGGCGAGTGGCCTGACGGGTGACCGCAGGTACCACGGCACCAAGAACGTCAGTCCGGCCGCTCGGGACTGGAGGGTCAGCGGCAGGAAACGGGCCTTGACGTTGGTCACCGTCCACCCCTCGGCGGTGAGGTAGTCCCTGATCGAGACATCGGTGTAGATCGCCACGTGGGTGAAGTCATCGAAGTACCGGCCGGGGTTCAGCCTGAAGTTCGGCTGTAGCAGCAACAGTCGCCCCCCGGGTCGAAGGACCCGGCGGGCCTCCGACAGGAGCCGGGACGCGGCCGTCCGCTCGAGGTGTTCGAGCAGGTTGGAGGCGAAGACGACGTCGAAGCTGCCGTCCTCGAACTGGCGCAGGTCGGTGCTGTCGCCGACGACCGGGGTGACGTGCCCGGCCGCCGCCCGACTAACCGCCGCGTCCAGGTCCATCGCGACGACCCGGCGGGCCCGGACGCTGTTGGAGAAATCACACCAGCCGGCACCGAGTTCCAGGACGTCCGAGTCCGGGCTGATCCATCGCTGCAGATAGGCGCAGATGTGCTGCCAGACCTTCGTTCGTCGGGCGTTCGGCGCGAGTCGGGTCTGGAAGTATCCGGGGACGTAGCCGCCGTCCACGGCCGTACTGTCCGCCGGCACACCTGGGCGATCGCCGGACAATCTCCGGCCTCCTTCCGTGGCGCATCAGCAACCGGGAGAGCGTTGGCATCGTACTGCCGGAGCGCCCTAACCCCCGGCCAGCGGTCCGCATGGTCTGCGGCACTGGTCTGTGGCAAGGTGATCTTATGGACGAGCCCCCCCACTACAAGCAGCCTGACTGGTTCACCCAGCACATCGTCAATCCCGCGGTGGCGGGCCTCACACGAGCCGGGGTAAGCGTGCTGGGCTCGCGGGTGCTGCGGGTGCGAGGTCGCAAGAGCGGGGAGTGGCGCGAGACGCCGGTCAATCTCCTGCCGCTGGACGGGAACCACTATCTGGTGGCCCCCCGGGGGGAGACGCAGTGGGTACGGAACCTGCGGGTAAGCGGTGAAGGCGAGTTGCGCGTCGGTCGTCGGAGTCAGAGCTTCACGGCTGAGGAAATCGCGGAGGAGGACAAGGTCGCCGTCCTTCGGGCTTACCTGGCGCGGTGGCGGTGGGAGGTCGGCGCGTTCTTCGGAGGTGTCGGCCCGAAGTCCTCCGACGCCGAGATCCTGTCGGAGGGCAGGCACCACCCTGTGTTCACGCTGCAGTTGGCCGACTGAGGAGTCATCGCGAACGACTCGGGCTGGCACGGAGACGGTTGAGTGTGCAACTATTATGGGTGTCCGCCGGCAGCGCTTGCTGCCATGGCAAGAAGGAGACCTGTATGAGCGTCGGACGCTTGGCGGTACGAGCCGTCATCGGGGGGCTGTTCATCGGCCACGGCACCCAGAAGCTCTTCGGCTGGTTCGGCGGCCCGGGTCGGGCCGGCACGGAAGGCATGATGGAGGCGCTGTACATGCGGCCAGCGAAGCTGCACGCGGCGGCGGCTGGGATCACGGAAACCACCGGGGGCGCCCTGCTCGCCGTCGGGTTCGCCACTCCACTCGCCGCAGCCGGCCTCACCGGCGTGATGACCACGGCGATCAACAAGGTGCACCTGCCTAATGGTCCGTGGAATGCCAACGGTGGGTGGGAGTACAACGCCGTTCTCATTGCTGCAGTGATCGCACTCGCCGAGACCGGCCCCGGCAGCCTGTCGCTCGATCACGCCCTGGGCACCGAGCGCAGCGGTCCGCTCGTAGCGCTGGCTGCGCTCGGTCTCGGCGTCGGCACGGCGGCATTGACGATGGCTGCGGGACGTCGGGGGAGTGCCGCGGCGGCTCCGGTCGGGACCTCGGCGGCAGCTGAGCAGGGTGACGGCTCCGGCGATCTCACCGCCGAGGGTGCGGGACGGTAACCCAACATTCCCTCGTTCGTACGAAGCGAACGCTGCGGGGGCAACGCGGTCCTCGTCCGAAGCAACCCCCGATCGGCTCATCAGCCCTGTCATTCTTCTCACTCGCACTTCGGTGCCTGCGTTCACCTGTCGTCAATGTGGCCGCCCGAGACTGAGGACGGCGCCAGTTCCGACCAGGGAGGACGCGGTGATCATCTCCTCGATCCGATCCGAGCGGGTTGGCGGTATTGAGTCGGCCCTTCGACCCCTACCCGAGGGGCAAGAGCCGACGGCTGGCAAACCAGCCGGCATCGACGCCGTGGTGTCGATACGGCCGTTGTCGAGACTCCCCGTCTCCTCGGGGCCGCCGCGTCGGCCCGCCCGGTCGATCGCGTTGTGCGACGGGCGGGTCGTGCAGGTGCGGCCCGTGCACGAGGGGGATGCCACGAAGTTGCTCGACATGTATGCCGCGCTCAGTCCGGAGAGCCGGTACCGCCGGTACTTCACCGCCGGGGGCCTCAAGAGCCGCTGTGACGCTGAGCGGCTGGCCGCCGCCGCCGACGCAGGCGATGTCGTCCTCGTCGCGGTCAGCGAGGACTATCCGGAACAGATCGCCGGCGTCGCTCAACTGGCCGGCACGGAGGCTGCGCTGACCGTTCGAGACGACTACCAGAGCATAGGGCTGGGAAGCCTCCTGCTCGACTCGCTGCTGGCGGCCGCCCGGCGGCGCGGGCTGCGCCGCGTCGAGGCGTTGACTCTGGCCGGGAACTCCCGTGCGCTGCACATACTGCACCGGCGTCAGGCCGTCATCGACGGGCAGGCCGACGGGGTGCTGCACGCGACCATCTCGACGGAGTCCCGCCCCGGGCTGCGCCGCCGATGCCCAACGCGGACCACTCCTGGCCCGGCCACGCGACAGCCTGCGGACCACGGCGTGCCGGCGCAGCGTTAAGCTCACCCTCGTTGCTGCCGTGGTGGCTCTGTCGCGTGGGCGCAGACCCGTCCTGGAGGTTCGGTCCGATCGCCAAGGCACGCCGTAGCTACCGGCCAGCCCGCGGGATGCGGCGATGTTGAGCACAGCGCCGGCCGTGCGGCCACGGCTACGGGGTGCGTCCCACGCGGTGGCGGCTGTGGCCTCGATACCCGTCGGGATCTGGCTCATCGGTCTCGCGCCCTCACCGGGCAGCCGGGTGGTGATCGCCATCTACGCCGTTGCCCTGACGGCGATGTTCGCGGTCAGCGCCGCCTACCACCTGGGTCGGTGGAGCGCGCCCTCCCGCCGGGCGATCAAGGCGGCGGACCACGTGACCATCTTTTGTTTCATCCCGGCCTCGTACGGACCGTTGGCCGTGCTCGTGTTCCCCGGGCCGGTGGCCGCGGTGTGGCTCGGCGTGCTGTGGACCGGGGCCATCGTCGGCAGCGTGGTCAAGGTGCGGATGCTGGACCGACTCGGCGGCCCGGCCGACGTCCTCTACGGCGTGATCGGCGGCTCCGTCGTGCTGGTCGTGCCCGCGCTGGTCACACGGCTGGGGGCGGGGCAGCTGGCACTGCTCCTCGGCGGCGTGGCGTTCTACGGTCTGTCCGCGCTCAGCCTGAGGGCACGCCGGCCGGACCCGTGGCCCAGGACATTCGGCTACCACGAGTGGGCCCACCTTTGTATCGTCGCGGGGGCAGCCAGCCACGTCGCATTCAACGCCACGCTTCTTGGATGGACGGGGCTTCTCCGTTGACGTCAGGAGGGTCCGGACCCGCGTACGGGCCCGGCCCGGAGCCGGTATGGGTGGTGGTCATCCGGGTGCTTGACGGCTACGTCCGGATCGGGCTGCGGCTGCAGATCACCGGACTGGAGCACATTCCGCGCTCCGGGCCGGTCCTGCTGGTCGCCAACCACGTCTCCCATCTCGACCCCGTGGTTCTGATCGTGGTGGGGCATCGCGCCGGCCGCCGAACCCGCTTCGTCGCCGTGCAGGAGGCGTTCGACCGGCGGGGGAGCGGTTTCATCCTCCGCGCCGGCCGACACATCCCCCTCGGCGGGGGCACCGCCGGACGGACCCTGGCCCTGCGCCAGGCACGGGCCGCGTTGCGCCAGGGGGAGGTTGTGCTGATCTATCCGGAGGGCACCATCTCCTCCAGCGGGGAACTGCCGGCGGCCCAGGGCGGGGCCGGGCTGTTGGCCCTGACCAGCGGCGTACCGGTCATTCCCATCCGCACCTGGGGCCTGGAGCGCGGCGGCGCACCGTGGTGGCACCGCCGGCGCGTGACGGTGGCCATCGGCCCGCCGGTGGATCTCACCCCGGCGCTCGGCGTCAGCGGCCGGAACCGGTACCAGCTGGCCAGCACCCTGGCATTGGAGGCGGTCCGGGCGATGCAGCGTCCCCCTCGCGGCGCCTGGCCAAGCGGAGCGCATGGCGGATGGATAAGTGGATAAGACTGAGGGGTCAGGGTCGACCGTCATGGTCGGTCGGCGCGCCGAACTCGCTTCAGGGGAGCGCATGCCCACAGTCACAACCTCCGACGGCGTCGAGATCTTCTACAAGGACTGGGGAAGCGGCCAACCGGTCGTCTTCAGCCATGGCTGGCCGCTCACCGCCGATGTCTGGGACAGCTCAGCCAACGTTGTCGCATCGCACGGCTTCCGCGCGGTGGCCCATGACCGTCGAGGCGGCGGCCGGTCGAGCCAGCCGTGGGACGGCAACGACCTCGATCATTACGCGGATGATCTGGCCGCGGTGATCGAGGCACGTGATCTGCACAACATCGTGCTGGTCGGACATTCGACTGGTGGCGGCGAGGTCACGCGCTATGTCGGTCGCCACGGCACGTCCCGGGTGGCCAAGTTGGTGTTGCTCGGCGCGATCCCGCCACTCATGCTCAGGACCGAAGCCAATCCTGAAGGCCTGCCGATCGAACCATTCGATCAGATTCGGGACGGCGTCCTTTCTGACCGGTCACAGTTCTATCGCGATCTGGCCTTCCCGTTCTATGGTGCCAACCGGGACGGGTCGACCGTCTCGCAGGGCGCTCGCGACGCGTTCTGGCTGATGTCGATGACCGTCGGCATCAAGGGTGCGTTCGATTGCGTCAAAGCCTTTTCTGAGACGGATCTGACCGAGGATCTCAAGAAGATCGACGTCCCCACACTCATCCTGCACGGCGACGACGACCAGATCGTGCCTATCGGGGCTTCGGCACTCAAGTCGTCGAAGATCGTGGCGAACGCAACGCTCAAGATCTATCCCGGTGCGCCACACGGGCTGACCGGAGCCCACGAGCAGGAGTTCAACAAAGACCTGCTGGCCTTTATCACCAGCTGATTGGTTGCAGATTCTCCTTTCCCGCTAAGGATCTCTCATGGCTGAGACCAACTCCGCAAACCCTACCGTCGCCCTCGTGCACGGCGCCTTTGCCGATGCCGGTAGCTGGGCCGCCGTCACCGAACGCCTGCTCGGAACCGGCGTCACGGTGCAAGCCCTCGTCAACCCGCTACGTGGAGTCGCCACCGATTCCGCCTATGTCGCCAGCGCGATATCGCAGATCCCCGGCCCCGTCCTTGCCGTCGGGCATTCTTACGGGGGAGCGGTGATCACAAACGCCGCAACCGACACCCCGAACGTCGTCGGGCTCGTGTACGTCGCCGCCTTCGCCCCTGACGAGGGCGAGATCCTCGGCCAGATCGAGGGCACATCGCGGGACAGCGCGCTGGGCTCGGCTCTCCTGCCCGCGCAATTCCCGAGTGGGTCCGGTGCCGAGACCGCGACTGAGCTGTATGTGAACCCGGCGTCCTTCTATGAGGTGTTCGCCCGTGATCTGCCCGAGACGCAGGCGGCCGTCCTGGGAGCCTCGCAACGGCCGGTTGCCGCTTCCGCATTCGACGAGAAGTCGGGGGTGCCGGCCTGGAAGAAGCTGCCGTCCTGGGCGGTCGTCGCGACCGGCGACAAGGCTGCCGGAGCCGACGTCGTCCTCTCGATGGCCAAGCGAGCCAACGCCGACATCGTCGAGCTTGAAGGTTCCCATGTGATCATGATTTCGCAGCCTCAGGCGGTCACCGACGTGATCCTCAGGGCCCTGCGATCGGTCGGTTGAATGCGGTGACGGACTCGCGGCAGGCGCCCGACGCTCTTGCGGGCCAGCTCAAACGTACCGAGGTCCAGCACAGTGCGTCCTCGATCCCGGGACGCGAGATCGTGCAGGTGCTCACCGAGATTCCAGCGGGCGTCGAATCGGGCTGGCACGTGCATCCGGGTGAGGAGGTCGGGTACATCCTGGCCGGAACGGTCGAGATGATGATCAAGGATGAGCCCACGCTCACCCTATGCGCCGGTGACGGGTTCCTCATCCCACCTCGTACGCCGCACAATGCGCTGGACATCGGTCCTGAAACGGGCCGGATGCTCTCGACCTACATCGTCGAAATCGGGGAGCCGCTGTCGACGTTCACTCACTGACAACCCTCATCGTCCTACGGTGGGGGCGTGATCACGTTCGATGGGGTCGCCCGGCTCGCACTCGCGCTGCCTGACGTGACGGAGGCCGAGCGTCGCGGCAACCGCACCTGGTTCGCCAACGGCAAGGGGTTCGCGTGGGAGCGACCGTTCAGCAAGGCCGACATCAAACGGTTCGGCGATGCCACCCCGCCGGCCGGGCCCATCCTGGCGGTGGCCGTCGCCGACCTGGGTGAGAAGGAAGCCGTCCTCGCCGCACATCCCGCGGCGTTCTTCACGATCCCGCACTTCGAGGGCTATCCCGCCGTCCTTATCCGGCTCGACAAGGTCACCAGGAAGGCGGTCCTGGACGCGCTCGTCGACGGTTGGCTGGCCTGCGCTCCGGCAGCGCTCGTCGAGCAATACCTCGAGTCGAAGCGCAGCCGCCGACCGAGGAGCTAGGCCGCGCACTTCGCTGGGGGAGGTTCGGGTAGTCGGCTGAGCAGCCCGGTTGGGTCGATCACGCGACGGTCGGCGGTGAGCAGACAACCGGCAAAGCCATGTCGCGCGAGGCGGGGCAGCAAGTCCGCGGCCGCGGGGCCGGCGGCCAGCAGGCCGGTGGCGCAGCCGTCGGCGATGGCCGGGTCGGGCCCGGCTACGGTCACGGCCAGCAGTCCGTTGGCCGCCCGGCCATCGCGGGGGTCGATGATGTGTTGGCCGCGTTCTGTGGTACCCGAGGTCGCGACCGCCGGCCAGCTGAGTGTCGCCTGCCCCGGGTGAGGACCACTATCCACCGCGCCGAGCAGGCCCCCTGGGGTGCGGGGGTCTGCGATGCCGATCCGCCACCAGCGACCGGGCTCGGGCTGACCGGCAAGGGCGAGGTCGCCGGCAGCGTTGACGCAGTGGTCGGTCACGCCGTGCTCGAGCAGCACACGGCTGGCCTGCCCGGCGGCCCAGCCCTTGACCAACCCGGTGGGGTCGACCGTGCCGTCCCCGCGCCAGCGGGCGGTGAAATAGCCGTCGGTGATGGCCTCGGCCTGGGCGCACATGGCGAGCACCTCGGCGAGTTGCGAGGGGCAGGCCGAGCGGGTGACCTCGCCGCGGCGCAGCCGGCTGACCCACGAGTCAGGCCGGTAGGTGCTGAACAGGCGCTCGGCGGTGTGCAGAACGTCGCTCGCCGCGGCAAGAGCCCGTTGCAGGTCGGGTTCGGGCAATCGGTTGCGAAGGTCGAGGGTGACGACGGTGCCCATGACGGGGAGCTGGCGCACGGCACCGAGCCGACCCGGTGCGGGGCGAGTGGGGTGGCGCAGTCCAGAGGCAGGGGGAGTCGTCATCGACGGGCAGCATCCAGCGCGGACTGCAACGAACGGGCATAGCCCTCGCTGGTGTACGAGGCGCCGGAGACAACGTCGATGGTCGCCGATTGGGCGGCGAGCACCTCCCTGCGCAGCACCGGCGCGGCATAGTCGGAGATGTCGGAGGACCGGCGGCCGGCCGGCATTCGGACCGCGCTGACGTTCGTGATCCGAGTGCGGGACATGGTTACCCGCACCTGGACGGTGCCGTAGCCGACGTCGACGGGTGCGCCGAGTAACCGGCGCCGCGCGGCGGTGATGGCCGTGGGTTGGTGGGATCCCCCGCCGGACGCGGGGGCGCGTGCGGTCGTGGCGCCCAGTGACACCTTATGCGGCGCGGGGGCGGAGGAAGCCTTGAGAGCGACGAGCAAGGCGGCGGCCGACAGCAGGCCGGCGAGGCCAGCGGCCCGGCGGGGGTGGAGAGTGCGGGTCGGGCTCATCGCAGGCTGAACTCCTCGACGTGCACCTGCCGACGCGGCACTCTCAGCCGGCGTAGGCTGCGCTGCACCGTCGCGTTCATGCCGGCCGGCCCGCAGATGAAGATGTCCCTGTCGGTCACGTCGGGGACGAGGGCCGCCAACGCCGCCGGGGCCAGCGGGTCGCCACCCAGCTCGGTTCGGCGGCCCACCAGGTAGTGCACGGTGAGGAGGCCGGCGTCGGCCAGGCTGTCCAGCTCCGCGGCGAGGGCGAGATCCGTCGCTGCGCTGGCGCGGTAGAGAACGGTGACCGCGCCGCGGCGCCGCAGGCGTCCGGCCGGCGTCGGCTGGTTGGTGAGATCTTCCGCGAGGGCTCGGACCGGGCCGATGCCGGACCCGCCGGCGATCAGCAGCACTCTGTCCCGGTTGGCCTGTTGGGCCGTGAAGTGGCCGAACGGACCTTCGGCCAGCACCGGCGCGCCGGGGTGAAGCCGGGCCATGGCGCGGCTGTGGTCGCCGGCGTCCTTGACAGTCAGCCGGAGCCGGTGGGCCGTGGGCGGCGCGGACAGGGAGTACGGATGTGCCGTCCACAGATGGCCCGGGGTGGCGAAGCGCCACAGCAGGAACTGTCCGGCGCGGCCGCCGAGCTGATGGAGGTTCCGGCCGCGGACCCACACCGAGACCACCCCGTCGGCCTCGGGGACGACCTGCTCCACGAGGAGCCTGTGGCGGAACCAGCCGCGAACCGGCAGCGCGACCCGCCACCAGAGCACCGCAAGCGCGACGGCGCCGTACATTGCGGTCCACAGCAGCCGTGCTGCGACGTGCCGCGGGTCGCCGCCGCGGAAGTCCGCGCCGGTGCTGGTCTGATGGAAGAACGCCAATGCGACGGCCAGATAGGCACTGACGTGCAGCCAGTACCACGCCTCGTAGCTGAGGCGTCGCCGCAGCCGGGCGCCCGAGGTGATGCCGACGAGGAGGAACAGCGCGAGCCCGACGGTGGCCTTGAGCATGTCGGGATAGGTGCTGAGGACTGTCCACGCCTCGCTGAGCGTGGCGTGCGAGGCGGTGAGGCTGTAACCCTCGACGGTGAGCAGCACGTGCGCGCAGATCAGCACCACCGTGTTGGTACCCAACCCGCGGTGCCATCCGGTGAGCCGATCCAGGCCGACCGCCCGCTCGAACCACGGCAGCCGGGCCAACAACAGCAGCTGGACGAGCACCAGATAGCCGGCGAACAGGCCGGTCACCCGCCCCAACGCGGTGACGATGGCGCCCGGCCCGGACAGCGAGCCGGCGATCGTGTTCACCCACCACAAGCCGGCGATCGCCACTCCTCCTGCCACCAGGGCCACGCGCACCGTGAGCCGCCCTGGTATGGGCACGGGTTCCGGCGGACGACGCCCGGTCTCCGCGCCGTCTGCACCTGTGGCGGCGTCGGGACGGGGAGGGTGACGGGGAGGGTTCAGCACGGCTGGCATGCCACCCACTGTCACCGGTGATTGTCAGAGCGGTCTGAGGCAGCCAGCCACCCGGCCGCGTCATCGCCGCCGGGGCAGCGTGACGGTGAAGGCCGTCCCGTCCGGGCCGGTGTCGACGGTGATCGTGCCACCGACGCGGTGCACAGTGTCGGCAACAAGAGCGAGTCCCAGACCGTAGCGGCGTGGTGCGCACGGTGGGGTGGTGTGTTCGGCGTGCCGCTCGCCGGAGGAGAACCGGTCGAAAAGCCGGCTGCGGACCTCCGCTGGGATCCCCGGGCCGTTGTCGGTGACCCGTACCGTTCCCACGTCGGCGGTGCCCGTGACGGTGACCGTGACCGTCCCGCCCAGTGGAGCGTGCCGCACCGCGTTGTCCAGCAGCGCGGCCAGGCTGCGTCGCACGGCGGTGCCACCACCCTGCACCAGCAGCCCCGGCCCACCGTGCGACTCTTCGGCGGGTAGGCCGGTCCGCGGCAGCCGAAGAGTCACGCCCTTGTCGGCGGCGAGGGGCGCCAGCGCGGCGACCACGTCGGCTGCGATCGCGGGCAGATCCGTCGGCGGCGCGTGCGGTGGGCTCGGTTCGCTCGCAGTGAGGAGGTCATCGACGATGTCGGCCAGACGCGTGCTGTCGGTGACGAGCCGTTCCGTTTCGGCGGTTAGGGCCTCGCGTGTCGCCGGGTCAAGTGGGGCGGCTCGCACGGACCGGCGCAGCAGTTGGGCGCGGGTGCTGAGGACGGTCAGCGGGGTGCGCAGTTCGTGGCTCGCGTCGGCGACGAACCGACGTTGCCGGCCCAGGGTGTCCACCAGCCCACGGACGGTTCGGCGGCCGGTGGCGGCGCCCAACACGGCCGCCGCCAGCAGAGCCAGGCCGCCGGCGGCGGCCAGTGCGGTGAGCAACCGGGCCCGTTCGTCGTGCTCGGGCTTCAGCGACAGCGCAGCCTGCGCCACGACCACCCCGGCGGGGGTGCGACGTCGCTGGGTGCGGACGCGGAATTCGCCGGTCGCGGTGTGCACATCCCGGACCCGGACCGCGGGGCCGTTCGCGTCGAGCACGGCCGCCAGATCGGCGCGGTCCGGCAGCACGGCTCGGGCGCCCGGTGTGACGGCGATGCTGCCGTCCGCGCTGCGCAGCAGCAGCGTGACCCCCTCGGGGGGGTCGGTCACGTCATCGGCACGGCTGACCGCGGCCCGCAGCGCGGCGTCGGCGGCGCGTCCCTGCCCCGTCACCACCACCAGCAGCACCAAACCGCCGCAGAGCAGGAAGCTCGCGGCGACGAGCAGCGCCGCCTGCGCGGCGGCCCGGCGGCCGGCGCGGCGGACAAGCAGGCGGTCCGGATCGCCCGCTGCCTTCCTCCCGGGCCGGCGCTGAGACGGGCGACCCCTTGTCGTGCTCACCCCTGCGGCCGGCCGAGCTGGTAGCCCACACCGTGCACGGTGCGGATGACGCCGCGCCCGAGTTTGCGTCGCAGGTAGGAGACGTAGGTGTCGACCACGTTCGCGGCCTCCGCGTCGGGGAACACCCGGTTGAGCAGGTCCTCGCGGGCGTACACCTGGGACGGGCGGCCGGCCAGCACCGCCAACAGGGCTGACTCGCGGGCGGACAGCTCCACTGTCCCCCGCGCGTCCCCGGGTTCGGTCGGCGGGGACGTGACGGTCCGAGCGCGCGGATCCAGCCGGCCACCCGGTACGGGCAGCGTCTCGGCCGTGTCCAGATGCCGGCGCAGGAGTGCACGCAATCGGGCCAGCAACTCCTCCACGTCGAACGGCTTGGCCAGATAGTCCTCGGCGCCTGCGTCGAGCCCGGCTACCCGATCCTGAGCGGTGCCGTAGGCCGACAGCACCAGCACCGGGGTCGCCCATCCAGCCCGGCGCAGCCGGGCCAGCAGCTCCAGCCCCTCCACGTACGGCAGCCCGCGGTCGAGCACCGCGACGTCGTACCCCCCGGCCAGTGCCCGGTGCAGCGCGCTTTGCCCGTCGGCAAGAGCATCCACCGTGTAACCCTCACTGGTCAGCAGCTCGACGAGCATGCCTGCCAACTCGGGATCGTCCTCGGCCAGCAGGAGCCGCGGGCCTCGACGTTCGCCTTGCACCGGTTCCCTCACCCGCGGTAGTGCTGGCGCCAGATGAGGCGGTGCACGCCAAGGTGACGCGGCAGCGAGCGCAGCCCCGGGATGAAGGGGACGCACACGAAGACAACTGAGAGGACGGCCATCAGGCCCCACACCAGGGCATCGGCATTGCCGGAGGTGGAGAACGGCTTGATCTGGTACCAGAAGGTGTAGAGCCACAGCCACGCCTGACCCGGCCAACTGCCGGTCTCGTTGGTCATCCCCCACTGGTCGCCGCCGAGGTGCTGCGCCCGGGCCGCGTCCTCCAGGTAGGTGCCGTCGGCGAGGAAGAGCAGCGGCGTGGTGTAGTCGGTGGCGTAGAACGTGCCCTGCGAGGCTGCGCCGGCCAGCAGCAGCCCGTCCAGCGCGCCGGTCTGTCCGAGCCGGAGCAGCCGGGTCATCATCAGCGGGACCGGGCCGTAGTCTCCGGCCGCGACCTTCGCCG
>JADGOV010000078.1 GCA_017882785.1 Frankiaceae bacterium
GCGGTGTCGCGTGGGCTCTCGGCCGGACGGCCAACGCATCCGTCGGGCGAGTGACGATCACGTGCCCTGAGGGGGTGCCAGAATGAGCGTGGACCTACTCGTCGGGCGCTGGTACTCGACGGAAGATCTTGCCGGGCTGCTTGGCGTCGATCCTTCGTCCGTTCGGCGCTGGCGCACCTCGCGACCCCCGCAGGGGCCGCCCTTTGTCCGACTGTCGGCCCGACTCACGATCTACAGTGCCGCCGATGTCGAAGCGTGGCTCCGAAGCCGGCGTATCGACCCAGGGAGGGCAGCGTGATCGCACGCGCCGGCCTACCGCTCGGCGTCTCTATCCGCGCCGACGTCGAGTACCGCCCAGACCGACCGCAGAGTTACCGGGCGAGGGTCCGATGGGTCGATCCGTCGACCAAGCAACGGCGGTCCAAGTCCGAGGCCTTCTCGACCGAGGGTGCTGCGCTCGCCTGGATCGAGAGCATTCGACAACTCGCGCACAGCGGTGTCGACCCGGCGAGGGCGACGTTGACGCTCGCGCAGTACGGCGAGGCGGTAATGGGGCTCGCGCTGCGCGGCTTGGCGGCGAAGACACTCGACCCATATCTTGCGGGCTGGCGCCGGCGCGTCGTCCCAACCTTGGGCGATCTCTCTGTCCGGATGATCACTAACGGGGCGGTTGATCGAGCCATGCAAGGCTGGATCGCCGATGAGTGCAGCCGCTCGACGGTGAAGAACAGCTTGGCTGTGCTCGTGCGGGTGCTGGAACAGGCCGTTCGGGACGGGATCGTGGACCGCAATCCGGCCCGGGTCACCGGCTGGCAGCACGATTACCGCAGGGCCGAGGACGAGTTGGACGACCCTCGCGCCCTCGCGCTTCCCGACTGGCAGACGCTTACCGCGCTCGCGGACGCGCTGGTTTCTCGGTCGGCCGACAGCTACGTCGGTTGGGGCGACGTAGTCATCTTCGCCGCTTGCACCGCGGGCCGGATCGGGGAGGTGTCCGGCTGCCGGGTCGGCGACATCGACACCGGCGCCTGGCTGTGGACCGTCCGCCGGCAGACCACGCCCTCCCCAGGCGGCCTGGTTGATAAGGGCACGAAAGGCAAGCGCGCTCGTTCGGTACCGCTGATCGTCGAGGTGCGCGAGATCGTTCGCCGGAGGATCGACGCCGTGGATGGGCGGCCCGATGCTCGGCTGTTCACTGGACCACGGGGCGGCCGAATCAGTACCGCTGTCCTGCGGGACGCGACGCACTGGGACGAGATTGTCACGGCTCTCGGTTACGAGCACCTGTGCCGGCACGGGTTGAGGCATACCGGCCTGACCTGGATGGCCGATGCTGGGGTCCCCGTGCACGTTCTTCGGAAGATCGCCGGACACGGCTCGCTGACCACTACACAGCGATACCTGCATCCCGACTCGGCGTCGATTGCCGCCGCCGGCGACTCGCTCACGGCCTTCCTGCGAACGCCGCGGTCCCCAGATGGTCCCCAGCTGCGGGTGCTGTAGATCATGGGCAAGATCGGGCCGGCATCGAGCATCGGGGTCGGGGATGCGTTCCTGCTGGTCAGAACGTCAATGAGCGGGTTCTCCGTTGTGCTGACACCGCCCACCAGCCCGTCGGGACGACAGGATTTGAACCTGCGACCCCTTGACCCCCAGTCAAGTGCGCTACCAAACTGCGCCACGTCCCGGCCACTCAACAGAGCGAGCAGGGCAACCCTATCGCAGCTGGCCCAGCAGCTATCCCGGCTTGCCGTGCCGCTTCTCCCGGACCCGGACACTGACCTCGATCGGGCTGCCGCCGAAGCCGAACTCCTCGCGGAGCCGGCGCTCCAGGAACCGGCGGTAGGAGGCCTCCAGGAAACCACTGGCGAAGAGCACGAAGCGAGGTGGACTGGTGGCCGCCTGGGTGACGAAGAGCACCTTGGGCTGCTTGCCGCCGCGCACCGGTGGCGGTGTGGCCGCGAGCTCGGCGGCTAGCCATGTGTTCAGCTGACCGGTCGGTATCCGCTGCTCCCAGCTGGCCAGCGCCGTGCGCAGCGCGGGGGCCAGCCGCTCGACGCCGCGGCCGGTGGTGGCCGACACGTTGATCCGGTCAGCCCAGCCCACCCGGGCCAGATCCCGGTCGATCTCCTTCCCGAGCCGGAGCCGCCGGTCCTCGTCGAGCAGATCCCACTTGTTGAACGCCAGCACGAGCCCCCTCCCGGCCTCGACCACCAACGAGATCACTCGTTGGTCCTGCTCCGCGAGCGGCTCACTGGCGTCGAGGAGGACCAACGCCACCTCGGCCGCGTCCAGTGCCGCCGACGTACGGAGGCTGGAGTAGTACTCGCTGCCGCTGGCCTCCCGCACCCGCCGGCGGATGCCGGCGGTGTCCACGAAGCGCCACAGCTCGCCGCCGAGGTCGACCAGGCTGTCGACCGGATCCCGGGTGGTGCCGGCGACCGGGTCCACCAGCGCCCGCTCCTCGCCGGTCAGCCGGTTGAGCAGGCTGGACTTGCCGACATTCGGCCGGCCGATCAGGGCGACGCGACGGGGGCCCTTGCCGGTGTCCTCCTCCTCAGGCGGCGCAGCGGGCAGGGCCGCCAGGATGGCGTCCAGCAGGTCGCCGCTGCCGCGGCCGTGGACTGCGCTCACCGCGTACGGCTGCCCGAGTCCCAGCGACCACAGCGAGGTCGCATCCGCCTCGCCCCGTTCGTCGTCGACCTTGTTGGCCGCCAGTACCACCGGCTTGCCGGCCCGTCGGAGTACCCGGGCTACGGCCTCGTCGGCGTCCGTGGAGCCGACGCGGGCGTCGACCACGAGGAGCACCGCGTCGGCCGCCGCCGCCGCGAGTTCGGCCTGCTCGGCCACCCGTGCCGCCAGCCCACTGGCATCAGGCTCCCACCCGCCGGTGTCGACAGCGCTGAAACGCCGGCCGCGCCAGCTGACGTCGTAGGCGACCCGGTCTCGGGTGACCCCGGGCACGTCCTCGACCACCGCCTCCCGGCGGCCGAGCAGTCGGTTCACCAGGGTCGACTTACCGACATTTGGTCGTCCGACGACGGCCAGCACCGGTATGGGCGACGTGGCCGGCGATGTGGCAGGAGCCGGCTCGATCACGGATTCTCGGTCATGACACCGCGGGGTAGCCGGTCACTTGATCGGCACCGGGCATCGGGCCAGGACCGCATTCACGACCTCGTCAGCGGTCATCGTCGTGGAATCCAGCTCCACCGCGTCCTCGGCCCGGAGCAGGGGTGCGGCATCGCGGGAGGAGTCCAGATGGTCGCGGCGGTCGATCTCGGCCTTGGTGTCGCGCAGGCCGGCTTCGACGTCGTCGGCGGGCTCGTCGATCTCCTGGAAGCGCCGGGTAGCCCGCTCGCTGCTCGAAGCGGTAAGAAAGATCTTGACTTGGGCGTCGGGCACAACGACGGTGCCGATGTCGCGTCCCTCGACGACGATGCCGCCGGTGCCGACGATGCTCCGCTGCAGTCGCAGCAGCCAGGACCGCACGCCCGGCGAGGCACTGACGGCGCTCACAGCGTTGGACACCGCCCGCGTGCGGATTGCGGCGGTCGCATCCTCACCGTCGACGCGCACGGCGAAATCGCACGGGTCGGTCGTCACGTCCAGCGTCGTGCGCTGGGCGAGGGCGAGCAGCGACTCGTCGTCCTCGAGGTCCACCCGGGCCTGCAGTGCCCTCAGGGTGACGGCCCGGAACATCGCGCCGGTGTCCAGATAGCGCAGCGCCAACCGCTGAGCGACCCGGCGGGCCACTGTGGACTTGCCCGATCCGGATGGCCCGTCGATGGCGACGACGAGTCGGTCGCCCGTGGAATCTGTCGGCGTCGACTGGCGTGCGGCTGGCATCGAGAACACGGACCGCCTCCAGAAGAAAGGGTGGACTGCCGGCAAGGCTACGCCGGGCGACCCCGTCAGACTGTGACCCGGGGGACTCGCTCACGTGTGCAGCACGGGGTGTACTGACCAGCCGCGCTCGCTCAGCGCGGCCACGAGGGCACTCGCCGCGGTGGGCAGCACGGCCAGCTCGATGACGCCGACCGGCGCGCCGGGGGCGTGCTCCACGGAAAGGTCTTCCACGTTCACGCCGGCCTCTGCGGCGTCCGCGAAGAGCCGGGCCAGTCGTCCCGGTTCGTCGGGGAGCACGACCGGCACGACGGCGTAGCTCGCCGCGGGTCGGCTGTGCTTGCCAGGCAGCCGGGCATATCCGGCGTTGCCCGCCCGCAGCCCGTCGGCAACAGCCGTGCCGTCCCCGACCTCCAGGGCGAACGCGACCGCCGCGAGCCCGTCGATCAACCGGTGCAGGACGTCGGCCAACGGCGCGGCATTGGCGGTGGCGATGTCCGTCCAGAGGGCCGGGTCCGAAGCGGCGATCCGGGTGAGGTCACGTAACCCCTGGCCGGCCAGGGCCACTGTCGAGGGCGGCGCGTCGAGCAACAGGGCGGCCAGTGCGCTGGCCACCACCTGCGGGGCGTGCGACACCAACGCCATCGCCTCGTCGTGCTCCGTCGCTGACATGACCACCGGCACAGCTCCGCAGAGCTCCGCGACCGCCCTGGCGCTCGCCAGCGTGTCGTCGCTGGTCTCCGCGGTGGGCGTCAGCACCCACGGCCGGCCGGTGAACAGGTCCGGCCGAGCAGCCGCCGGACCCGACCGTTCCCGCCCGGCGACGGGATGCCCGCCGACGAAGGCCGCCAGCCCGCAACCTCGCTGCCGGACGGCGGCCAGTGGCCCGGTCTTGACGCTGGCCACATCACTGGCGGAACGCGTCAGACCGCTCTCCTGCAGTCGGTGGAGGGTCTCGGCGACGTACGCGGGTGGCACCGCGATGACGGCGTGATCGGCCGGGTCCGCCGTCGACTCGTACGGCTGCCCGGCACCGAGTTCCGCGGCGAGTCGCACCTTGGCGGGGTCGGCGTCCTCCAGGCGAACGTCGACCCCATGCGCCCGCAGCGCCAACCCGATCGAGGCGCCGATCAGTCCGTTGCCGACGACCAGCACCCGCCGGGGCACCGAGGAGGCCTGCGAGGTCAAGCCGGCAGGTCTCTGCGCAGTGCCGCCGCACCGCGCAGGTAGGGGTGGCGCAGCTCCGTGCGGGCCCGGTCTGTCTCCACGTGCGCCAGCAACCGCAGCACACGCGGCATCGCGCCCGGCACGTCGATCTCGGCCGCACACAGCAGGGGGACGTCGATGATCCCGATCTGGCGGGCGGCGTAGGCCGGGAACTCCGAGCGCAGGTCGGGCGTCGCGGTGAACACCATGCTGATCAGGTCGGCCGGGGCGAGGGCGTTGCGTTCCAGCACCGCTTCCAGCAACTCGGTCACCGCCGCCAGGATGAGGTCGCGGTCGTCCGCGTCGACCTGCGTGGCACCGCGCACGGCGCGTACCGCTCGAGCCCCCACGACGGGCAGCCTATCCGGGCGGGGCCCGGCCACAGCCTGCACGGCCTACAGCCCGACCAGCCGGTAGAGCTGCGTGACCTCCGCCTGGGTAAGTCGGCGGGTTCGGCCGGGTCGTAGATCACCCAACCGGATGGGCCCGATCTCCGTCCGCACCAGCCGCTGCACCGGAAGCTCCACGGCGCCCAGCAGCCTACGTACGACGTGCTTGCGACCCTCGTGCACCACGACCTCGACCATCGCCAGTCGGGGGGTGGACTGCACCAGCCGGAACGAGTCGACGCTCACCGGCCCGTCGGCGAGCTCGATGCCTGCACGCAGCCGCCGGCCGACGTCCCGCGGCACCCGGCCGGCAACCTCGGCAACGTAGGTCTTGGGCACCCGATGGCTGGGGTGGGACAGCCGGTGGGCCACCGCGCCGTCGTTGGTCAGCAGCAGCAGCCCCTCCGTGTCCACATCCAGCCGGCCGACGTGGAACAGGCGTTGTCGCCGGTCCTCCACCACGTCGCCGACACACGGCCGTCCTTGCGGGTCGGCCATGGTGGTCACCATCCCGCGCGGCTTGTTCAGCGCGAGGTAGATCACTTCCGGTGATGTGGGTACCCGTTGCCCGTCGACCACGACGACGGCGCTCGTCGGGTCAACCTTCGTGCCCAGCGCGGTGACTACGGCGCCGTCGACGCTCACCCGGCCGGCCGCGATCAGGTCCTCGCAGTGCCGCCGACTGCCCACCCCGGCCGCGGCCAGCACCTTCTGCAGCCGGACCGGCTCACTCATCCTGGGAGACTCATCCGCGTCACTCATCCGGGAGACTCATCCGTGAGCTCGTCCGCGTCGGGCACCAGCGGTCCCAGCGGTGGAAGCGCGTCGAGGTCGGCGATGCCCAGCCGCTCGAGGAAGTACGGCGTCGTCCGGTAGAGCACCGCCTGGCTGCCCGCGTCGGTGCCGGCGTCCTCGACCAACCCGCGGGTGAGCAACGTGCGCATGACAGCGTCGGAGTTCACCCCACGAACAGCGGTGACCCGGCCGCGGCTCACCGGCTGCCGGTAGGCCACCACGGCCAGGGTCTCCAGCGCGGCCTGGGTGAGCCGGGCCTGCTGGCCGTCCAGCACGAACCGCTCCACGTACGCCGCGCACGCCGCGGCGGTGAACAGCCGCCAGCCGCCGCCGACGCAGCGCAGCGCGAACCCCCGCTGGTCGGCCTCGTATTCCGCGGACAGCGCGCGCAGCGTGGCCAGCACCTCCTCGGTGGGCCGTTCCAGGACCTGGGCCAGGGTCACCTCGCCGACGGGCTCGTCGACGACGAGCAGCACGGCCTCCATGGCCGCGCGCAGACTCGGTCGGACCGCATCTGGCTCGCTCATCGCGCGGTCCACCGTACGGTCAGTTCGCCCAGCGGCGTGGGCTGCTCGAAGGCGACGCTGCCCTCCCGGTAGAGGTCGAGCAGCAGCAGGAACCGGGCGACCACGACGACTACCGAGACCGCGTCCGCGGCGAGTGCGGTGAAGCTGGCGACGCCGTCCGTTTGCAGCCGCCTGATCAGCAGGGCCTGCTCGGCCGCGATGTCGACCCGGGGGCTGTGCACGTGGTCGACGTTGACCGCGGGCGTAGGCCGAGGCGTCAACGCACGTTCGGCGAACGCGGCGAAGGCCGCCGGCCCGATGCCGAGCACGACCTCGGGCAACAGCCGGGCGTAGTGCTCTTCCAGCGCCACCGCCCGCGGGTAGCGCCGGCCCTCCACGGCCAGCCGGCCGGCCATCCACGCGCCGGCCTCCTTGTACGCGCGGTACTGCAGCAGCCGGGCGAACAGCAGGTCCCGCGCCTCCAACAACGCGACATCCTCCTCGTCCTCCACCTCGCCGCGCGGCACGAGCCGAGCCGCCTTGAGGTCGAGCAGCGTCGCGGCGAGAAGCAGGAACTCACTGGCCTGACCGAGGTCCCACGCGCCGTCCAGGCGCCGGATGTGGGCGAGGAACTCATCGCTCACCCGCGACAGCGCCACCTCGGTGACGTCGAGCTTGTGCTTGGCGATCAGCCCGAGCAACAGGTCGAACGGGCCGGTGAAATTCTCCAGGTGGACCTCGAACGGGGGCCGTCCCGCTGGCTGCGCGGTCTCCGCCGCGATCACAGCGACGCCAGGCTGAGCACCGGGCGCAGGATCACGTCGAGCAGGAACAGGAGCAGCGGACCCTGACC
Source organism: Frankiaceae bacterium (assembly GCA_017882785.1). Taxonomy (GTDB): domain Bacteria; phylum Actinomycetota; class Actinomycetes; order JADGOV01; family JADGOV01; genus JADGOV01. The sequence goes on from JADGOV010000078.1 coordinate 7,596, forward strand.
GGCCAGCGGAATCAGCAGCAGGGCAAGGAGGATCACGGTGCCGATGTTCTGTTCCACCAGGTGGTATTCGGCTTTTTGCCAGCCGCGGGTGCGGGGCGCGTAGAGGAACAAGATCCGCCCCCCGTCCAGCGGCGGCATCGGGATCAGCGCCAGCACGGCCATGGTGAGCAGCTCGACCGAGGCGAAGAGCAGCAGCGTCTGCCCCGGAGTCGGCGCCACGTAGGAGCCGTGGACGGTGTCTGCGACGGTTACAGAGACGATGCCGGTGCCCGCCAGCGCGGGACCGCCCACCGCCGCGGACGCGGCCAGTAGCAGCCCCCCGAGCACGGCCAGGGCGGCCGGACCGGCGAGCAGCACCGCGAGGAGGCGGCCTCGGGTGTCCTTGCGGACATAGGACGGGCGCTCCACCGGCCGCCCCCAGCCCACGCCGCCGAGCGCGGCGGCCACCGCCCCGAAGGGATCCAGCTCCCGGCGTAGGTCGAACCTGCCCTGACCCTGCGCGAGCGCGCTGCGGTCCCCCAGCCGGGCCGCCAGCCGCGCCTGGACGAGGCCGCGAACGGCTACCCCCAGCAGGAACCCGACAGCCAGCCCGAGCAGGGCCACCGGGTGGCGCAGGGCATAGAGCACGAGGTGGCTAGCTGCCGACCGGATCGGCTAATGCGGTCGCCAGCACTTCCCGGGCGAGCTGCCGGTAGGCCTCGGCACCCGCCGACATCGGCGCGTACGTGGTGATCGGCTCGCCGGCCACGGTCGTCTCCGGGAACCGCACAGTACGGTTGATCACGGTGTGGAAGACCTTGTCACCGAAGCCGTCGACGAGGGTCTTGAGCACTTCCCGACCGTGCAGGGTCCGCGCGTCGTACATCGTGGGCAGCACGCCGATCAGCTCCAGCCGCGGGTTGATCCGGGCGCGCACCTTCTCCATCGTGTTGGTCAGCAGGGCGACCCCGCGGAGCGCGAAATACTCACACTCCAGCGGGATGACCACGCCGTCGGCGGCGGCCAGCGCGTTGATGGTGAGCAGTCCGAGGGAGGGCTGGCAGTCCAGCAGCACCACGTCGTAGTCGGTCAGCAGCGGGGCCAGCGCCCGACGCAGCGTCTGCTCCCGGCCGACCTCCATGACCAACTCGACCTCGGCGCCGGAGAGGTCGATGTTGCTGGGCAGCAGATCGAGCCGCTCGATCGCGGTGTGCAGGACAGCCTCCTGCGGCGGCACGTCGCGTTCGAGCAGCAGGTCATACACCGTCCGGTCGAACTGGGCGGGGTTGAACCCCAGCCCGACAGAAAGCGCGCCCTGTGGGTCGAAGTCGACGAGCAGCACACGTCGGCCGTACTCCGCCAACGCGGCTCCGAGGTTGATGGTCGTCGTGGTCTTGCCCACCCCACCCTTCTGGTTGCACATCGCCAGCACGGCCGCCGGGCCGCGGGTGAGAACCGGCCCTGGAGTGGGGAAGTCCGGCAGCGGTCGGCCGGTGGGGCCGAGGGAGCTGGTGCCCGCCCCGGCAGCGGGCGGACCGTCGAGATCCAGGACGTCCTGGTCGGGATGGATGGCGGGAAGGTCGGCCGCATCCGTGCTCGGCGTCGACATAGGAGGCAACACTAGCGGCAACCGGGCCGCCACGCCCCGGCGATCAGCCCAGGACGGTCCCGACGGCGGCCAACGGCAGTCCGTGCGCCTGCGCGACCGGACCGTAGGTGACCTGCCCGGCGGCGACGTTGACCCCTAGCAGCAGCGCGGGGTCGGCGTCGACTGCCGCGCGCAGGCCGTTGTTGGCGATCTCCACCGCGTACGGCAGGGTCACGTTGGTCAACGCGTAGGTCGAGGTGTGCGGCACGGCGCCCGGCATGTTGGCCACGCAGTAGAACACGCTGCCGCCGACCGGGTAGGTCGGCTCGGAGTGCGTCGTCGGCCGGGACGAGGCGAAGCAGCCGCCCTGGTCGATGGAGATGTCCACGAGAACCGAACCGGGCCTCATCCCGGAGACCAGCTCGTCGCTGACCAGCGTCGGCGCCTTCGCGCCCGCCACCAGCACCGCGCCGATCACCAGGTCGGCGTCGAGACAAGCCTTCTCCACCTCGTAGGCGTTGGATGCCACGGTCTGCAGGTGTCCCTGGTAGATCCGGTCCGCGGCTCGCAGCTTCTCGACGTTCTTGTCCAGCAGCAGGACTTCGGCCTGCATGCCCAGGGCTATCGCCGCGGCGTTCATCCCCGAGACACCGGCGCCGAGGACGACCACCTTGGCCGCGTACACCCCGGACACTCCGCCCATGAGTACGCCGCGACCGCCGCCCTGGGCCATCAGGTGGTAGGCCCCGACCTGCGGCGCCAGCCGGCCGGCCACCTCGCTCATCGGCGCGAGCAGCGGCAGCGAGCGGTCCGGCAGTTGGACGGTCTCGTAGGCGACGGCGGTGACCCCACTGCTCAGCAGGGCGTCGGTGCACTCCCGGGAGGCGGCGAGATGGAGGTAGGTGAACAGGACCTGGCCGGGCTTGGAGCCCAGCCGCGGATACTCCGCGGCGACCGGCTCTTTGACCTTCAGCACGAGGTCCGCAGAACTCCACACGTCGTCCGCGGCACCGAGGACCTGCCCGCCGGCGGCGATGAAGTCCTCGTCCGGGATGGAGGAGCCCACTCCGGCATCCTTCTCCATGAACACCTCGTGACCGGCGACTGCCAGCTCGTGCACGCCGGCCGGGGTGATGGCGACCCGGAACTCGTTGTCCTTGACCTCGCGCGGGATTCCGACCTTCACCTGGCGCCTCCGTCCGGGTCCGCGCCCCGGCATCCTGGCCGGCGAGCGCGTCGAGTTTAGATCCGATGACCGTTCTGCGAGGTGCTGAACCGGCGAGTGACACCCGTTCAGGCGCTCGATCCGCCACCGGTCGGCCGCTCGGGCCACGGCGTGTCGGGCGCCCGCAGATCACCCCAGCCTCGCTGCCGGACCGCGTACAGCGCGAGGATGCCGACGACCGCGGTGGGGTTGTGCAGCGCTCCACCCAGGGCCGCGGTCACCGCGTCCTCCAGCGCCACCCACTGCACCGGCATGTCGGCCTCCTCGTGCACACCGACGTAACGGTCGGCGATCGGCACCGGGGTCAGCCCGCGGGCCAAGAAGATCCGCAACGCCTCGTCGCTCATCCCGGGGGAGGTCAGCAGGTCGGCCAGCAGCCACCACTCGGCGGCCACGTAGGCCGCCTCCTCATAGAGCTCGCGCTTGGCGGCCTGCAGCGCCGGTTCGCCCACCACGTCAAGGATGCCGGCCGGCGGCTCCCACAGCAGACGACGTGGCGGGTGGCGGTACTGCTGCAGGAGCAGGATCCGCTCCTGCTCATCGAGCGCGATCACCCCGACCGCGCCCGGGTGGATGGCGTAGTCCCGCCGCGCGAGGTCACCGTCCGGCATGCGTACGACGTCGGTACGCACCGAGATCACCGGGCCGCTGAAGTGCTCGACGACCTCCTGGACCGGGTAGCTCGCCGGCACGTCGACGACACCAGCCCCGGCCGGAGTCGCCGCCCCTGCCACTGCCGGAGTCACTGCCGGATGGAGAGCAGGTCGACGCCGGCCAGCGCGGTGCCCCGCGCCGCGGCGTGGTCGAGGGCGGCCGCGATGAAGGCGCGGAAGAGCGGATGGGCCCGGGTCGGTCGAGACCGGAACTCGGGATGGGCCTGGGTGCCGACGAAGAACGGGTGGATCTCGGGTGACAACTCGGCGTGCTCGATGAGCCGGCCGTCCGGGGACGTGCCGGAGAACACCAGACCTGCCTCGCCCAGTGCGTCCCGGTAGGCGTTGTTGACCTCGTAGCGATGCCGATGCCGCTCGTCGACCCGGGTGAGGCCGTAGGCGCCGGCGACGATCGTGCCGGGCTCCAGTTCTGCCGGGTAGAGCCCGAGTCGCATCGTGCCTCCCATGTCGCGCTCGCCGGCGACCACGTCGCGCTGGTCGGCCATCGTGGCGATCACCGGGTGCGGTGTCGCCCGATCGAACTCCGTCGAGTTGGCCCCGGCCAGCCCGGCGAGGTCGCGGGCCACCTCGATGACCATGCACTGCAGGCCGAGGCAGAGGCCGAGCACCGGGATGGCCTGCTCCCGGGCGTGCCGGATGGCGCCGAGCTTGCCCTCGATGCCGCGGACCCCGAACCCGCCGGGGATGAGCACGCCGTCCACGCCGTCGAGCTTGCTCGCGGCACCCGCCGGGGTCGCGCAGTCGTCGGAGGACACCCAGCGGATCTCGACTCGGGCATCGTCGGCGAAGCCGCCGGCGCGCAGCGCCTCGCAGACGGACAGGTATGCATCCGGCAGCCCGACGTACTTGCCGACCAGGGCGATCGTGACGTGCCTGGCAGGTCGGTGCACGCGGCGCAGCAGATCGTCCCAGTCGGTCCAGTCCACATCGTGGAACGGCAGGCCGAGGCGGCGCACGACGTAGGCGTCGAGCCCCTCCGCGTGCAGCACCTTCGGGATGTCGTAGATCGACGGTGCGTCTGCTGCGGAGACGACGGCGTCCTCGTCGACGTCGCACAGCATGGAGATCTTGCGCTTGAGCGCCTTGGGTAGCGGTCGGTCGGAACGGCAGACGATGGCATCCGGCTGCAGACCCAGCGAGCGCAGCGCCGTCACCGAGTGCTGGGTGGGTTTGGTCTTCAGCTCTCCCGAAGGACCGATGTAGGGCACCAGCGAGACGTGGAGGAAGAAGCAGTTCGCCCGGCCTGCCTCGTTGCGCACCTGGCGGATCGACTCCAGGAACGGCAGCGACTCGATGTCGCCCACGGTGCCGCCGACCTCGGTGATGACCACGTCCACCTCCGCCGGCTCGGCGAGGGCCCGGATCCGCGCCTTGATCGCGTCGGTGATGTGCGGGATGACCTGCACCGTGTCGCCGAGGTACTCCCCCCGGCGCTCTTTGGCGATCACCGTGGAGTACACCTGCCCGGTCGTGACGTTCGCCGAGCCGTGCAGGTCCTCATCGAGGAAGCGTTCGTAGTGCCCGACGTCGAGGTCGGTCTCGGCGCCGTCGTTGGTGACGAAGACCTCGCCGTGCTGGAACGGGTTCATGGTGCCGGGGTCGACGTTCAAGTACGGATCGAGCTTCTGCATCGTGACCCGCAAACCCCGGGCCTTGAGCAGGCGACCGAGACTCGACGCGGTCAGCCCCTTGCCGAGTGAGGAGGCGACGCCTCCGGTGACGAACACGTGCCGGGTCGGCTGCCGCGAGCCCAATGCGTCTCCCGTGGGATTCTGCCGACCGGGGAATCCCGGCGGTCCACGGGAACCCATGGTAACTCCCGAGCGGCTCTGGCACCGGGCAGTCGGGCCGACGTGTCACCAGCTGCCCCGGCTCACGGGTCCTGCCCTGGGGTGAGCTGGCGGTAGAGGCCGGCGAGCTGGCCGAGCATCGCCTCCTCGTCCGGCCAGCTCGCAGCCTGCAGACGACCGCGCTCGGCGAGCGCCCGGGCGGTCGCGGGATGGTCGAGAAGACCGGCGACAGCGCCGGCCAGGGCGTTCGGGTCCCCTGGCGGCACCAGCACCGCGGCATCCCCGAGGAGGTCGGGCAGGCCGCCGACGGCGGTGGCGACCAACGGCGCGCCGGCCCGCAGTGCCTCCTGAGCGGTCAACGCGCGGGCCTCCCACCGGCTGGGCAGCACGACGACGTCGGCGGCGCCGAGCAGGTCGGCGATGTCCGCGCGCCGGCCGAGCAGTCGGACCGGGGCGTCGGCGGCGTGGATGTGGGCCCGCAACGTGGCCTCCTCCGGGCCGGCGCCGGCGATCACTACGAGCGGGGGCGGCTCGCGTGCGGCCCACGAGGTGGCCGCCTCGATGAGGACGTCGAAGCCCTTCTGCGGGTGTAGCCGACCGACGGCCAGCAGCAGGGGCCGCCCTCCCGCGGCCAGCTCGGCGCGCACCTCGGAGGGGGAATGCGTGGGCGGCGGCAGGGTGGGCGCGGCGACCGGCGCGAAGCGGACGTCGGCGGCGCCCAGCGCGCCGGCCCGGGCGGCCAGGTCGGCGGAGGCGGCGAGCACCACGTCGGCCCGGCGTACGCTCCAGCGCTCCACGTGAGCCAGCAGCCGTTCTCGCCGGACGTGGGTGGCCGGCGGCATGTTGTGCAGGGTGAGCACCAGCGGCACCGGCCGCGGGCGGAGCAGACCGGCGAGCAGGCCGGCGCGCAGGCCGTGCGCGTGCAGCACGTGAACCCCGCCGGCGTCCGCGAGGAGGTGGCGGCGCAGTGCGCGCAGGGCCCGGGCGTCGGCCGCCGGCCGTGGTGCGGGGCCGATCTCCACCGCGGCGAAGCGCGCGCCGGCCGCAGTGAAGCCGAACAGGTCGTTCGCGGCCGCCGGGCCGTAGACCGCGACCGAGGCCCCGCGGCCCCGCAGCCCTCGCACCAGCGCGGCCACGTGCTGACCGATGCCACCCGTACTGCTGCCCAGCACGAGCCCGACCCGAACACCGCCCAGCTCAGACACCGGCGTACCGCCGGGCCAGCAAGGCCCGCAGGTCGCGGCCGTCGGCAACGAGGACCACCGCGCCGAAGACCGCGAGGACGGTCGCACCGGCGAGGACCACGGCGCCGAGGCTGGCGAGGAGCCCACTGCCGGACCATGCGGCGGCGACCCTCGCCCCGGCAAGTCCACCGACGACCGCGCCCAGCGCGCCGGCCGCCGCGGCCCGGGGCAGCCCGGCCAGGGCGGCCCGGCCGGCGCGGGCGAACAGCGCTGCCAGCAGCAGCAGGCCGGCCACGGTCATGCCGACCGTGTTGCCGATGCCGAGGGCGGCAACGCCCCGGCCCCGTGGGGCGGCCGGTACCACCACGAGGTCAGCGACGATCACCGCTACCCAGCCGATGCCGATGGCCACCGCGGCGGCCGATCCGGCGTCGGCGGCGAACAGGGCCCGACCGAGTTGGGCCACGAGCCCGTACCCGATGAGCCCCGGTGCGAAGGCGATCACCGCGGCGGCGAGTTCGTGCGGGTCGGGGGTGCCCCGGGTGCCCTGGATCAGCACCCGGGCGGCCGGCTCGGCGGTGGCGACCAGAGCGGCCGCGGCACCGGCGGTGCAGAGCAGGACGGCGCGGGTACTGCCGGCCACGACTGCGGCGAACCCGGCGTGGTCACCGCCCTCCGCGCGGGCGGACAGGGTGGGGAACGCGCTCGTCGCGATCGGCACCGCGAGGATCGCCCACGGCAGCAGGAACAGGGTCCACGCCAGGGTGTAGAGCACGATGCCACCACGCGGGGCATAGCTGCCGGCAAGGTGCACGACGACCGCCACGGACGCCTGCTGGGCTATCAGCACCGCCGCACCGCTGAGCGCCAGCGCCCGCACCCGTGGGGCGACCCCGGCCGGGAAGCGCAGCGCCGGTCGCAACCGCACTCCGGCCCGGCGCATCGGCACCAGCAGCGGCAGGGCAAGGGCGGCCACGCCGAGGGTGGTGCCCAGGGACAGGGCGAGTTCCCGCGGCACGGACAGCCCCCGCAGCGCGTCCGTCTGCCCGGTGGACAGCGCGGCGTAGAGCAGGTAGGCGGCGATCACCACGAGGCTGGACAGCA
>JADGOV010000079.1 GCA_017882785.1 Frankiaceae bacterium
ACGCGCGGGCGGTCATCGAGGCCGGTGCGGACGCGGTGGTGCTGTCCAACCGGGGCGGCCGCCAGCTCGACCGGGCGCCGACACCGCTGGAGCAGCTGCCCGCCGTCGTGGCCGCCATCGCTCTGGGTGCCCGAAGCTGTCTGGTCGGTCGCGCCTACCTCTACGGTTTGATGGCCGGCGGGGAGCGGGGCATGCAACGGGCGGCTGACGTCCTGGCCCAGGAGGTACGCCGGACTCTGCAGCTCCTCGGTGTCACCTCACTCGCCGAACTCACCCCGGACCGGGTCCGTCTGCGCTGACGCCGGGGCCGGAACTGAGCCTGGCCCACATCAGTTGCACCGTTGTCTTGACGGACCTCGGTCGTGGTCTTGTAGAGCCCGATCAAGCCTTACCCAGTCCCGAGGCTTCCGGGCGATCGATCCCGAGCGCCTCGCGGGCGTGCTCGTACTTCTGCGTCAGCCTCTGTTGCGCGGGACCATTCAGTAGCGCGAGACGGGCTGGGTCAGCGTTGTCTGCGATGTCGGCACACTTCACTTGAAGGGCTACGTAGTTCATCTTGACGCGGGTGAAGTACTCGTCGTCGCTGAGATTCGGCCAGCGGGTCAGGGCGTCCACGGCGTCGATGACGACAGGTGAGAAGCCCTCATCCTTCAGGTCATCGAGGGTCAGCGGAGTGTCTTCTACGGTGTCGTGCAGCCAGGCGGCGGCCTCGATGTGCTCGCCACCACCGCGAGCATGCACCGCGGCGGCAACGCGCGCGGGGTGGTCGATGTACGGGCGACCCGCTTTGTCTTGCTGGCCCTCGTGGAGCTGCTGAGCCAACGCTCGGGCGCGGCCGACGGATGCGCCTGTGCGCGCGATTTCGGACATGGATGGCCTTCCTGCAGAACGGAGCCACGCCACGGTCAGGACGCCACGCCGAAGGCTTCATCGTCCACGGCGGCGTTGGTCTTGAACTCGACGACAACCGGTCTGTCGTCGTCCCTGAACAGCAGCTCGACGGACCGATGGGGACAGCTGTCAGCCTCAGCTCTCGTCGGACTCCCACGGCTTGGTCATTCAGGACAGGGCTGCGCAGTCCCCAGGCTGCCCCGGTTGGCAGGCGCGTCTGGCCTCTGCCCTGGTCCGCATCGGCGTGTACCGGGCCCAGTAGGGGACGTATACGTAGGCACCCATCGAGCGATCCTCGTCGGGCCGTGAGGAGGCCTCCGGAACAGCTCCCTGGCGCAATCCGGAAGAGGATGCTGAATCACATACCGGCCGTCGCCCGACGCCAGAGCTGGCCTGACCGGCGGCGCCGACCGAGACCCGGCGGGTCACCCCGGCCAGCCGATCGAGCCGAACACGTCGGACAGGCCGTTGGTATCCCCGGGTGCGAGGTTCGACGCGATCGAGTCGAAGGCGCCGTACCGACCATCCGCTGAGACGGCCGGGCCGCTCTGGAGGCCGCTGTAGTCGTTGCCCTACTGGCCGCCCGGCCCGACCGACACCAGGCTCGTCACAACGGGCGCGCTCGCCGCCGACGCAGAGGACACGACCAGGACGCCTGCCAGCCCGCCGGCTGGCCCGGCCAGCCCGTTCCGACGTTGTCCATTCATCGCCTGCACCCCTTGGCGGGTCCCCGACAACCCGCCGCTGATAGCAGTCTCCATCTCCCGCGACCACGGTGCGCGACAGGATAGGCGGCGACGAGGGCCGGGGACGGTGCCGGGCTGCCAGCCCCGCGCACTCGACGCCCTTGACGGGCTGCTATCAAGGACACGACAGGAGAGAGGTGCCCCAGTGCAACGGATGAGCGCGCTTGACGCGTCATTCCTGCTGTTGGAAGACGCATCCACCACGCTGCACATGGGCTCGCTGGCGATCTTCGAGGGGCCGGCGCCCAGCCACGAGGAGTTCCACGCGCTGGTCCGCAGGACGCTGCCGCTGAGCCAACGGCATCGGCAGAAGGTGCGGTCCGTCCCGTTGGATCTGGCCCGGCCGGTCTGGGTCGACGATCCGCACTTCAACCTCGATTACCACCTGCGCCGCACCGCCCTTCCGGCGCCCGGCGGCGACGACCAGCTGCGCCTGCTCGCCGGCCGGATCATGTCCCAGCACCTGGACCGGACGAAGCCGCTGTGGGAGATGTGGGTGGTCGAAGGCCTGGCCGAGGGCGCCTGGGCGCAGATCAACAAGGTGCATCACAGCATGGCCGACGGCCTCGCCGCCATCGAGATGACCACCCTGATCCTCGGCCGCGAGCCGGACAGCCCACGGCCGCCGCCGGACACCTGGGAGCCCAGACCCGAACCGTCGAGTCAGCGGCTGATCGCCGACGCCGTCGGCAGCCAGCTGGCCAGCTCGACCCAGTCGCTGCGCTGGGTGGCCGGCGGACTGACCCACCCCAGGCAGGCCACGAGCCGGATCGCCGGGACGGCGAAGGGGATGGTGTCCCTCGCCGGGCTCGGCCGCCCCGCCACCGCAACGTCGCTGACCGGCTGGACTGGTGCGCACCGGCGATGGGACTGGTCACGAGCTCCGCTCGACGAGGTGCAGACGGTTCGACGCGCCTTCGGCGGCACGGTGAACGACGTCGTGCTCTCCCTCGTCACCCGCGGCTTCCGGGACCTGCTGCTCTCCCGCGGTGAGCGAGTGGACGGAGTACGGCTGCGCGCCCAGGTCCCGGTGTCGATCCGCCGCCCGGGGGATTCGGGGGCGGGCAACCGGGTCGGGTCCATCCTCGCCGAGTTGCCCGTCGGCGCCGCGGACCCGGTCGAGCGGCTGCACGCCATCAGTACGCAGGTCTCCCACCTGAAGGACGTCGCGCAGGCCGCCGCCGGGGACGACCTCATGGGCCTGTCCGCGCTGGCGCCGGCGCTGGTCGCGCCCGCGCTGCGGATCGCCACGAAACTCCCGCAGCACAGCATCGCCACGGTGATCACTACCATGCAGGGCCCGCCGGTGCCGCTCTACGCCCTGGGCCGACGGATGCTGCACTTCTACCCGTATGTGCCGCTCGGCGGACACAGGCGGATTGGGGTGGCGGTCATCTCCTACCTCGGCGAGTTGCACTTCGGGTTCAGCGGCGCCCACGACAGCACCGCCGACCTCGACGTGCTGCGCCGCGGCGTCGACGACGGACTCACCGAGTTGCTCAAGGCCGTCCCGAGTTGACGGGAAGGCCACGCGCTGGGGCCGCGGCGCCAGGGCACGGGATCGTGCCCTGGACGTAGTAGGCCGGGCACGGCGCAGCCGGAAATCCTCGAGACTGGGCTAGGTTCGCGGGAGTGCCTCCCTCGACGCAGCCGCCGCAGTCCGGGCCGACCCGGCCGGCGGAGGAGATGCGCCGGCGGAGCCTGCGTCGGATGAAGACCCTGGCCACCGGGCTGTTGCTGGTCGCGGCCGTGACATACGTGGTGGCCTGGCGGGTGGAGAGTGCCGGTGGCCCGGGCTGGGTGAGCTATCTGCGCGCCGCGGCCGAGGCCGGGGTGATCGGCGGTCTGGCCGACTGGTTCGCGGTCACCGCGCTGTTCCGCCGACCTCTGGGGCTGCCGATCCCGCACACGGCAATCATCCCGACGCGCAAGGACGCGCTCGGACATAACCTCGGTGACTTCATCGGAACCAACTTCCTGTCCGAGGAGGTGGTCCGCGACCGGCTGCGCCGGGCCAACGTGCCGGCGCGGGTGGGCTCCTGGCTGGCGACCCGGACGCACGCCGAGCGCGTCGTGGCGGAGGTGGCGGTTGCCGTACGCAGCGCCATGGCGGTGCTGCGCGACGAGGACGTGCTCGCCGTGCTGGAGCGCGCGGTTCGGCAACGACTCGCCGGGGTGTCCCTCGGCCCACCGCTCGGTACGCTCCTGCGGCGGATCGTCGACGACGGCGCCCACCACCGCCTCGTGGACATCGGCGTCACCCGGCTGCACGAGTGGTTGCAGAACAACCGCGCGACGGTGATCAAGCTGGTCATCACGGAGGCGCCGCTGTGGTCACCGGACTTCCTCGACCAGCGGGTGGCATCTCGGGTGCACGCCGAACTGGTGCGGGCCGCCGCCGACGTCGCCGACGATCCGCACCACCCCTGGCGGCAGGGCCTCGACAGGTTCCTCGGTCAACTGGCCGAGGACCTACGGACCGACCCGGACACGATGGCCCGGCTCGAGGAGTTGACCGGCGGACTGCTCAACCATCCCGAGGTGGGCCGCGCATTCGGCGACGTCGTGGCTGCCGGCCGGCAGCTGCTGGTGGAGTTGGTCGAGGATCCCGCCAGCGAGCTGCGGCAACGGGCCACCGACAGGCTGGTCGAGTTCGGTGGCCGACTCGCGGCCGAGCCCGCGTTGAGTGAGAAGGTGAACGTGTGGTTGGAGGACGCCGCCGGCTACGTGGTCACCAACTATCGACACGAGCTGACCCGGACCATCACCGACACGGTCGAACGCTGGGACGCGACCGAGACCAGCCGCAAGGTGGAGTTGCAGGTCGGCGGCGACCTGCAGTTCATCCGGATCAACGGCACGTTGGTCGGTGCCCTCGCCGGACTGGTCATCCACGCTCTGACCGTTCTGGCGCTGTAGCCACTCCCCCCGGTCGAACTGGCGGGCAACACCGGCAGCTCTACCGCGCCGCGCCTGCACTTCCACGTCACCGACGGGCCGGACGTGCTGGCGTCCAACGGAGTGCCGTACGTGTTCGATTCGCAGACGCTGACGGGACGGGTCCTCAACCTCGACGCGTTCGCGCCGGATGAGAACCTGCAGACGGATGGCGTCACCCTGGCAGGTAGGCCCGGCTAGCCAGCGGACAGCGCGGCTTCACCGGCCGACCGCATCACGTCGGTCGGCGGCCTCCGCCCGGTCATCAGCCGCACCTGCTCCGCGGCCTGCGCGACCAACATGGGCAGGCCGCCGACCACCGGCGCGCCCGCGGCCAGCGCGATGGCCGCGAGCGGGGTCGGCCACGGCGCGTAGCTCAGGTCGAACAGCGGAAGGTCCACCGGCCAGCTCGGCGACCCGAGTCCTTCCGTGGTACCTGCTGCCGTGGCCGGTACCGCCGAGATCGCCAATCGCACCCCTACCAGCGCGCGGGGGGAGCACGGCCGAACCTGGGCCGCCACCCCCAAGCGGCGAGCAAGGTCGAGCAGCCCCGCGGCGCGGGCTGGGGTGCGGACGACGACGACGACCTCGCCCACCCCCCGGCGTGCCAGGGCGGCGAGCACCGCCCGGGCCGCGCCGCCTGCGCCGAGCAGCCCGACCGGCTCGCCGGCCGGGTCGATGCCCAACTCCTCCAGCGCGGCCAACACGCCGATGACATCGGTGTTGTAGCCGAGTCGACGGTCTAAGGCGCCGTCGGCGAAGACCACGGTGTTGACCGCGCCGATGTCCCGGGCCTCGCTGGTCACCTCCGCCAGCAGCGGCAGCACCGCTTCCTTCAATGGCATCGTCAGCGATAGACCCGCGTGGGTGCCGGCCAGTCGGCCCAGGGTCCCGGCCAGCGCCGGGACATCGCAGTCGATTGCCTCGTACTCCCAGTCGAGCCCGAGTTCGCGGTAGGCCGCGCGGTGCAGCACCGGCGAGAGCGAGTGCCCGATCGGTGAGCCGAGCACTGCCGCCCGCGACCGGCTCAAACCACCCCGTTGCGCTTCCCGACGAGCTTCCACTTCGTGAAGTCGGCGTAGTCGTGGGAGAACATGGTCCGGCCGCTCTTGTCGATCGCGACGAAATACAGCCAGTTGCCCGCGGCCGGATGCAGCGCGGCCCGCAGCGCCGCCTCGCCCGGCGAGTCGATCGGCGTGGGCGGCAGGCCCGGGTGCAGGTAGGTGTTGTAGGCGGACGGCGCCAGCGTCTCCGCTTTGGAAACCTTGCCGGTGCGGTTCTTTGTGATGTAGACCACGGTGGAATCAAGTTGCAGGTGTTGCCCGATCGCCAGCCGGTTGTAGACCACCCGGGCCACCTTCGGGAAGTCGGCTGGCAGCCGCGCCTCCTTCTCCAGCAGCGAGGCGACGGTGATCACCTGGTAGGGCGTGAGGTGCAGCGCCGTGGCGCCGGCGGCCAGACCGACACTGTCGCCAGCCTGGGCGAAGCGGTCCAGCATCTCCCGCAGGGCAGCGGTTGCCGTCGTACCCGGCGCGAGCCTGTAGGTCGCGGGGAACAGGCAGCCCTCCAGTCCGCCCCGGCACTGCGCCGGCAGCCCGAGTCCGGCGGGCGACGCGGCCGCCTGCTGCAACGCGGGGAGGCTGATGTGCGCTTCGGAGGCCAGGGTCTGCAGGGCGACAGGCAGTGTGGTGCCCTCGGGGATGACGACGCGGCTGTTGAGACGGGCGGACGGTGAGAGCAGCAGCGTGAGAGCGGCACTGGCGCTCATCCCGCTGCGCAGCCGGTAGTAGCCGGGCTGGATGCCGCCGGAGCGCTTGTCGTCGACGGCGGCCCGGCGGAAGGCTCCGGCGGTCTTGACCACCTTGGCCTCGCTGAGCGTGGCAGCGATGTCGCTGGCGGTTTCGCCGGTACGGACCTGCACAGTCACCGCTCCCGTGCCGGCGCCCTTGTAGTCGCCGGGAATCAGCCTGCGGGACACGGCGCGGACCCCGAACACGCCCGCGCCGACCACGGCCAGCAGTCCGACGAGCACCACAGCAATCACCGCGGCCCGTCCCATGCCGGTTGCGCGCGGCCGCCGTTTGCGGGGCGGGCGTTCGTCCTCGTGGCGCAGGCCAAGCCCAAGGTCGCCGTGGACGCTCATGACATCGCCTCTCCGGGGGGCGAGCCGACGGCCCGCTCATTGTCCAGAGCCGCCTGCAGGATTACTGCCGCCGCTGCTTGATCGATGACAGTACGCCTTTGGCGCTCCCCGCCGGGGGTGCCACTCCCACGCAGCAGCCGCGAAGCGTGCACCGTGCTCCACCGCTCGTCGACCAAGCGGATCGGGACCGCCATCGCACGGGCGGCCAGTACCCTGGCCAGCGCCTCGGCATAGGACCGCGCGGCCCGGGCGGCGGGACCCTCCCCGCCGGCCAGGGATCGAGGCAGCCCGATAACGATCTCCAGTGCGGCCCGTTCCGCTGCCAGGTCGGCCAGCATCGCAAGGCCGGGCGCGCCGGCGGCCTCGCTGTGGGCCGGGTCGCGCGTCAGTGTCGTGAGCGGGGTGGCCACGAGCCCGTCCGCATCGCTGATCGCCACGCCGACCCGGACCGAGCCGACGTCCACCCCGATGCGGACCCCGCGCCTCAGGCGGCCCTCTGTTGACTCATCCGCCTGTCACCAGGCGGCCGACGAGGTCCCGCGCCGCGGTAAGGGCCGCCCCCAGCGCGGCCGGCTGGGTGCCACCACCCTGCGCCACGTCGTCCTTACCCCCGCCACCGCCGCCGAGGATCGGGGCGACGCCGCGCACCAACTCCCCGGCGGACAGGCCCCACTGGCGGCCGATCTCGTTGACCGCGATCACGACCACCGGCCGACCTTTGCTGACCGCGCCCAGCACGACCGCGGCAGGTCGCCCGGCGTCGATGCGGGATCGGACGTCGAGCGCCAGCCTGCGGAGGTCCTCCGCGCTGGTCTCCGGCGGCGCTTCGTGGGTGACGACGGCCACGCCGAAGACGTCCTGCGGACTCGCCGCCAGGTCAGCGCCCGCGCCGAGCACGGCTGCCGCGCGGACCCGCTCCAGCTCGCGCTCGGCGTCCCGGAGCCGCGCTAGCGTGGCCGCGATCCGGTCCGGCACCTCCTCCGGGCGGGACTTCAGCGCGTCCGCAACCTGGTTGAGCAACACGTGCTCGCGAGCCAGGAAACGGAACGCGTCAAGGCCGACCAAGCCGTCGACGCGGCGGGTGCCGGCCGCGATGCTGGACTCGCCCAGTAGCTTGACCAGCCCGAGCTGACCGGAACGCAGCGCATGGGTGCCGCCGCACAGCTCACGGGCGTAGTCCCCGACTTCGACGACCCGCACCGCGTCGCCGTACTTCTCCCCGAAGAGCGCCAGCGCGCCGATCCGACGGGCCTCCTCCTGGGTGGTGACGAACGCCCGGACCGGGAGGTCGGCCACCAGCACCTCGTTGACCTGCTGCTCGACGTCGGCCAGCACGCTGGGCGGCACCGCGCCGGGGGCGGAGAAGTCGAAGCGCAACCGCCCCGGCGCGTTGAGGGAACCGGCCTGCGCTGCGGTCTCACCGAGCGCGGACCTGATCGCCTGGTGGACGAGGTGGGTCGCCGTGTGCGACCGGGAGATCGACTTGCGACGCTCGACGTCGACCTCGGCGACGGCCGACGCCCCGGGGACCGGCTCGCCCGCCAGCACGCGCGCCCGGTGCACCACGAGGTCACCTATCGGCTTCTGCACGTCGTACACCTCGAGGTCCGTGCCGTCGGCGAGACGGATCCGGCCGGCGTCCGCGAGCTGCCCACCGCCTTCGGCGTAGAACGGCGTCCGATCGAGCACGACCTCCACCTCGGGGAAACCGTCCGCGTCGCCCTCGACGCCGACCACGCCTCGGACGGTGGCCTCGGTCACGACCTCGTCGTAGCCGGTGAAGTTCGACGGGCCGGCGGTGTCCAGCAGCGAGCGGTAGGCGGAGACATCGGCGTGCCCCTTGCTCCGCAGCCGGTCCGCCCGGGCCCGCCTCCGCTGCTCGGCCATCAACCGGCCGAACCCCTCCTCATCGACTCTCAGCCCGGCTTCCGCGGCCATCTCCATGGTGATCTCCACCGGGAAGCCGTAGGTGTCGTGCAGGCTGAAGGCGTCCTCCCCGGAGATCGCCCCCTCGGCGGCCATGCGGGAGAAGTGCCGTTCGCCCGCGACGAGGGTGGCCCGGAAGGACTCCTCTTCGGCGCGCACGGCGGCCTCGATCCGGCCGAAGTCGGTGATCAGCTCTGGGTAGGACGGCCCCAGGGTGTCCCGCACCACCGCGGCCAGCGTCGCCATCGCCGGGTCGGGGTAGCCGAGCAGTCGCATGGAGCGGACGACGCGGCGGAGCAGCCGGCGCAACACGTAGCCGCGACCCTCGTTGCTCGGGATCACGCCGTCGACGAGCAACATGGTGGCGGTGCGGGTGTGGTCGGCGACGATGCGCAGCCGGATATCGGCGGTGTGATCCGCGCCGTAGCGGATTCCGGCCAACTCCCCCGCGGTGTCGAGGACCGGGCGGAGCAGGTCGGTCTCGTAGACGTTCTCGACGCCCTGCAGGATCGTCGCCATCCGCTCCAGGCCGAGGCCGGTGTCGATGTTCTTCGACGGCAACTCGCCCAGGATGGGGTAGTCGTAGCCTTCGCCGGCACCGCGCTCGTACTGCATGAAGACGAGGTTCCAGACCTCCAGGTAGCGCTCCTCGTCGGCGATCGGGCCGCCTTCCCGGCCGTACTCGCTGCCGCGGTCGTAGTAGATCTCGCTGCACGGCCCGCAGGGACCGGGCACTGTCATCGACCAGTAGTTGTCCTCCTTGCCCCGCCGCTGCACGCGCTCGGGTGGCAGGCCGACCGTGCCGGTCCAGAGCTCGTACGCCTCGTCGTCGTCGGTGTATACCGTCGCCCAGAGCCTCTCCGGCGGGAAGCCGTAGCCGCCGTCATCCACCGACGAGGTCAGCAGCTCCCAGGCGTAGGGGATGGCCTTGGACTTGAAGTAGTCCCCGAAGGAGAAGTTGCCGGCCATCTGGAAGAACGTGAGGTGCCTGGTCGTCGTGCCGACAACGTCGATGTCCGGCGTCCGCACGCACTTCTGCACGCTGGCGGCCCGTCGGTACGGCGGCTGTTCCTGCCCGAGGAAGTAGGGCTTGAACGGCACCATCCCGGCGTTGACCAGCAGCAGGGTCGGGTCGGTGGCGATCAGACTCGCCGAGGGAACCACGGTGTGCCCGTGGCGTTCGAAGAATCGCAGGAAGCGCTGGCGGATGTCTTCAGAACGCATCTACTGATTGTCCCCGACGCGGTGCCGCGCCGCCGAATCGTTTCTGCACGCTGTCCCGGACCGTGACCGTACGTTGCGGATCCTCGCATCGCCCGATCGTCCAGGATCGCGTTTCCTGCGCTGGCGGTCCCCTATTTGCGTCCTGAACGGACAACCCGGCAGGCAACGTGATCGGCGACCGTCAGGGGGAGCCACAACGCTGGAGCAACCCCGACGGCCAACCGGGCCCCTAGTCGGCCGGTTCGCTTCCCTCGCCGTAGGTGGCGAGGTCATCGGCGCTGGGCGCCTCCGGGGTGCAACGGGGCCGGAACCCTCCGGCGCTGGCACGTACGGGACGGTCGGCGCGCACGATGCCACGCAGTCGAGCCAACCGCTCAGCCAGCCCTGATTCGGCGCCGAACGCACTCGGCGCGTAGTAGTCCCGCCCGTCGACCGGGTCCGGGGCGTACTGCTGAGCCACGACGCCCCCGGGGAAGTCGTGCGCGTAGCGGTACCCCCGGCCGTGGTCCAGCCGCGTCGCCCCGGCGTAGTGGGCGTCCCGAAGATGCGCCGGTACCCGGCCGACAAGCCCACGCCGGACGTCGCCGAGGGCGGCATCGATGGCCGCGATGACCGCGTTGCTCTTGGGGGCCAGTGCCAGGTGGATCACCGCCTGCGCGAGGCCGAGGCGACCCTCCGGCAGCCCGATGTGGTCAACGGCCTGTGCCGCGGCCACCGCGACGGGGAGCGCTGTCGGGTCGGCCAGGCCCACATCCTCCGAGGCCAGGATGATGATGCGCCGGGCAATGAAGCGCGGGTCCTCGCCGGCTTCGATCATCCGAGCCAAGTAGTGCAGTGCGGCATCGACGTCGGAGCCGCGGACGCTCTTGATGAACGCGCTGATCACGTCATAGTGCTGGTCGCCGTCACGGTCGTACCGGACCGCCGCACGGTCCACCGCCTGCTCCAGCGTCGCCAGGTCGATGGCCTCGGCCAGGTCCGCGTCGCCGTCAGAGCCGTCGCTCGCCGCCTCCAGAGCGGTCAGCGCGCGTCGAGCATCGCCGCCGGAAAGCCGGACCAGGTGCTCCTCCGCCTCCGGAGTGAACCGGACACGACCGGCGTAGCCGCGTGGATCGTCGAGTGCCCGGCGCACCACCGTCAGCACCTCGTCATCGCGCAGCGTCTCGAGCGTGAGCAGGAGCGAGCGGGACAGCAGGGGGGACACGATCGAGAAGAACGGGTTCTCGGTGGTGGCTGCGACCAGGGTGATCCAGCGGTTCTCGACCGCGGGTAACAGGGCGTCCTGCTGGGTCTTGGAGAACCGGTGCACCTCATCAACGAACAGGACTGTCTGCCGGCCGGTCATCGCGAGATCCCGGCGGGCCGCGTCGATAACGGTACGGACGTCCTTCACCCCGGCGTTCACCGCCGAGAGCTCCACGAAGCGTCGCGCTGTCGCGGTGGCCACGATGTGGGCCAGCGTGGTCTTTCCCGTACCCGGCGGCCCCCAGAGGATCAGCGACAGTGCCGCACCACCCTCGACGAGTCGGCGCAGCGGGGTACCCGGTCCCAACAGGTGCTGCTGCCCGACTACCTCATCGAGCGACCGCGGCCGCATCCGCACCGCGAGAGGAGCGACGGCCGCTTCAGCCTGCTCACCGGCTGAGCTGAACAGGTCCTCGGGCACCCGTCGAATCTATGCCGCCGGCGACCGGGGTGAGCGCAGCAATCTCACCGGGCCGGCCTGGTTCCGATAACGACGGTGGCGTTCAGCTCCTCGGAACCGGCCAACCGCGGGATCAGCCCGCTACTGGCTACGGCGTCGACGGTCTGCGGCGCCTGCCGCTCGCTCGCCTCGATGAGCAGGTGGCCGCCCGGTGCCAGCCATATCGGCGCCGCTGCGATCACCCGCCGCAGAATGTCGAGCCCGTCCGCGCCACCGTCGAGCGCCATCCTCGGCTCATGCATGCGGGCCTCCGGTGGCAGCAACCGGACCACCTCGGTGGGTACGTAGGGTGCGTTGGCGACCAGCACGTCGACGCGGCCGCGCATCGTTGCCGGCAGGGGCTCGTAGAGGTCGCCTTCATACACCTGACCACCGGCGGCAGCGACGTTGCGGCGGGCGCACCGCGCCGCGGCGGGATCGAGGTCGACGGCGTACAACTCGACCCAGTCCAGGGCCGCGACCAGCGCGGCGCCGACGGCTCCCGAGCCGCAGCACAGGTCAACGACGACAGCTCGTGGCCGGGCGAGGGCGGTGGACGGGCTGGCAGCCACGCGGGCAAGGGCGGCGGCTTGGCGGACCAGGAACTCGGTGCGGTGACGGGGTACGAAGACTCCGGGGTCCACTGCTATCCGCAGTCCGCAGAACTCCGCCCAGCCGAGGACGTGTTCCAAGGGCCGGCCGGACGCTCGCCGGTCGACCATGGCAGCAAGGTCGGCCGGCGTCCGTGCGGCGGAGACGAGCAACCGCGCCTCGTCCTCGGGGAAGACACAGCCGGCGGCCCGCAGCCTGGTGACAATGTCGGATCGAGGGTGAGATGACGGGAACGCCGACATGGGAGCGCCTTTCGGGATGCCGATGGGCGCTCGCTCGGTCAGCTATGCCGAGCGGACCGCTCGGCCGTCAGGTGAGAGCACCCGGCCTGATGTGGCGTTGATGGGTCTCACCTCCAGGGTTTGACTGCTGGACGGCAACAGTACCTCTGCCCGGATCGCGACGCGCAGACAGCGTGCGGAGTCAGCCGCAGCCGGTCGGTCGCCGTGGGCGTGCTGCGTCCAGCCCTCGCCCGGCGCAACATCCAAAGGTGCGGCACCGCCCCCGGCATCGTCGGGAATCGCCCCGGCCGGTTGCTGCCCCTGTGGATTGCTCTCGGCATAGTCGTCCCCTGTGCCCCTAGACTCCCGGACCATGCGTGTTCGCCCGGTTCGTACAGTCGTCGTACTGGCGGCGGTCGCAACGTCGCTGGCGGGCTGCTCAAGTGAGTCGAGTAATGCGAAGCCGCTCGCACCGCTGAGCGCGACTCCAACCCCTACAGCATCGGTCAACAAGACCGCGACGCCCTCCTTGTCGGCGACTGGCCCGACCGCCGCAAGCGCGGCGGCGTTTGTCCGCGCGTACTACGCGGCGGTGAACAAGTCCGCAATCACCGGTAACGCGAATGGCCTGGAGAAATACTCGTCCAAGCGCTGCTCAACCTGTCGCGACTATGTCGCCTCCACCAAGCACTACGAGATCAGACACCAGCGTTTGGACGGTCCGCCATTTACCCTGCTATCAGCCAGGGGCGACCCAGTCGAAGGAACCATAACCACAGTTGCACTTTCGTTGTCCAGTCCCGCCCAGAATGTGATCGACGTACGGGGACAAAGAGTGGAGCGTCTGCCCTCGCGCAATCGATACTCTGCCAGCGCCGCCGTTAAGTGGAGTCGGACTGGTTGGCTTATTACCGACATAGTAGAGTTTCCGTGAAACGCATACTAGCTGTGTTCGTTGTCGTGACCGGCCTGATAGTCCTGCCATTCAGTAACGCGCGGGGAGATTCCAGCTACTGTCCCTACCATAAATGCCCCACGACCCTCCCCGACGGCTACCACTACTCCTACGTCAACGGTGTCTTCTACGGTTCCACGAACGCGGCGAGTGGCGCCGATGGCAGCGGACGACCGGTCGAGTGGTTCTACGAGTTGGCCTGCACCGGCAACGAGACCATCGACGCGAACGGCAACGGCGGCGACCGCAACTGCATGGCGGCGATCTCAACCTGCCCGCCGGGTCAGATTCGGATGTGGACCTTCCAGCGCCCGGCCAGCAGTGCCGCTCCCCCGCGACGCCTTCCTGGTGCGCGCTGCATGGGAGTGCCGAAGGCGATCCCGCTGGCGGACGCACAGGCTGCCTTTGTCCGGTACCTGAAAGACAAGTACTTGCCGCATCCCGTTATCGACACCGCGCCGCCGACCGGCGGTCTGGTCAACCTGCCGCAGATCTACGCCACAGCGGACAGCGCTCCGGTGGCCCTCACTGTCACCCAGCCGCTGCCGGCGGTCCTAAACGCCGAGCCGCACTACGGCTGGAACTACGGGGACGGCACGGCGGGTCCAGACGAGGCGGGCACCCCGTACCGACCGGGGATTCTTCCCAAGGATCACCCCGAGTACTACCTAACGCACACCTACGCGGTCGACGGCGTCATCACGGCCACGCTCATCGTCACCTGGAAAGGCACGTTCACTGTGGCCGGAATCACCGGGACGTTCTCGATTCCGGATATTCCCCTTGTCGCCAGTCGAGCGTTGACGATCTTCCAGGCGCGTAGTGAACTCGTGGCGGCCCAATAGCCGAGTCCGACTCGGCAAGAGGCGTCCACGTCGGCGGACCCGGGCAAGAACCCACGCCCGACGGTCGCGTGGGCATACGCATGGGCTAGAACACTGTCATGACCGGACTGGTGCGGTACGACCGCGATGGGCACGTGGCCACCATCACCTACAACCGGCCACAGGCGCTCAATGCGATCAACGGCGAGATGCGCACGGACCTGAACGAGGCCTGGATGCGCTTCCGCGACGACGAGGACGCGTGGGTGGGGATTGTGACCGGGGCCGGCCGGGCCTTCTGTGCCGGCGCCGACATGGCCGATCCGACGGGCGCCGCGGGGACGTGGCCAGGGTCGTTCTGGGAGATACCGACGGTCAACTCCTTCGAGAGCGGCATGGAGATCTGGAAGCCGACGATCGCCGCGGTGAACGGGCACTGCCTGGGCTACGGCCTCACCCTGGTGTGCGGCTGTGACTTCGTCGTGGCCAGCGACCGCGCACACTTCGGCTTCCCCGAGGTGACCCTCGGGCTCCCGACGATGGTGGGCGCCATCCGGTTACCGACGAAGATCGGTTGGCAGCGTGCGATGGAGCTGCTGCTGACCGGCGAGCGGATTGACGCGTCGCGGGCGCGCGAGATCGGCCTCGCCGGCTGGGTCGTGCCACACGAGGACCTGCTGGCCGAGGCGCGGCGACTCGCCGGCAGGCTCCTCGCCGCCGCGCCCCTCGCAGCCAGGGCCACTAAGGAAATGGCCTGGCGCGGCCAACAGCTGCCCTGGACCGAAGCGGTCCGCATGGGCGAGACGATGCGCCGCCTCGCGGCCGGCACCGCCGACGCGCAGGAAGCCGCCACCGCCCGCCGGGAGGGCCGACCACCCGAGTGGACCGGGCGCTGACGTCCTGCTGGCCGATGCTCGCGGCGCATCCCTGGAGAGCGC
>JADGOV010000150.1 GCA_017882785.1 Frankiaceae bacterium
CGGCGGATGCTCGCCACCCGGCCCGGGGACATCGTGCTCTGCCACGACGGCGGCGGGAACCGGGCGGAGACCGTGCAGGCACTCGGCACGGTCCTGCCGTTCCTGCTCGACCGCAGCCTTACCTTCATCACACTCTGAGCCGGGCTGCGGTGGTCACACCGCTGCGCGCGCCGCCACCGGGCCGCAACCACACCCAATCGGGAGTGGATGAGCGGCTGCCGGCCACGCAGCACGAGAGCCCCCACCCGCCTATTCGCCCCTGGGCACGTTTCACCAAGATCGAACCGCTCGAGCGTGCGCCCACCGGCCGGTGGCGGCATCCGTGCACCGCCGCGACCGGCCGCGGCGGGTCTCCTCGGTGCCTCGACCTCGGCCTCGCAACGGAGCACAGGAGACACAGGGAGAAAGATCCCGTCACAGATCAACGCTGTGGGTTTCGGCGAGCGCGGCACCAACCTGGTCTGCAAACGCTACGGCTACGAGCCGCTGTTCAAGGGTAGGGCGGGTGTCGGCGGTCGGGATCATCAGGAATCTGCCTTGAAGAATCCCGCCACTTTCCACAACGAGTACCGTTTCGGTGTCGCGGGGCAGGCCCTCAGCTTCCGCGTCCAATACTCGGTGCCCCACCACGACCTGACCGTCGCGCTGCAACCGTGGCCGACTACCGATCCCGCCGATACCGTGCTGGAAGCGGCACGAACGCAACGTCAGGAGCCGCACCAGCTGGTCGGATACTTGACTGATCAGGGCCGAGGGCGGCCCTCCAGCTGCCACACCCTCGGCGGCGGCATGGATGCCGCTGAGATACCCGGCCCGCCTACTTGCCGCCTCGTGCTGGCGACGTCCCCAGACGGCTAGCTCGGTGACGGCCACACCCACGACAAGCAGCAGGACGGTCGTCTCGACGTCTGCCCTTCGCGTAATGCTGAACCGCTCGTAAGGCTGGGTGAGAAAGAAGTCGAACCACACCGCCGCGGACAGTGCCGCGAGGACGCCAGCCAGCCGATGCCCGTTCGCGGCGACAGCCACCACCACCACCACCAGGGCCAATGCGGCATCGGTGTTGGCGAAACTGGTCCGGAGCGGCACCAGGATGGCACTCATGGCCAACGGAGCCGCCAACGCAGCCAGCACCGCAAGGCGATCCCGGCTGAGCCCTCGAGGAAGATGCACCTCACTGTGATAGCCCAGTGGAACCTCGAGCGCCAGAGGCTATGACGATCCGACCCCGCCCCCGGTCGCTTCACAATCCTTTCGAGTACTCAGATAGTGTGTCGCTCCGTTGAACCGCGGTGATCTTCCGCCCAGCTCCGCCTCCGATCCGGACAGTCCCGCTCAACCGCACTGTTCCAACTCGCCACCGACCTGCCCGCCGCTCTGCGTGCCGCGCCCGCGCGCGGTCCATGAGTGGAGCGACGTCCCGCATGGCACCAAGGAAGAGCTGGCGGTCACAGCCACCCCCGCCGCTTGAACGCCGTGTAGAGCGCGGCGGATGCCAGCACCATGACGATCAGCGCGTACGGGTAGCCGGCGATCCAGTGCAGCTCCGGCATGTGGTCGAAGTTCATGCCGTACACGGTGCCGACGAGGCTCGGCGCGAAGAAGATCGCCGCCCACGCGGAGATCTTCTTGATCTCCTCGTTCTGGGCGTAGCTGGCCTGGGTGAGATGCTGAACTTCTTCGCTCTGCGCCTGGCCGACCAGCATGGCGTGCAGGGTGAGGACGGTCCGGTAGAACTCGATCACCCCCTGGAGGTACTCCCGTTCGCCGTCGGCCACGCTGTGGACTCGGTCGAACTGATCCGCGATGTCGACGACCAGCCGGTTCCCCTCGGGTGAGATGCGGGCGAGGGTTGTCATCCTCCCGTAAATGGCGCCGCTCAACGCGGCCATGGTGCGCACCGCGAGCAGCCCGTGGCGGGCCCGGAACAGTTCGTTCACGAACTCCTCCGGATCACCGATGCGTCCGCCCGTGACCTGCTGCTCGAGCCGCCACACGTCGCTGGTCACGGCCTCGACATAGTCCTCCTGGTGGCGGGTCAGGGCGGAGACAATCGCGTAGGACAGCTCGAACGGGGTGGCCGGCCGCAGCCGTCCCGCCTCGATCCGGCTGAGCACCGCGCGGGTCTCCCGCAGCGCCACCGCTGGTTCGACCGCCGGGTTGACCGGTCCGTGGACGGTCACCAGATAGTGCCGGCCGACGAACTGGTCGAGCTCGATGTAGTGCACGTGTCCGCGGTCCCCCCGTTCCGGGGCGTGCAGCACGACGAACACGTGGTCGGCGTAGGCGTGCACCTTGGGCACCCGGTTGCGTTCGACGCAGTCCTGTACGGCCATCGGATGGAAGCCGAACACGTCGGACAGGACACGCACGGCCCCGCTATCACAGCTGGGGATGTCCACCCAGACCAGGCCGTCCCCGCGGTCCAGCAGCGCCGGCAGCTCCTCGACGGGACGCTCCTCGACCCCCGCAGCGGTGACGAGGTGAACGTCCATCTGGCTCCCGTCCCTTCAGCAATCTCATCCGCGGACCGGTCAACCCGGCGGTTGCGGGCCACCCTGCCCCCGTTCTCTCGGGGTCATCGCACCGCCTCGTGATCCGATCGAGTGTCCTCGCTCAGCCGCCGCGGATCGCCGATGAGAGTCGTCGGGTCAGCGGGCTTCCGGCTCTTCCGGCAGCAGTTCGTAGGTGGGGTTGGCCATGGCCAGGTGCCCGTCGAACCGGCCGACCATGCCTTCGAGGCGGATCCGGGCACCAGGCTGGATACCGGCGATCTGCCGCCGACCGTACATGAGGACGCTGAGCCCGCCACCCTCGTCCCAGACCTCGAACTCCAGCGTGGGGCTGTCCGACACCGGTGTGCAGCCGACAACGCGGATGACACCCTCGACCAGTGCGCGGCTCCGGTAGTCCAGATCGCTGATCGGCACCAGGCCGTCGGGGTCGGCCGTCGCCACCTGGCGTTTGGCGGCCGGAGCCGTCCGGGTGGGCACCGCAGCGTCGGGACGCGGCGGGGGGGTGGCCTCGTCGTGGAGCGCGTCCTCGGGGAGAGCGTTGATCGCTTTGGTCACGTTGAACGGGACGATCGTCGCCGACGCTCTCGGCAGGCCGCTGACGACCTCCGCGATCTCCTCAGCGGTTCGGTCATGGAGCAGGCGCCCGAGCAACCGGGAGTAGATCCGCCGTGGCAACAGCAGGGTCGCCTCCGTGCGCGGGTTCGCGGTGTAGCGGACCACGAGTTCCAGGGCGGCCCGGGCCAGCCGCCGGTCGGGACAGTCGATGACCTGCAGCGGCACGGTGACAGCGGGATGGTCGGCCCAGGCGGCCTGCAGCGCTGCGGCGTGCTCGGCATCGATGACGAAGTGCACGGCCCGCAGCTCACTCGGTTTGAGACTGCGCCCGTAACGCAGCGCGCGCAGCGTGGCCAGGTCGAGATTGTCGACGAGGACCAGGACGACGTGCCGGGCGATGTTCGGCTGCGGGGAGACCGTCGGAGCGAGGTCGAGGCAGCGGGCCTCGGCACGGTACTGCCGGTTGAGCCGGATGAGAGCGACGACCCCCAGCGGGAAGATGACCACGACCAGCCAGGCACCCTCGGTGAACTTCACCACGGCGAAGATGCCGACGACGGCCAGCGACGTGGCACCGGCCGCGAGGTTGACCGCCACCTTGCGCCGCCAGCGGTCCCCGCGTTCCCGGCTGAAATGCCGGGCCATCCCGAAACCGGCGAAGGCGAAGCCGGTGAACACCCCGATCGCGTAGAACGCGACCAGCTTGTCGACGTGGGCACCGGTGCCCAGCAGCAGCAGGACAGCGAGCACCGCGAGCACGATGATGCCGTTGGAGAACGCCAGCCGGTGCCCCCGTTTGGTCAGTTGCCGCGGCAGGAAGGAATCCTCGGCCACGAAACTGGCCAGGAACGGGAAGCCGTTGAACGGCGTGTTCGCCCCGGTGTAGAGGATGAGCATCGTTGCCAGCTGCACCGTGAGGAACAGGGCATGCCCCAGCACGCTGCCACCGAGGACGACCTTGGCCACCTGGGAGATGACCGTCGGGGTGCCGGCGGTGTAGGGGATGGCGTGCGTCTCGTGCGCCAGCCAGGACACCCCGAGGACGAGCGTGCCGAGGAGGCAGCTCATGACGACCAGCGTCTTGCGCGCATTGCGCCCCTCCGGCCGGCGGAACGCGCCCACCCCGTTGGAGATCGCTTCCAGCCCGGTCAGCGACGAGCCGCCGTTGGCGAACGCGCGCAACAGCACGAAGACCGCGATCGCGGAGGTCAGGGCATGCCCGTTCCCCACCGGGACCGCACCCGGCTCGTGAATGTCGTAGTGCGGCAGGTCACCGAGCACCTCACGGACGATGCCCAGGACGATGACCACGGCCATGGACAGGACGAAGAAGTAGGTGGGGAAGGCGAAGGTCCGGCCCGCCTCCCGGAGGCCCCGCAGGTTGCCGTAGAAGAGCAGGACGACGACCGTCACGGTGATCTCGAGGGTCCAGGAACGGAGCGTCGGAACCGCCGAGACCAGCGCGGCCGTCCCGGCCGCCGACTGCACCGCCACCGTCACGACATAGTCGAGCATCAACGCCACCGCGGCGACCTGGGCCACCGCAGGGCCGAAGTTCTGCCGCGCCACGACGTAGGAACCGCCCGCCCGGGTGTAGATCATGACGACATGGCGGTAGCACAGCGTAACGAGGATGAGGACGGCCAGGATGACGCCGGTCAGCGGCAGCAGCAGCGTGAACGCGGCCACCCCGAAGGCCGGCAGCAGGACGAGCAGCATCTCCTCCGACCCGTAGGCCGACGAGGAGATG
>JADGOV010000151.1 GCA_017882785.1 Frankiaceae bacterium
CGGCAACGGGCCGGTGATGATCGAGGCCTTCACCTACCGGATGGACGCGCACACCACGTCCGACGATCCGACCAGGTACCGGCTGGCCGACGAGGAACAGCACTGGAAACTGCTGGACCCGATCGAGCGGGTCAAGGTGCACCTGTCCCGGCAGGGCATGGCCGACCAGGAGTTCTTCGACTCGGTCGGGGCCGAGGCCGACGAACTGGCCGCCCGGTTCCGGGCGCACTGCATCGCGATGCCCAAACCACCGCCGGAACGGATCTTCGCCAACGTCTACTCCGAGCCGCACCACCAACTCGAGCAGCAGCAGGCCCAGTACCTGGCGTACCTGGCCTCGTTCGAGGACCAGGGCTCCGCGACGCCCGGGCAGGTGACCCGGTGAACGACGGTGCGGTATCCAGTCCCCGTTCCGGTGCGGACAGCAAGCCGGTGACGCTGGCGAAGGCGTTGAACATGAGCCTGCGGGCCGCCATGGACGAGGACCCGAAGGTCATCGTGATGGGCGAGGACGTCGGGAAACTCGGCGGCGTCTTCCGGGTCACCGACGGGCTGCAGAAGGACTTCGGCGACCACCGGGTGCTGGACACGCCGCTCGCCGAATCCGGCATCATCGGCACCGCCGTCGGCCTGGCCATGCGCGGCTACCGGCCGGTCGCCGAGATCCAGTTCGACGGATTCGTCTTTCCCGGCTTCGACCAGATCAGCTCGCAGGTCGCCAAGGTGACCTACCGGTCGCAGGGCGCCTGGTCGATGCCGTTGGTGATCCGCATCCCGTTCGGCGGCGGCATCGGCGCGGTCGAGCACCACGCCGAGGCCCCGGAGTCGTTCTTCTGCCACATCGGCGGCCTTCGGGTGGTCGCCTGCTCCACGGCGCAGGACGCGTACGACATGTTGCGTGCGGCGATCTCCTGCGACGACCCGGTGGTCTTCTTCGAACCGAAGCGTCGGTACTGGGAGAAGGGTGCTCTCGATCTCGGGGCCACCCCGCTCACCGACACCGGGGCCGAACGCGAGCTGCCGCCCGGCTGCTTCAGCAGCGTGGTCCGCCGCCCCGGCACCGACGTCACCGTGGTCTCCTACGGCTCGAGCATGCCGATCCTGCACGCGGCCGCGGACGCCGCGGCGGCCGAGGGCCGCTCGCTGGAGGTGATCGACCTGCGCAGCCTGTCCCCGCTCGACCTGGGGCCGGTACTGGACTCTGTCCGCAAGACCGGCCGGTTGGTGGTGGTGTCGGAGGCACCCCGCGAGTCGTCGATCACCGCGGACATCGCCGCCAGAGTCACCGAGGAGGCGTTCTACTCGCTGGCCGCGCCCGTGTTGCGGGTGGCCGGGTTCGACACCCCATACCCGCCGAGCCGGCTGGAAGAGGACTATCTCCCTGACCTGGACAAGGTTCTGGACGCCGTCGACCGCGCGCTGGCGTTCTGAGATGGGTCTGCGGGAGATACTCGCCGGGATTCGGGTGGAAACGCGCTCAGCCCGGACACCGGAAGGATTGTGTCGATGACGACAACCCAGCGGCTGCAGACCTTCTCCATGCCCGACGTGGGTGAGGGGCTGACCGAGGCAGAGGTGCTCCAGTGGCGGGTCGCAGTCGGCGACACGCTGACGATGAACCAGGTGATCGTCGAGATCGAGACGGCGAAGGCGGCCGTCGAGCTGCCGTCCCCGTTCGCCGGGCGGGTCGAGGCGCTGCTGGTCGACGTCGGGGTGACGGTGCGGGTGGGCACTCCGATCATCACGGTGGACACCCAGCCAGGGGGCGGTGAGCTGCCTGCCGCTGCGCAGACCGGGCCATCGAATGGTGCGTCGGGCCCGAGTGGTACGACGGCGGCTGACCACGGCGCCGGCGCGAAGATCGGCGAGGTGACCTCCGACGGCCGGATCGCCACTCTGGTCGGCTACGTCTCGGCGGGTGCCAGCAGTGCTCGCCGCCCGCGCCGGGGTGCGGCGAGCCCCGCGGTTGCGACTCCGTCGCCGTCGGTAGCCGTGCCTGTCGCCGCGTCGGAACCGGCCTCGGCGACAGGCACTGCCACCGGGGAGGTGGGTGCGCGGACGGCCGCTGCTCCGCTGGCCACCCCGCCGGTGCGCAAGCTGGCCAAGGAGTTGGGCATCGACCTGACCGCCGTCACGGCCACCCGGCCGGACGGTGTGATCAGCCGGTCGGATGTCGAGAATGCCTCCGCTGCAGAGCATCCGGCCGAGCACGTGGCCACATCCGGAGCGCCTCCGGCGGGGTACGACCCTGCCACCAGGGAATTGCGGGTCGCGGTCAAGGGCGTCCGAAAGGCGACCGCGGCCGCCATGGTGGCCAGCGCCTTCACCGCGCCGCACGTCACCGAGTTCCTGACGGTCGACGTCACCCCCATGATGGAACTGCGGGACAGGCTGCGCCGTCGGCCCGAGTTCGCCGACATCAAGCTCACTCCATTGGCGTTCGCGGCGCGGGCGGTCTGCCTTGCGGTGCGGCGGACCCCGGAGCTGAACGCGGTCCTCGACGAGGCAGCCGGCGAGATTGTGATCAAGCAGTACGTGCACCTCGGCATCGCGGCGGCCACCCCGCGGGGGTTGGTCGTGCCGGTCATCCGGGACGCCGACGGGCTCGATCTGGCGGGCGTCGCGCACGCGCTGACCGAGTTGGCGGCGACCGCGCGGGCCGGTAAGACCTCACTGGCCGAGATGACCGGAGGCACCTTCAGCATCACCAATATCGGGGTGTTCGGTGTGGACACCGGGACGCCGATCATCAATCCCGGCGAATCGGCGATCCTCGCCCTCGGCTCGATCAAGGACGCGCCGTGGGTGGTTGACGGCGAGCTCGCGGTGCGCAAGGTCTGCCAGCTGGCGCTGTCCTTCGACCATCGCGTGGTGGACGGCCAGCAGGGATCGCAATTCCTGTCCGACGTCGGTGCGTTGCTGGCCGATCCGGGGCTCGCCCTGGCGTTCTGAGGCCCGCGTGCCAGGCCTGCTTGCCAGGACTGTGTGTCTGCCCGACACCAGGCCGTTCGCCGTCGGATCGATGACCCGATCGATGACCCGATCGCCGAGGACGGTCGCCTGATCCGGTAGCGGTGCCCGCCGTCCTCGACGAGGTCGATGCTCACCTCGTCGCAGAGCGCCGGCACGAGGACCGCACTGAGCTGGCTGAACACCATCGCCGGTTCGGGCGATGCGTCGGATCGGGTCCATGTGTCGCAGCACACAGCTCACGCGAGCATGATGGTCTGGCTCGGGTGCCAGCAGTGGCGGTACTGCCAGCAACCGACAGTAACCGACAGCAACCGATCGGACCGCAAAGGGGCGGTGGCCATGGCCGAGACAGTGAATGCGCGGGCCTACAACAGCCTGTGGCAATTCCGGGCGGATGCCTGGTCCAGCCTCGAGGAGGCCTGCGAGCGGTTGGCGGCCGCTGCCACCCCCGGCAGCCCGGCCGACAAGTTCGTCGAACGAGTGACGGTTCTGCTGGACGAGCTCGGCCCCATCGAGCGTTACTGGGCCTACCCCGGCGCGCAGGCCTACCAGCAGGGTCGTCGGTTGTTCGCGTCCGGCAAGTACACGCGATTCGCCAGGGCGGTGGCCAGCCTGAACCGCGGACTGGTGACCGGCTCCTACCGCAGCGGCGCCAGCTGGTCGGTGGCCACCGCGATCCAGGAACCGTTCGAGCGGGACACCGGCATCGCCGTCGATTCCCAGGGTGACCGGCCGTACTTCGAGGTGCTGGTGGTCGAGGACATGCCGGACGCGCAGGAGCGCGCGTTGCGGGAGGAGCTGCGCAAGTGGCGTCGGCCCGACGATGAGTTCGCCTACGAGCTGGTGATCGTGCCCAGCGTCGAGGACGCGTTGATCGCGGTGCGGCTCAACTTCAACATCCAGGCCTGCGTCATCCGCCGCCGCTTTGTCCATCGCTCGGGCCGGGATCTGTCCACGGTGAGCCAGTTCCTGGGCGAGGGCGTGCCCGAAGACCTGATGGAGCTCACGCCCGACGCACGCGCCGAGAAGCTCGGCCAGGCGCTGTCCGCCATCCGCCCGGAACTCGACCTGTACCTGATGACCGAGATCTCGCTGGAGGACGTGGCCGGCTGGATGGGCCACCACTTCCGCCGGATCTTCCACTCCAGGGAGGGCACCCTCGAACTGCACCTCAGCCTGTTGAACGGGGTGGCCGAGCGCTACGAGGCGCCGTTCTTCAATGCCCTCAAGCAGTACAGTCACCGGCCCACTGGAGTGTTCCACGCACTGCCCATCTCGCAGGGCAAGTCGATCGTGAACTCGCATTGGATCAAGGACATGATCGGCTTCTACGGCCTGGAGATCTTCCTGGCCGAGACATCGGCAACCTGCGGCGGGCTCGACTCGCTCCTCGAACCGACCGGCCCGCTGCGCGACGCCCAGGAGCTGGCCGCGGAGGCCTTCGGGTCCCGGCGGACCTACTTCGTCACCAACGGCACCTCGACGGCGAACAAGATCGTCTGCCAGGCGCTGGTGCAACCCGGCGACATCGTGCTGGTCGACCGCAACTGCCACCAGTCCCACCACTACGGGCTGATGCTGTCCGGCGCGCACGTCATCTACCTGGACGCCTACCCGCTCAACGAGTACTCGATGTACGGCGCCGTCCCGCTCCGCGAGCTCAAACGGCAACTGCTGGAGCTGCGGGCGGCCGGCAAGCTCGACCGGGTCAAGGTGATGATGCTGACCAACTGCACGTTCGACGGCGTGGTGTACGACGTCGAGCGGGTCATG
>JADGOV010000152.1 GCA_017882785.1 Frankiaceae bacterium
GTGCCCGCGACCCTGCACGACTGTGACCTTGCGTGTCTTGGCCAGCCCGGCGACTCCGCCGGTGAGGCGCTGCACGACCGTTGTCTTCCAGTCCCGCAGCCGGTCCAGGTCGATGGACGGGGCCGCGAACGTCAACCCGTTCGGCGTCATCTCCTTGGTCTCGGCGATGACCTTGGCTGCGTGCAACAGGGCCTTGGACGGGATGCACCCCACGTTGAGGCAGACGCCCCCCAAGGTCGGGTACCGCTCAACGAGCACGACCTTCCTACCGAGGTCGGCTGCCCGGAATGCCGCGCTGTAGCCCCCCGGTCCAGAGCCGAGGACGAGGACCTCCGCGTGCACGTCGCCGCGCTGCCCGCTCGGCGAACTCGGTGCCGGCACCGGTGCTGTCGCCCCTGTCGGCGACTGCTCCGCCGCGGGAGCGGTGGCGACCCCCTCTACCGCGTCCAGGCGCAGGATGACACTCCCCTGCGACACTCGGTCGCCGACTCCGACGCTCAACCCGGTGACCACGCCGGCCGTCGTCGCCGGCACATCCATGGTGGCCTTGTCGGACTCCAGGGTGATCAATGGGTCCTCGACGGCCACGGTGTCACCCGCCGCGACGTGCACCTCGATGATCGGGACGTCCGAGAAGTCGCCGATGTCGGGGACCTGGATCTCGACCTCATTGCTCATGGCGAACTCCCGGAATCTGTCGTCGGAGGGTCAGAGGACCAGCCGGCGCACGTCGCCCAGGACGTGGCACAGGTAGCTGGCGAACCGCGCGGCCAGCGCCCCGTCGATGACCCGGTGGTCATAGGACAGCGACAACGGCAGCATCAGCCGGGGACGGAACTTTTTGCCGTTCCACACCGGCGCGGTCCTGGACCGGACCACGCCGAGGATGGCCACCTCGGGCGCGTTGACGATGGGCGTGAAGCTGGTCCCGCCGATGCCGCCGAGGCTGGAGACGGTGAAGCTCGCGCCCTGCATCTGCGCCGGTGCGAGCTTGCCGTCGCGGGCCGCCTTGGAGATCGCGGCGAGCTCCTTCGACAGCCCCGTGACGCCCTTG
The DNA here is from genome assembly GCA_017882785.1 of Frankiaceae bacterium. Taxonomy (GTDB): domain Bacteria; phylum Actinomycetota; class Actinomycetes; order JADGOV01; family JADGOV01; genus JADGOV01. Next base: position 1,055 of record JADGOV010000152.1, read on the forward strand.
CGGTCCACGTCGCGCAGAACGGGTACCACCAGGCCGTCCGGTGTGTCGACCGCAACGCCAAGGTGGTAGTACCGCTTGAGGATGAGGCCGTCCTTCTCCGCGTTGAGGGAGCTGTTGAACTCGGGGAACTCCTTGAGCGCGCTGACCGCCGCCTTGAGCAGGAACGCCAGGAGCGTGACCCGGTAGCCGGCCTCCTTCGCGGCGGTGTCCACTTCCTTGCGGTAGCCGTCGAGGTCGGTGATGTCCGCCTCGTCGTTGTGCGTGACGTGGGGCACGTTGAGCCAGGAGCGGTGCAGGAACGGGCCAGAGATCCGCTTGATCCGCGGCAGCGGCTGGGTCTCGATCGGTCCGAACTGCGCGAAGTCTGGCAGTGGCACCTCCGGGATACCGGCCCCCGCCGCAGCCCCAGCCCCCGCCGCCGGTGCACCCGCCGGTCCGCGGACGGCGGCGAGCAGGTCCTCCTTGGTGATCCGCCCCTTGGGGCCGGTGCCGGTCACCGCGGTGATGTCCACGGCCAACTCACGGGCGAGTCGGCGGACGCTGGGCCCGGCGTGCACCTCGGCGATGTCCACCGGCGGACCGGCCGCCTCCGGTGCCGGGGTGGTCGCAGCGACCGCGGCGGCCGCCGGCTGCTGGGCAGCGGCGACGGGTTCGGGAGCGGCCTCGGTCTCCGGTTCCTGCTGGTCGACCAGGGACGACGGCTCGGTCGAGGCTCCCTCCCCGGGTTCGAGCAGGAGGATGGGGCTGCCCTCGCTGACCCGGTCGCCGAGGGACACCCGCAACTCCGCCACCCGACCCCCGGCGGGGGAGGGTACGTCCATGGTCGCCTTGTCCGACTCGAGGGTGACAAGCGGATCCTCCTCGCTGACCAGGTCACCGACGGCGACGGCGATCTCAATGATCGGCACGTCCTGAAAGTCACCGATATCCGGAACGGTGACCTCGGTGGTGATCGCCACGACTACGTCCTCCCAGTTGTACGGCTGAGCGCTGGCCGACTGTTCCCTAGCTGCTATCCCCTAGCTGACGGCCGGATTCGGCTTCTCCGGATCGATGCCGTAGCGGGAGATCGCGTCCGCGACGACGCTCGGCTCGAGGACCCCTTCTGCGGCAAGCGAGGACAGCGCGGCGACCGCGACGAAGTACCTGTCGACTTCGAAGAAGTGCCGCAGCGTCCGGCGGTAGTCCGACCGGCCGAAACCGTCGGTGCCGAGCACGGTGTAGCGGCGGGGCACGAACTCTCGGATCTGGTCGGCGAAGGTCTTGATGTAGTCGGTGGACGCGATCACCGGACCGGTTCGATCGGCCAGGCACTGCTCCACGTAGGACCGCCGCGGTGTGTCGGTCGGGTGCAACCGATTCCACCGCTCGACGGCGAGGCCCTCCCGGCGGAGCTCGGTGAAACTCGGTGCGCTCCATACGTCGGCCGCCACCCCGTAGTCCTCCCGGAGCAGATCGGCACCGGCGATCACCTCGTTGAGGATCGTGCCGCTGCCGAGCAGTTGGGCCCGAGCGCCGTTCGCCCCGCTCGCCGGCCCCTCCCGAAGCAGGTACATCCCCTTGATGATGCCCTCGACCGCACCCTCGGGCAGACCCGGATGCTCGTAGTTCTCATTCATCAGGGTGATGTAGTAGAAGACGTCCTCCTGCTCGGCGTACATCCTGCGCAGGCCGTCCTGGACGATGACCGCGACCTCGTAGGAGAACGTCGGATCGTAGGAGATGCAGTTCGGGATCACCGAGGACAGCACATGGCTCTGCCCGTCCTCGTGCTGCAGCCCCTCCCCGTTCAGGGTGGTGCGCCCCGCGGTGCCCCCGAGCAGGAAGCCGCGGGAGCGCTGGTCGCCGGCCGCCCAGGCCAGGTCGCCGAAGCGCTGGAAGCCGAACATCGAGTAGAAGATGAAGAACGGGATCATGGGCACGTCGCTGGTGCTGTACGCGGTGGCCGCGGCGATCCAGGAGGACATGGCGCCGGCTTCGTTGATGCCCTCCTGCAGCATCTGGCCGGTCTTGTCCTCGCGGTAGAACATCAGCTGGTTGGCATCCTCCGGGCGGTAGAGCTGACCGACCTGGGAGAAGATGCCGAACTGGCGGAACATCCCCTCCATGCCGAAGGTCCGGGACTCATCCGGCACGATCGGCACCACGTGCTTGCCGAGCGTCTTGTTGCGCAGCAGCGCGCTCAGCACCCGGACGAAGGCCATGGTGGTGGAGATCTGCCGGCCGGCGGTCTCCTTGAGCTGGGCCTCGAAAGCGGACAGCGGCGGCACCTCGAGCGTCACCGACGAGGCGGGCCGGCGGATCGGGATCGGGCCGCCCAGGGCAGTGCGGCGCTCCCGCAGGTAGGCCATCTCCGGGGAGTCCTCGGCCGGGCGCAGGAACGGGATCTGCTCGATCTGCTCATCGGACAGCGGCAGGTTGAACCGGTCGCGGAAGAGCTGGAGTGACGACGCGCCCATCTTCTTCTGCTGGTGGGTGATGTTCTGGCCTTCGCCGGCCTCACCCATGCCGTAGCCCTTGACCGTCTTGGCCAGGATCACCGACGGCTGCTCGGTCTGGGCCACCGCCGCCGCGTACGCGGCATACACCTTCTCCGGGTCGTGGCCGCCACGGTTGAGGTTCCAGACCTCCTGGTCGGTCATGGTGGCGACCATCTCGGCCAGCTCCGGGTAGACGCCGAAGAAGTGCTCCCGGACGTACGCGCCGTTCTTGGACTTGAAGTCCTGGTACTCCCCGTCGACGCACTCCTCCATCCGGCGCAGCAGGATGCCGGTGCTGTCCGCGGCGATGAGCGGATCCCACGCCGAGCCCCAGATCACCTTGAGCACGTTCCAGCCGGCGCCGCGGAAGACCCCCTCCAGCTCCTGGATGATCTTTCCGTTGCCGCGCACCGGTCCGTCCAGGCGCTGCAGGTTGCAGTTGACCACGAAGATCAGGTTGTCCAGCTTCTCCCGGGCGGCCATCGAGATCGCGCCCAGTGACTCCGGCTCGTCCACCTCGCCGTCGCCGAGGAACACCCAGACCTTGCGGTTGGCCGTGTCGGCCAAGCCGCGGTGGTGCAGGTACTTCAGGAACCGGGCCTGATAGATCGCCTGCAGCGGGCCGAGGCCCATGGACACCGTGGGGAACTGCCAGAACGTCGGCATCAGGTACGGGTGCGGGTAGGAGGCGAGTCCCTTCCCGCCCACCTCCTGCCGGAAGTGGACCAGCTGCTCCTCGGTGAGCCGACCCTCCATGAAGGCCCGGGCGTAGAAGCCGGGGGCGGAGTGGCCCTGGAAGTACACCAGATCTCCACCGTGTCCCTCCGACGGCGCGTGCCAGAAGTGGTTCTGGCCGACGTCGTAGAGCGTGGCCGCCGACTGGAAGCTCGCGATGTGCCCGCCGAGCTCGGAGGACTCCTTGTTGGCCCGCAGCACCATGGCCACCGCGTTCCACCGGGTGAGCGAGCGGATCCGGTGCTCGACGGCCCGGTCGCCGCCGTGGCGCAACTCCTGGTCGGGCGGGATGGTGTTCAGGTACGGGGTCGTCGCCGAGTACGGCACCGGCGCGCCCTGGTGGCGGGCTTCGGCGACGAGCCGCTCGAGCAGGAACTCCGCCCGTTCGGGACCCTCGAAGAGCAGCACCGAATCCAGCGCGTCGGTCCACTCGCTGGTCTCGAC
>JADGOV010000022.1 GCA_017882785.1 Frankiaceae bacterium
CCGAGTAGGTGGTCCGGAAGGATCAGACCTCGAGCCGCTCGACCGGTCTCGCCGCGTCGGGCCGCGGCGAGAGCTCGATGATGAGCATGGCGGCGATCACCAACGCGGCGCCCACGACCGTGGCCACGCCCAGTCGGTCACCGCCCAGCAGCACGCCGAAGACGCCGGCGAACACCGGTTCCAAGGTCAGGACGACCGCCGTCCTGGCGGGAGGCAGGTGCGCCTGCGCCCAGGTCTGGCCGACGAAGGCCAGTGCGGTGGCCAGGATCGCGGTCAGTCCGACCGCCCCCCACACACCCGCGTCCGGCGGCGGAGCCAGACCGCCCAAGGGTAGGGCCAACACCGCGCACAGCGCGGTGACGGAGCCCAACTGCACGACGGCCAGCGGAAAGGCGTCGTGCCGGGACGACCACTCACCGAGCCCGACGATGTGCAGGGCGAAGCAGACGGCGCAGAGCAGGGTCAGGGCCTCACCACGCCCGACGGACACACCGCGAAGTGAGATCAACGCCAACCCGCAGGTGGCCACGGCGACCGCAACCCAGGCCGGTAGGCCCACCCGCTGGTGGAGCAGTAGGCCGCCGATCAGCGGGGTGAAGACCACGAACATGCCGGTGATGAAGCCGGACACCGACGCCGGTGTCGTCCGCAGGCCGAAGGTCTGAGCTGCGTAACCGGTGCCGAGGGCGAGGCCGAGCAGGGCGCCGGCGCGGCGACCTCGTCGGCCGAGACCGGCGACCGATCGGGGTCGAAGGGCCACCATGGCCAGCGTCGCGATGCCGAACCGCCAGGCGAGGAAGGCCATCACTGGCATCCGGGCGATCGCATCCTTGACGAGCACGAAGGTCGCGCCCCACACCGCGGTGATGCCGACCAGCGCCAGGATGGCCAGTGCCTCGCTCCGCCGGGTCACCGGCTCCCGGGTCAGACCACGACCCGGAAGTGGGTCGTCAGCCGCCGGTCGTCGCCCAGCACGTGGTAGGCGAGAGCCGGCGGCCAGTCCAGGTCGATGTCGGGGCCGCCTTCCCACGGCAGGCGAAGCGTGGAGGCTGTCCCCGGTGCGACCACCAGGGGTCGGCCGGCGAACACCGTCGACGCGGCGGTGTGCGCGTGCCCGCAGAGGAGCGCGACCACCTGTGGGTGTCGCCCCAGCACCGCCGCGAGCCGGTCCTCCCCGGACTGCCGGATCGAGTCCAGCAACGGGTGGTGCAGGTCCACCGGAGGATGGTGGCAGCAGACGAGCGAGGGCAGGTCGGGAGACTGCGCCAGGACGTCGTCCAGCCACGCCAGCGTCGGGTCGCTGAGCAGCCCCTCGTCGTGGCCCGGGATCGTCGAGTCGCAGAGCGCAAAGAGCACGCCGGCAACCTGCACCGCCCGGTTCACCGGCTCCTCGGCGTCGGCGATACCCGGGGGCAGGCCGAGCGGGAAGGCACCCGAGAAGGCCACCCGGGCGTCGTGGTTGCCCGGGCACAGCAGTGTCGGGTACCCAGATGCCAGGGCCGCGACCGCCTCCGCGTAATCCGCCGGCCGCCCCGAGTCGGTGATGTCGCCGGTGATGAGGACCGCGTCGACTGGAGTCGGCAGCCGTCGCAAGGAGGACATGACCCGCTCGACGCGGTCGGCGGCCCGCCTACCACCATCGAGGTGCAGGTCGCTGAGATGCGCGATGACGAGCACGATGTCCCTTTCCCGCCCGCGGTCAGCTTGCTCGCAGGGCCTTTAGCAGCGCGACGTCCCTGGCGTGCTCCTCCCGCTTCCCGGGCGTCTCCACAATGACAGGTACGCCGTGCGTCGACGGGTGCCGGAACAACTCCGCGAACGGGTCGGTGCCGATGCGCCCGACCCCGATCCCGGCGTGCCGGTCTCGACCCGAGCCGCACGGGTCGAGCGAGTCGTTGGCGTGGATCAGCTTCAGTCGCCCCCGGCCGACTGTCGTTCGCAGCGTGTTGAGGGTTCGCCGCACGCCACCGGGCGCGGCGAGGTCGTGGCCGGCGGCGAAGGCGTGGCAGGTGTCCAGGCAGACGCCGAGGCGGGGATGTCCGTCTACCGCGGCGAGGAAGGGTCCGAGCTCCTGCACGGTGGCCGCGAGCGCAGCGCCGCCGCCGACGCTGAGCTCGACAAGCAGGTCCGGGTCCTCCTCCGTCAACTCCTCGAGAAGGGGGAGGAGCAGGCCGCCGAGGCGGCCCAGGGCCTGCTCCCGGTCGCCGGGGTCGACGGCTGAGCCGGCGTGGAAGACCACGCCGCGAGCGCCGAGGCGGCGTCCCCGGCGCAGTGCCCCGCGGACCGACTCCACCGACTTCAGCCGCGTGGCCTCCGTGGGCGACCCGAAGTTGACCAGATACGTGGCGTGCACGAACACCGGAGTCCGACGCTGCACACAGGCCCGCCGGAACGCCTCGTCTCGGGCCGGGTCCCCGGCCGCCGAAGCCCAACCGCGGGGGTTGGAGACGAAGACCTGCACTGCCTCCGCACCGATCTCTTCCGCGTACGGGAGGCCGCCGGAAACCAGGCCGCTTCCCACCACGATGTGCGCGCCGACGGGTGACGGCTTGCGGGGAGGCACCTGCTAGTACGCGAGCAGCGTGATCGTCGTATGCCGAGCCACCATGCTGCCCACCCGCGGTGACACGACGTGGACGCTGCCGAAGCCGAGTGGCTGGAAGACACGCACTGTGAAACCGGCTGCCTCGAGTGCGCGACGCGCGTCCCCGGTGGAGGCCCCACGGACATCCGGCACCGGGAAGAGCTCGGGGCCCTTCGACACGGTCAGCGCGATCGTCGTCCCGTAGCCGGCCGTGTCGCCGGAGGACGGGCGGGTGTCGATGACGTCAGAACGGATCACGGTGTCACTGAACGCGTCGGTCCGGCTCACGGCGAACCCCAGCTTGCCCAACCCCGCCTTGGCATCCTCGAAGGCCAGCCCCCGAACGTCCGGCACGTCCACGGGCCGGCGACCCTTGCTGAGGCTCACCCGGACCAGATCGCCGGGATGCAGGAGCGTGCCCGCCGCCGGCCGGGTGGTCACGACCCGGCCGGTGGGCGTGATAGTGGAGTAGACCTTGGTCACAGTGGCCCGCAGGCGGTCGGCGGCCAGCGCCTGCTGGGCGGCTGCCAGCAACTGCCCGGACAGCATGGGCAACGCGTGCACCTCGGGGCCCTTGGACAGCGCCAGCGTCACCGTGCCGCCGTGCCGGACCCGGTCACCGGGTGCGGGCTGCTCGAGGGCCACCCGACCGGCCGGCACGCTGGGGTGGAAGCGGTCCGACAGCCACTGCGGGCGGAGTCCGGCCGCGCTCAACGTCCGGGTCGCGGACGCCTTGGTCATGGTCAGCACCGCAGGCGCGTGGGCGTATCGGCCCGCGGCAAGCCACCATCCGCTGATGGCGGCCAGCACTGTGAGCAGCAGCAGGCTCAGCGTGCCCCACCAGGGATGGCGTCGTAGTGCCCCGGCGGTGGGCAGTGCCCCGGCGGTGGGTAGTGCCCCGGCGGCGGGCAGTGCCCCGGCCCGGGAGGGTGCCGGCCGCGTCGGCGCGGAACCGCCTCCGGTCGGGGCCGGTGCCGGGACGACGACGGTGTCCGCAGCGTCGGACTGGCCGGGGGCCTGGCCGGGGACGGCTGCCTGGACCCGGTGCAGCGCGGCGAGGAAGGCGCGGGCGTCGGCGAAACGGGCGGCGGGGTCACGGGCCGTTGCCCTGCTCACCAGGTCGTCGAGAGCATCGGACAGGCCGCGCACCTCGTGGGAAGGGGCCGGGACGTCCTCGTGCACGTGGCGGAAGGCGACTGCCATCGCGTTGGCGCCGTCGAAGGGCGGCTTGCCGGTGAGCAGTTCATACAGCAGTACGCCCGCGGCGTAGACGTCGCTGCGGGTGTCCGCCGTCCCGGTGCTGATCTGCTCCGGCGCGAGATAGGCCACGGTGCCGATGAGCATCGTGACGCTCGCGGACCGCGCGCTGGCCTCGATCGCGCGGGCCAGTCCGAAGTCGGCCACCTTCACCCGGCCGTCGGCGGCGAGCAGCACGTTCTCCGGTTTCACGTCGCGATGCACCAGCCCGGCGGCGTGCGCGGCGCCGAGCGCGGACAGAACCGGCTCCATGACGGCCAGCGCCTGCGCCGGGGCCAGTCGTCCCCGCTCACTGAGCAGGCCTCGCAGCGTGCCCCCCGCCACGTACTCCATGACGAGGAAGACGACCGGCGGCATGCCGTGCGGTCCCGGTTCGCTGCCCTGGTCGAAGACAGCTACGACGTTCGGGTGGGAGAGCCGGGCCGCCGCCTTCGCCTCCCGGATGAAGCGTCCGACGAAGACGGCGTCGCCGGCGTACGTCGGTTGCATCACCTTCACCGCGACGACGCGGTCCAGGCGGGTGTCGACAGCCTTGTAGACCGTACCCATCCCGCCACCGGCGAGGCGGGCGTCGATGCGGTATCGGCGGTCCAGGACGCGGCCGACCAGCGGGTCGGCCAGCGTAGTGTCCACGATTGCGGAGTCTACGTGCGGGGCCGCCAGCGGGGGAGTAGGCGGCATCCTTCGGCCACCTCAGCGGTGCCCGGTGTGCGCTGAGTGCGCTGAGTAGTGCCGGCGCAACGCCAGGACGTTGCGCACGTAGGCCTTGGTGTCGGCATACATCCCGTTCTTGCGCACCGAGCCCAGGCCTTGGTAGTAGCCGGCGACGGCCTGGTCGACCGGTGCGGCTCTGGTGAGTTGGCCCAGGAGGGCCACGCCGGCAGTGATGTTGTCGTGCGCCCGCAGCAGATCAAGCGGACGCCGGATCACGTACCTGGCTACGAAGGTCCCTGTGGCCGGCAGCACCTGCATCGTGCCGACAGCGTCGGCGGGGGAGACCGCCCGCTGCTGGAAGCCGGACTCCTGCTCGGCCAAGGCCAGTGCGAGTGCCGGGTCGACGGAGAACCGCCGCGCGGTAGCCACGATCAGTCGGCGGACCGTGCTGCGGGAGGGCACCCGGGCCCGGGCCAGCGCCAGCCGGTGCCGTCGGGCCGCGGCGAGGACGGCCGGTGGGTAGGTCCGCCCGGCGAAGGTCTCCCCGCCGTGTCGGGCGCGCGCCGCAGGCCGGGTAGTAGTCCGGGCAGCCTCGGGCAGCGTGAGCCGCTGCCCGACGTAGATCGTCCAGCGCTGGTCGAGCCGGTTGTGGGCGCGTAGCCACGTCAGTGTGGTGTGGTGGGTCCGCGCGATCGCGCCGGCCGTATCCCCGGGCCGTACGGCGTACGGACCGCCGTCCGCCGGCCTCGCCGTCGGCCCGGCATCGGAGTGTCCGGCCGGTGCGGACCCGGGTACCCGGAGGGTCTGGCCCGCGAGGATCAGGTCGCCGTTGCCGGGCAGTCGGTTCAACGCCACGAGCACCGGCACCGTGGTGTGGTGCTGGCGGGCGATAGCGGTCAGCGTGTCGCCCCGGTGGACGTGGATGAGAAGTGCTCCCGGCACGCTGGCGGAGACAACGGCCCCGACCATCAAGGGCGCGCCGACCGCGCGACCGAACATCGCGGGATACGTACTCATCGCCACCTCGTGTCATGTCCATCACTTTGTGTGATTGAACGAGCGGCCAGCGTAAGCAGATCGCCAAGTGAATGACAAGGGTGGGATTCTCGGTCAGGCGGGTATGCGCCCCTCTATCCGACCTGCGGTGATGCGTACCGCCACGAGAGGTTGCGGAGCGGTCGCCGGGCCGTGGACGACCGTGCCGTCGCTGAGTCGGAAGGTGCTGCCGTGCCAGGGGCACACGACACAGGCATCGGCTCCGGCACCGGCGAGCCGGCCCTCGTGCAGCGGTCCCGACAGGTGCGAGCACCGATCCACGAGACCGCGGATGAGGTCGCCCCGGCGGAGCAGGAACACCGGCACCTGACCGAGCTGACGCACTATGGGGGAGCCCTCGGGCAGCTCCTCCGCCGCCCCGAGATCTGTCCACTCACTGGCGCCGGTGTCCCGCACGTCGGCGGTGTGGTTCGCGCCGGAGGCACGTCGGTAGCCGAGGTGACCGCCGATGGCGCCGCCGACGAGAACCGAACCCAACCCGGCGAAGCCGAGCAGCTTTCCCAGCGCGTACTTCCGCCGCGTCCGGGCAACGAGGCTGGCCAGGTAGCAGCTGACCGCGAGGTAGTTGGCGCCGGCGTGCACGAGGCCGACCCGCTGCTCGGGCGGGTTGAGTTCGGACCAGTCCGTCCACCCGGCGAGGGCCGTCGGTGCCGTGGCGACAACGCCGAAGGAGATCAGCGCGCTGGATGCCGCGCCGGTCCTGGGAAAGAGGTCGAGCACCGCCGCAGACGTCCACGCACCGATCGGCACATCGGTCAGCGGCGGATGGAGTGGGTGACCGAGCCAGACGCCGTGCAGGGCGTCGCGCAGTTCCTGGGGCTGGATCTTCTGCCGAACGAGCGCGCGGACCTTCTTGACCGCCGGGTCGAGGACCGTCAACCGCTCCAGGCGTTCCATTGCGTCGAAAGGCTGCATACCGCCGCTGTGCCGCCGTACGCCTATGCCGAAACCCCCGGTAGCGGTCGGGCTGTGCCGATCATGCTCGAAGACGCGGTCGCGCTGTGCCGATCATGCTGGAACGCGCGTTGGCTGTGCCGATCATGCTGGAACGTACGTTCCGCCGGCTCCGCCGACGCTCGATCGAGCATGATCGGCGCCGGGGAGGTCAGCTCAAGTGTGGGCACTGATCGGCGCCGGTCAACTCCGGCTTGACGCTGGCTGAGCTCCGGCTCGGCCAAGCCATGCCAACCCAACCCGACATCCCCAACCCGACATCCCCGACCCGACCGCAGCAACCGGCTCAGCCCAGGTCCGCCAACCCCTCGAACGACGTGGACGCCTCCGCCAGCGCCCGCTTGGGGATCCGGCCGCCCAGACGCGCCAGCCGCCCCGCCTCGACCGCGCAGGCCATTGCGGCCGCCATGCGGGCGGGGTCCTGAGCCCGGGTGACCGCGGAGGCAAGCAGGACCGCGTCGCAACCGAGTTCCATCGCGAACGCGGCGTCCGAGGCGGTCCCGATGCCGGCGTCGAGGACGACGGGCACCGAAGACGCCTCAACGATCATGGCGATGTTGTGCGGGTTACAGATACCGAGACCCGTGCCGATCGGTGCGCCCAGTGGCATGACCGCCGCGCACCCGAGCTGCTCCAGGCGGCGAGCCAGCACCGGGTCGTCGTTGGTGTAGGGCAGCACGGTGAAGCCGTCGTCGATGAGTTGCTCGGCAGCCTCCACCAGCTCGATGGGGTCGGGCAGCAGTGTCCGTTCGTCGGCGATGACCTCGAGCTTCACCCAGTCCGTGGCCAGCGCTTCGCGAGCCAGCTGTGCGGTGAGCACCGCATCTCGGGCGGTGTAGCAGCCCGCGGTGTTGGGCAGCACGCGGATGCCCATTCCGGCGATGACGTCGAGGACCGAGCCGGGCTGAGTGGGGTCCACCCGGCGCATCGCCACCGTCGTCAGCTCCGTGCCCGACGCCTTGAGGGCAGCCTCCAGAATCTCGTGACTGGGCGCCCCACCGGTGCCCATGACCAGTCGGGAACCGAAGGTCGTGCCGCCGATGCACAGCAGGTCCTGACCGGTGGGGGCGGCAGTGGTGTGCGGGGTCACGTCAGCCTCCCTGAACGGCCGCGAGCACTTCGATGGCGTCGCCGTCGGCAATCTTCGAGGTGGTCCAGGCACTGCGCGGTACGACGTCGCCGTTGAGTGCGACCGCCGTGCCGGTCGGGCGGGCGCCGAGTCGGGTCACCAGGGCCGCCACCGTGGTGCCCGGCGCGATCCCGATGCGCTCGCCGTTGACAGTCACGCTCATCGCATGCTCCCTGCCTGGGTCGCGGTGGGTGCTGCCGAGGTGCCGTGGGCGGAGACCCGATCCGGGCTGAACGGGGCCATGACGGCCGGCAGCTGCCCGCCGGCCAGCAACTCCGTGACGGCGTCCGCGGTGACCGGCGTCAGCAGGATGCCGTTGCGGTAGTGGCCCGTCGCGACGAACCGGCCGTCGGCGAGGCGTCCGACCAGCGGCGCGTTGTCCGGCGAGCCTGGGCGCAGGCCGGCGCCGCATTCCACCAGCTCCAGCTCGGTGATCCCAGGAAGCAGTTCGTGGGCGTCGCGGAGCAGCTCGTACACGCAACCCACGCGGACGCTGGTGTCGAAACCCATCTCCTCCACCGTCGCTCCGATCACGACCTCACCGTCGTCGCGGGGCACGACGTAGACGTCGAACCCGCGGACGACACCACGCACGGTTCGTTGCAGGAAGCCGGCACCACGCAGCCGCACGACATGACCCTTCACCGGGCGGCCCGGCAGCCCGGTCAGCGCCGGCGTCCAGCATCCGGCGGCGAGCAGGACGCTCCCCGCGGCGATCGTCGTGCCGTCCGCCAGCGTCACGGAGGAGCTCGTCGTGGCGGTGGCCTGTTGCTCGAGGAACCTGACGCCGGCTCGGTGTCCGGCGGTGTGCAGCGCGGCTGTCAGCCGGCGGGGGTCCACGCTGTGATCACCGGTGACGAGCAGGCCGGCGCGTACGGTCGGCGCCAGCATCGGTTCCAGGGTTCGGCACTCCCGACCGCTGAGCAGGTCCGAGTCGAGCCCGAGCCGCTGCTGGTAGGCGTGCAGTTCCGCCAGCACGGCCCGGTCGCCGGCGTCGAGCGCCACCGCCAACGTGCCTGACGTGGAATACCCCACCGAGGTGCCGCTCGCCGCCTCCAGTTCCGCGACGAAGGCCGGGTACCGGCCGGCACTGTCCAGGTTGAGCCCCAGCAGCGCTTCCTCGCCGTAGTGCGCCTCCGTGACCGGCGCCAGCATCCCGGCGGCGATCCAGGACGCCCCCCGACCGGCGCTCTGGTCGACCACGGCGACCGACAGGCCGCGTTGCGCGGCACGCCACGCCGTGGCCAGGCCGATCACGCCGCCGCCAACTATCGCCACGTCAACCGGTGCTGTCATGCGTACCGCTCCCTTCGCCGGCATGACCCGGATCAGGTTCGACGGTCGGGGGCTTTCAGCCCGCCCTCTCAGTCCGGTCCGCACCGGACTCCCGTGCTGGGATGGAGTCTAGGCGCACCGCCGGACGCCCACCTCCCACCGGCATAGGCTCGCCGCTATGACCACGGTCGCCCTGCTCGTGGACGTCGCGGATGCGGCGCTCGCCGAGGCGGCGGCCGGATTGGCCGACCATCTCCGGCACTGTGGACTGATGGTCGGCAGGCAGCTCACGCCGGGCGCGGTGACCGTCGTCGTCGCCGACCGACCGCCGGACGATTCCCTGCTCGAGCGGCTCCTGGGCGCGACCGGCACCGGTTCGCTGCTGCTCGCCGGCCCGACGTTGCACGCCTTCCGGGACAAGGCTGCGCTGACCGACCTTCTCGGGGTGCTGCCCGGCGCCCGCATGCGCGAACACGAGGTCCGGCTGCGACCCGGGCCGGCCGGCGGGGTCCTCTGTGCCCGGATGGGTCCGGAGGTGCTGTTCACCGACCGGTGGGTGCAACTCGACAAGGTCGCGGACGATGTGGCCGTCCTGCTGACCGCCTCGGCCGGCCTGAGCCAGCATCCGGTGCTGACCTCGCGCCGCACGGTCGGCGGCGGCTGCGTCGGGGTGTTGACCGTGGGCGAGCGTGCGGGGACGGTGGCGAGTCCGGCGTACCGGCGATGGGTGCACCGGTGGGTGTCAGCGGCCGTCGGGGCAACGGAGGATCCGTCGGTGCGCGTCGGCATGCTCGGCTACGGAGCGGTCGGGGTCGAGCATGTCACGGCGTTGCGGCAGGTGGATGGACTGCAGCTCGCCGGAGTCTGCGACCTCGACCCGGACCGGGTAGCGGCCATCCGGATCGTCGCCCCCGAGGTCGCGGTCTACGACGACGCCGCGACTCTGCTCGACAGCCGGGAGCTCGACCTGATCATCGTGTCCACGCCGCCGAGCAGCCACGCCGACTGGGCGCTGCGGGCGTTGGAGCGGGGCAAGTCAGTGGTGGTGGAGAAGCCGCTGTGCCTGACCCTGGCCGAGGCCGACGACATGATCGAAACAGCCGAGGCGCGGGGTCTGGTGCTTGCCTGCTACCAGAACCGCCGCTGGGACAGCGACTACCTTGCGCTCAAGCACGCGGTGCGCTCCGGGGCCGTCGGGCAGGTGTTCAGCTACTCCTCCTTCGTCGGGGACTACGGCCATCCCTGCAACTACTGGCACTCCGACGCCGCCGTCTCCGGCGGCGCGGTGTACGACTGGGGATCGCACTTCCTGGACTGGACGCTCGACCTGCTGCCACAGGACATCGACTACGTCACGGCGCACGAGAACAAACTGGTCTGGCACGACGTGACCAACGCCGACCACACCCGGGTCACGGTGCACTTCGCCGACGGCGCAGAAGCGGAGTTCGTGCATTCCGATCTTGCCGCGGCGCCGAAGCCGAAGTGGCATCTGCTCGGCACGAGAGGCGCCCTCGTCGGGTCGTGGCGGCGGTCGTCGGTCCTGTCCCGGGATGCAGTGGGCTGTCTGGCCGAGGATCGGCTGCAGCTGGCCGAGTCCCCGGCCGAGGTGACCTTGCACTCCGCAGATGGCGCGGTCACCGCGCTGGCGATGCCACCGCGGCCCACGATGCCCTTCCACACCGAGCTCGCGGACCTGCTGCTCACCGGTGAGCCGATGTCCGTGACCCCACAGGGGTCGCGTCGCTGCGTCGCGGTGATGGCCGCGGCGACCGCATCGATTCGCCTCGGCGGCCGCCCGGTGGTCCCGTGAGCCCGGGAGCTGACGTCGTGACCGGGCCGGTGCGGTGGGGGTTCCTCGGCGCCGGCCGTATTGCCGTCGAGGCTCTCGCGCCGGCGGTGCACGCTGCCGACGGGGCGGTGCTGCACGCTGCCGCGGCTCGGGACGTGCACCGGGCGGCGGCGCTGCAGCCCGCCGAGGCGGCGTACGGCTCCTACGCCGAACTGCTGGCCGACCCCTCGGTCGACGCCGTCTACATCGCGCTCGGCAACGACGCGCACCGGCCGTGGTCGGAGGCGGCCCTTCGGGCCGGCAAGCACGTCTTGTGTGAGAAGCCGCTGGCTCTCAGCGCGGCCGAGGTCGACTCCATGGCGGAGGTCGCCCTGCATGCCGACCGGTTGCTCGTGGAGGCGTCCTGGTACCGCTGGCACCCACGGGTGCGGCTGGCCCAGCGGTTGCTCGGGGAGGGCGCGATCGGGCCCACCCGCCGCGTGCTCGCCGGCTTCAGCTTCCAGGGGATCGCCGAAGGCAATTACCGCCTGGACCCGGCCATGGGCGGCGGCGCCCTCTACGATGTCGGCTGCTACGCGGTGTCCGCGGCGCTGTGGGCGTTCGGGGACCGGGTACCGGTCGACGTCGCTGCCCGCGTCGACTGGGGAACGACCGGCATCGACGAGCGCGCCGAGTTGATCGTGGGGTTCGATGGTGGGGACGCCGAGGTGCACGCTGGTGTCGCCGAGCCGGTCCGGCAGTTTCTGATCATCACCGGGGAGTACGGCGAGATCGAGCTGCGGGAGTCCCCGTTCACCGCCTGGCGGGCGGAGGCCAGCGAGCTGTGGGTGTCCACCGCGGCGGGGACCGAACGGCTGGCTGTGCCGCCCGCCGATGCGTACCAGCTGATGGTGGAGGAGCTCTCAATGCGGATCCGCGGCGGCGAAGGGTACGTCGTGCCCCTGGCGGAGTCGCGCGCCGGCGCTGCGGTCCTCGATGCCGCCTTCGCCTCCGCCCGCGACGGCGGCGCCCCCGCGCCGGTACTGCCGTGAGCCTGGCTGTTGCCGATCATGCTGGAACGTACGTTCCAGCGTTGCCTGGGGCGTCCGATCGAGCATGATCGGCGAGGTTGGGGCGCGGAGTACCTGAGCTAGGTCAACTCCCCCTGCAGCAGCCCCATCAGGAGCTCGTCCATCCTCGCGCCGTGCCGGTAGACGCGGCTGCGTCCGGTGCCCTCGTGCACGAACCCGACCTTTTGATAGGCCCGCCTGGCCCGTTCGTTGTCAGCGAAGACCCACAACTCGATGCGCTCCAAGCCCATCTCCTCGAAGCCGAAGCGGCACGCGGTGCGGACCGCGTCCGAGCCGAAGCCCTTACTCCAGCGCGCCTTGTCGAAGAGCACGACGCCCAGGTCCGCGGTGCGGTCCTCCGGCGTGGCCCCGCGCAGGGCCACGTTACCGAGGTTTCGCCCGTCCGTCTTGTTCTCGATGACGAAGTGGGCATTGGCGAAGGAGAGCGTCCGGACGCTCTCGATCCAACTCTCCTCGTCCCACAGCGACTTGGGGTAGCGGACCAGGAGGCCGCGCTTGACCTCCGGATCATTGATGCCCCGATGAAAGAACCCGGCATCACCGGGTTCGACGGCGCGCAGCCGGACCAGTCGTCCCTCGTACATGCGCGCCACGTTACGCAGTGATCGAGGGGTCACGCCTGCCCGCGTCGGGGTTTACTGTTTGTCGTGGATGCCGACACGAGGACGCGGGACCGCGCCGAGGCGCTGGACGCTTTGGTTGGAGAGTGGCTGTCGGTCCCGGATGTCGCGGACACGCTCGCGCTGAGCGTGTCGGCGGTGCGGGGGCTCATCCGGAGCGGCCAGATCATCGCCCTCCGGCGCGGTGACCCTGCCGTCCTGAGCGTTCCGGTTGGCTTCCTCAACGGGGGCGCGGTGACGAAGAAGCTAGGCGGCACGATCAGCCTCCTGCGCGACCAGCGATTCTCCGATGCGGAGGCCGTGCGCTGGCTGTTCACCCCGGACGAGTCGTTGCCCGGTACGCCGGTGCAGGCGCTGCGGGAGAACCGGGCCACCGAGGTACGCCGACGAGCCCAGGCACTGGGCTTCTGATGGGCTCCTGATGCCGGCACCAGCCGCCGGAGCCGCCGCCGCGCAACGGGTCGATGCGCGGGTCCGACTGGCTGACGCACGGCTCTACCTGTGCGTCGGGCGTCGGCCCGATCTCGCCGACTTCCTCGATGCCGTGCTGCCGGCCGGGGTCGACATCGTCCAGTTCCGGGAGAAGAACCTCGAGGCCCGGGCGGAGATCGCCGCCGCGGAGGTGGTCGCCGACGCCTGCCGCCGGCACGGGGCGCTGTTCGCGGTCAACGACCGGGCGGACATCGCCTACGCCGTGCGGCCGGACATTCTGCATCTCGGGCAGGACGACCTTTCGGTCCCGGTGGCCCGCGACATCCTCGGTCCGCGGCTGCTGATCGGACGGTCCACTCATGCCGAGGTCGAGGTGACCGCGGCCGCGGTCGAGCCGGGCGTGGACTACTTCTGCGTCGGGCCGACCTGGCCGACACCCACCAAGCCGGGGCGTCCGGCACCGGGGCTGGGGCTTACCAGCTACGCCGCCGAGGTGGCCGACCCCCCCGCCGCCCGGCCGTGGTTCGCCATCGGCGGCATCGACCTAGGCAACCTGGACAGGGTGCTGGCCGCCGGGGCGACCCGGGTCGTCGTCGTCCGGGCGCTCACCGAGGCAGCGGACCCGGCTGCGGCGGCGGGGGAGTTCGCCGACCGGCTCAGGCGCGGCTGAGGCGCGGCGCGGGTGCGGCTGATCTACCTCGGGTTGCTCGCGGTGTGCCTGCTCGGCACCGCGCTCCCGCTGGAGCTGGTGCTGCACACCCGGGTCTTCACCCGATGGCGGCGATTGGTGCTGAGCCTGCTGCCGGTCGTGGCCGTCTTCACGGCGTGGGACTGGTGGGCGATCGCCCGCGGTCAGTGGCACTACGACCCGCACCAGACGATCGGCCTGGTGTTGCCGGGGCGGTTGCCGATCGAGGAGCTGCTGTTCTTCATCGTCGTCCCGACCTGCTCGATCCTCGCCTTCGAGGCGGTGCGGGCGGTGCGCGGCTGGACCGCGGGTGACGAGTGACCTACACCGAGGCGGCGCTGGTAGCCGTCGGCGCCACCGTGGCCCTCGATCTGGTGGTGCTGCGGACCAGGCTGCTGCGCCGTCGGCTGTTCTGGACCACGTACGCGATCGTGGTGTTCTTCCAGCTCGTCGTGAACGGTGTGCTCACTGGTCGGGACGTGGTCACTTACGACGCGGCGAGTATCACCGGCCTGCGGGTCGCCTTCGCGCCGGTGGAGGACCTGCTCTTCGGCTTCGCGCTCGTCACCCAGACGCTGTGCTGGTGGGTGTGGTGGGGGCGGCCGGCGCGGACGCCGTCCGGCGGGCGAGCCGGGCGCGCCGCAGGGCCGGCACCGCGACGCGGGCCCGAGTGAGGCCGCCGACCGACACCCGGCGGTCCAGGATGCGGTAGTCGGCCCGCTCCACGGCGTCGAGGATGCCGCCGTAGAGTCGCAGAGCCGTGCTGATGCAGTCCCGGCTCGTCGGGTGCAGCAGCCGCATGCCCGGCTCGGCGGCCCGCAGAATCTCCCGGGTGCGGGCGATCTCGTACGCGAGCAGCCGGCGCATCGCTCCGCCCACGATCCCGGTGGACATGCTCTCCCGAGTCACCCCGAACAGGGCCAGGCTCTCCAACGGGAGATAGATCCGGCCGCGTCGGAGGTCCTCGCCGACGTCGCGGATGAAGTTCGTCAGCTGAAACCCGACGCCGAGATCCTTGGCGTAGTCGTAGGCGGCGCTGCTCAGCGGTTCGAGGATGGGCACCATCTGTAACCCGATCACGGCCGCGGACCCGTAGACGTAGATCATCAGGTCCTCGAAGGTGGCGTACTCGACCACCGTGAGATCCATCCGCATCGAGGCCAGGAACGCCCGGAAGTGCTCGAGCGGGATGTCCCAGCGGCGGACGGTGTCGTGCACCGCCGGCAGTAGTGCGCCGTCCCCTTCGCCACCGAGGAACCCGGCGCCCCACTCCTCGAGCACCCGCTCCTTCTCGGCGGTGGACAACGACGAGTCCAGGTTGTCGACTATCTCGTCCGCGTGTCGGGCGAAGCCATACAGCGCATGTACATAGGGCCGCTTGGCGGGGGGGAGTAGCAGCGTGGCCAGGTAGTACGTCTTGCCGTGGGCGGCGTTGAGCCGGCGGCACGTTTCATACGAACTCCGCAGCACGGGATCGAAGATCCCGGCGGAGTCAAGGTCCCGTTCGCTCATTCCGGTCTTCCCTGTGGATGATGACGAACATATTGAGTGATAGCACTGCTGCGTTTCGTGTCTGCGTGGACCAGCCGCATCGCGTGTGGCTGGGAGATGAGGCGTCATGAAACGGTGTCAGGTTTGGCGGCTGAACGGGGCTGTCCTCGCCGCACTCAGCACTGGGATTGCCATGACCGTGGGGCCCGCGGCCGCGGCGGGAACCGCGCCAAAGGCCTGACAGCCCGTCGTGCCCGCTGCCGCGGGGCCCGCCATCGGCTTCCGGAGACGACCACGGGGACACCTCCGCACCGCCGGTCGTCGTCGCCGGTGACGTCCTCCCCGCGGCCGCCATGTCCGGTGCGGGCCGGCCCGTTTCCGGGCGACACGCCACAGCCGTACGTCTGGCCAAGGGCTCCGCGGCGGACCTGGGTCCCGTGCTCGCCCGGACCGCGCCACGGAGATCCCGGTCCGACCCCGGCGGGCAGAATCGGGATCTGGAGGGGCACAACCTCACCGTCCGGCTGATCGACCGACGCCGGACGGCCGACCGCCTTCGCGGTGCTGACCGTCTCGACGCGGACAACGTCACGACGTTCGCCGTCTTCGGCGCGGCTGTCGACCCGACTGGCACGTGCAGGTCGGCCACGCCGACGTGACGGCGGTGCTCGATGCCCGTACGGCCACCCCGAGACAGGGTGGGCAGGGTGGTCCTGGCGCCGACGAGCCGGGTGGAGTACGTGACGCCGAATCAGATAGGCGTCTTTCGCAACCGCACGTCGATGGTGGCCGACTTGGCCGCCTACCTCGACGCCGACGGACATGGGGACCCCTTCTTCGCCTTGGACCCGGCCGTGCGGGGCACGACGTCCCTGTACCGGGACGGCGTGGTGGTCGGCATGGACCCGAGCCCCGTGGCGCAGTTCGCGATTCCGAGTGGTCAGTTCCGCTACCGGCTGAGTCTCGGCGCGAACGGCGGCACCGTGCTGCCGGCCGCCGCGCGCTCGGCCACCACCTGGGCCTTCGCCTCCAGGGGGCAGTCCGACGTGCCCACGGCGGTGCCGCTGTTGGTCCTCGGCTACGACGCGCCGCAGACTCCTGCCGGGATCCTGCGTGGCGTCACGATGACGGTGACGGTCGGTCCGCAACCCGATGCCGTCATCGGCCGGGTCGGCACGTGCAGCGTGGCGGTGTCCACCGACGGCGCAGTGACGTGGCGGGCAGCAGCGGTGCGCGCGGCCGGGACTGTCGGGGCTGCCTCCGGGTTCCGGGTCACGATTCCGCGGGTGCCTGTGGGGTCGGCACTGACGGTGCTGGTCAGGGCGGCTGATGACCGGGGCTCCAGCGTGGAGCAGGTGCTCTACGACGCACTGCGGATCGGCTGAACTCCCGCTCAGCGCGCGCGGCCGACGATCCGCTCGGCCGCCAGCCGACCGCTGATCAGCACCATCGGCACGCCGACGCCGGGCTGGGTGCCGGAACCGGCGAAGACCACGTTGTCCAGCCCTGGTGCCAGATTGCGGGGCCGGAACGGGCCAGTCTGAGCGAGGGTGTGCGCGGCGGCGAACGGCGCGCCGCGCTCCATGCCGCGCCGTGCCCAGTCCGCCGGGGTGATCACGTGCTCCACCTCGATGGCGTCCCCGAAGCCGATGTACCCACGCTGCTCGAGTCGTTCGACGATCTCATCCCGGTACCGCGGGGCGATGACGTCCCAGTCCAGCGGCGCGTCGAGGTTGGGTGTGGGGGCGAGCACGTAGTAGGACTGGCGTTCCGGCGGCGCCAGCGTCGGATCGGTGTGAGTCGGCACGGTGACCAGTAGCGAGGGGTCGGTCATCAGCGTCCGGTCGGTGATGAGCTCCCGGAACACCCCGCGCCACGACCGGCCGAAGTGGATGTTGTGGTGGGCGGCCCCGTCGTAGCGTGCGGTCGAGCCGGCGAGCAGCACCATGCAGGATGGTGAGTAGGTCAGCCGCCGCACCCGAGGCGGCGTGCAGGCCGGCGGCAGCAGTTCGCGGTAGGCCACCGGCAGGTCCGGGTTGAGCACCACCGCATCCGCCGCAAGACGCTCCCCGCCGTCGGTGATCACGGCGGTGGCCCGCCGGCCCGACAGCTCGACCCGGGTCGCTGCGGTGCCGTACCGCAGTGTCACGCCGTGCTTCTCGGCGGCTCCGGCCAGCGCCGCCGGTACGGCGTGCAGGCCGCCGCGAGGGAACCACACCCCGGCCACGGTGTCCATGTAGGCGATGACCGCGTAGATCGCCAGCGCGTCGTAGGGGGAGACGCCGGCGTACATCGACTGGAAGGAGAAGATCCGCTGGGTGCGTGGATCGGCGAAGAACCTGGCCACCCGCGGCGCCAGCCGACCGAAACCGCCCATCGCCACCAACCTCGCCAGCGACGGCCGGATCAGGTCGAGTGGCGAGTCGAGGTTGCGATCGATGAAGTCCTTCATCTCCAGCACGTAGAGCCGGGTCGCGTAGTCGCGGAATCGCAGGTAGCCCGCCGCTTCGGCCGGGCCGCAGACCCGCTCCACCTCCGTGGCCATGGCCGCCGGGTCGGCCCGGACATCGAGGGTGGAGCCATCCGGATAGTGCGCTCGGTACAGCGGGTCGAGCGGGACCAGGTCGAGCCAGTCCTCGAGGTGCTCCCCGACGCAGGCCAGGGCGTCCGCCACCAGGTCGGGCATCGTGAGCACTGTCGGGCCGGTGTCGAAGCGGTACCCTCCCTCGGCCAGCAGACCGGCCCGCCCGCCCGGCCCGGGCCCCCGTTCGAGGACGGTCACCTCCCGGCCCGCGCCGGCCAGCCGCAGTGCCGCGGACAGTCCGCCCAGGCCCGCGCCGACGACGACGACCCGGTCGGTGGGCCCGGGGACGGTCCGCATCAGATCCGCATCAGATCCGCCATCAGAGTTGCCTCACTCGTGCCGCGTCGTGGCCGCGACGGCCAGCGTGCGCAGCACCTCCCGGGCCGACGGCTCGACCGGCGCGCGGTCGCCGATGGCGGCGAGCGACTGGCCGGCGAACTCCTCGATGAGCGACTCGACGTAGCGCAGGCCGCCGGTGTCCACCATCACCTCGCGCAGCGCGGCGACGCCGACGTCGTCCAGGTGCGGGTCACCCAGGTGGCGGCGGACAAGGGCCGCCTGGCGCGGGTTCGCCCGGTCGAGCGCCGCAGCCACCAGGACGGTCCGTTTGCCCTCCCGGAGATCGTCGCCAGCTGGCTTTCCGGTGACCTGGGGGTCCCCGAACACGCCGAGGATGTCATCCCGCAGCTGGAAGGCCTCGCCCAGGGGAATGCCGTAGCCGGTGTAGGTGGCCAGCGTCTGCCTCGTCGCCCCGGCCAGTGTGCCGCCGAGATGGAGTGGACCTTCGACCGTGTATTTCGCGCTCTTGTACCGCGCGACCCGCAGGGCTCGCTCCACCGAGCCGCCACCGAGGGCCTGCTCGAGGAGGTCGAGGTATTGCCCGGCCATCAGCTCGACCCGCATCTGGTCGAACACCGGCGTGGCCGCGGCCAGCGACTCCGCCGGCAGGCCGGCGCTCACGAGCAGGTTGTCCGCCCAGATCAGGCACAGGTTGCCCAGCAGAATGGCCGCGGAGGAGCCGAAGGCGGCGGGGTCTCCGGCCCACCCGCTGCCCCGGTGCAACGAGGCGAACCGGCGATGGACCGCCGGCTGCCCGCGCCGGGTGTCGCTGCCGTCCATCACGTCGTCGTGGATCAGGGCACAGGCGTGCAGCAACTCCAACGCCGCGGCCGCGGCCACGATCTCCTCGGAGTCGGCTCCGCCGGCCCCCCGCCACCCCCAGTAGCAGAATGCCGGACGCAGCCGCTTGCCGCGGTCGAGGAGGAAGTCCGCCAGCGCGTCCGCGAGCGGCCCCAGGTCCGGGCTGATCGCGTCCAGTACCGGCCGCTGCCGGGCGAGGAAGTCGCTGAGCACGTGCTCCACCCGCGCCCGCAGGTCCGCGCTGTTCAGCGGGGAGTCGGGGGCGGCTGGCGCGGTCGGGTCCTTTCGGGCGTTCGGGTGCGAAGCCGACTCGCGGCTGCGTCTCGTCGGGGAAGGGGCCGGCGCGGATGGAGTCACGGATGCTCCGAGAATGCGGTCGAAGTTATGCGTAAGTGGTTCGAGTGGGTAGTTCGAGTATCGGCCATGTGGGGTTCGGCGGTTGCTCCTGGGCGGCGTCGTGCTCGACTAACCTGAGAAACCATGGCTCCCCGAGTACTGCCGGCGCCGGCACCCACTATCCGCGCGCTGCTCGCCAGCGGGCGCCGGTCGTTTTCTTTCGAGTTCTTCCCCCCGAAGACGGACGCCGGTGAGCGGACCCTGTGGCAGGCCATCCGGGAACTCGAACCGCTGGCGCCGACCTTCGTCTCGGTGACCTACGGAGCCGGCGGCTCCACCCGGGACCGCACGATCCGGGTCACCGAGCGTATCGCCACGGAGACAACGCTGACCCCCCTGGGGCATCTGACTTGTGTCGGATCCAGCCGCGCAGAACTGCGGCAGGTGATCGGCGCGTACGCCGATGCCGGTGTGCGCAACGTGCTGGCGCTGCGAGGAGATCCGCCGGGCGGGGTTGAGGAGACGTGGGAGGCGCACCCCGAAGGGCTGCACCACGCGGTCGACCTGGTGACGCTGGTCCGGCAGTTGGGCGATTTCTGCGTGGGGGTGGCCGCCTTTCCCGAAGGGCACCCGGAATCCACCGACCCCGACATCGACGCCCGCTACCTGGCCCGGAAATGCGCCGCCGGCGCCTGCTTCGCGATCACCCAGTTCTTCTTCGACGCCGATGACTACTTCCGCCTCCGAGACCGGGCCAGCGCGTACGGCTGCGCGATACCGATCATCCCGGGGATCATGCCCGTCACCAATCTGTCCCAGATCGAGCGGATGGCGCAGCTGTCCGGCGCGGCGTTCCCGCCCGCCCTGGCCGACCGGCTGCGAGAGGTGCAGGACGACCCGGCCGCGGTGCGGGCGATCGGCGTGGAGGTCGCCGCGGACCTCACCGAGCGGCTCCTGGCCGGCGGCGCGCCCGGTGCGCACTTCTACACGCTCAACCGGTCCACGGCCACCCGCGAGGTGTACCAACGCCTCCAGTTGGGCGCGCGGGTCTGAGTCCCGTACCCCTGCCACCGCCGATCATGCTCGTTCGGGCGTTGGCAGCGACGCCGGGCCCTCACTTTGAGCATGATCGGCGGGAATCAACGTAACGTTCGAGTGGTGGTGACCGCCTGGCTGCTCACCGCTACGACTATCGGGCTCCTGGCCGTCACCGCAGGGACTGCGCGGCGGCCGGTGGGCGAATTGCCTGCCTACCGCGAGTACGTGCGCCACTGGTCCGCCCTGCACGGCGGCTACGACCCGTCCGGCTCGCCCGTCGTGCGCAGCTGGTTGACGGTCGCGTACACCGGAGCGCGGCCGCTGGCCGGCTGGGGGGTACGGCCCGACGTGCTGACCGCGTGGGGCCTGCTGGCCAGTGCGGCAGTGGTGGCGATCGCCGCCGCCGGGGGCCGATGGGTGCTGTTGGCCGGCGGCATTGTCGTCCTCAGTGGGTTCCTCGACAGCCTCGACGGGACAGTGGCCGTGCTGACCGAGCGGGTCACCCGTTTCGGCTTCGTGCTGGACTCCGTGGTCGACAGGCTCTCCGACGTGGCCTATCTCCTGGCCCTGGCGGTCCTCGGGGCGACGGCGTCGCTGTGCGTCGCCGCGGGTGTGGCGCTCGGCCTCTTGGAGTACACCCGCGCCCGCGCCGGCAACGCCGGCATGGGGGAGATCGGCGTGGTCACGCTGGGGGAGCGCGGCGTTCGGATCGCTGTCGTGGCCGGCACCCTGGTCAGCGCCGGTCTCTGGGTGGATCAGGCGGATCGCCTTGCCGGCATCGGGGCAGCCGCGGTCCTCGTCGTGTCCGGGGTGGGCTGGGGGCAACTGCTGCTCGTGGTACGCCGGGTGCTGCGATGAGTGGACCGGCGAGGAGGTCAACCCGTGCCCGTCCGCGAGCTCGTCGACCTGGCGGTGTTGGGAGCCGGACCGGCTGGGGCCACCGCCGCCATCGCCGCGCTGCGCCGGCGACCCGACGCCACCGACTGCTGCTCGACGCCGACGCCGGCTATCCGCCGGTGCACCTGCTTCACGTGCGGGCGCCGGCACCGCGTCCGGTCGATCGGGGTCGGGGCAGAGTCACCCGCCGGCGCGCGTTGCGCCGAGGGCTCGGTCGAGACCTGCGGCACACGACGGCCGCCGCTCGCGCTGCCCGGCATCCCTCGGTGATCGACGCCGCGTTCGAGGCGGCGGCTGCCACGTGGCTTCGGCGGCTCAGGCCGGGCCGATCAGTCGGCTGACGATCCCGGCCGACATCGCGACCAACGGCAGGCCGCCGCCGGGGTGCGCCGAGCCGCCGACGAGGAACAGTCCCGGCACCGGCGAGCGGTTCGCCGGCCGGAGGAAGGCGGCCCGAAGCCCGTTCGAGGACGTGCCGTAGATCGCCCCGCCGGGCGACCGGGTGGCCCGCTCCAGGTCCGCCGGGCTGCGCCACTCACAGAACGCCAGCCGGTCCCGTACGTCGAGCCCGCGGCGCGCCAGCAGGTCGAGGAGCCGCCCCGCGTAACCGGCGGCGACGCCGTCGGCCGTCCAGTCCACCGGCCCCTGCCGCGGCGCGTTGACCAGGACGAACCACGACTCGTCCCCGGGCGGTGCGACGAGGGGATCGTCGGCCACCGCCACGTACAGGGTCGGATCCGGCACCGGCCGCGGGGCCGGGCCGAAGATGGCGTCGAACTCCGCGGCGTAGTCCGCCGGGAACAGCACGGTGTGGTGCGCCAGCCCGAGCGTACGGTTCCGCACACCGAGCAGCAGGACGAATCCGGCCAGTGACGGCGTCGCCCGGTCGAGCCGGCGCAGTGCTGCGGGGGCCGCCACCAGGTCCCGGTAGAGGTGACTCGCGTCCGCGTTGCTCACCACCGCGTCAGCCGGCAGCCGCTCGCCGGTGGTGAGCCGCACCCCGGCAACCCGGCCGCCCTCGAGGTCGATCGCCGCCACGTCCGCCCCGGTCCGCAGCACCGCACCCGCGGCCCGGGCCCGCTCGGCCACCGCCTCGCCCAGGCGCCGCAGCCCACCGCGGACGTACCAGGAGCCGAAGGTCTGCTCGACGTAGGGAATAGTGGCCAATGCGGCCGGCGCCCGGCGCGGGTCGGATCCGGCGTAGGTGGCGTAGCGGTCCAGCACCATCCGCAGCCACGGGTCGTCCAGGCACCGCGCGCCGACCCCGGACAGCGTCCGCCACGGCGCGACGGTACGCAGGTCGGAGACCCCTCGCAGCCGGCGGAGCAGGTCGCGGGGGCCGTCCAACGGGGATTGCAGCACAGACTCGTGGGTGACCTCCCAGATCGCGGCTCCGCGATCCAGCAGGCCCTGCCACTGCCGGCCGCTACCGGCCCCCAGGGTGGCCTCGATCGCCGCGCACACGTCCTCGGCGCCGGTGTTCGGCACGTCGAGCACGGTGCCGTCGGGGAAGAGGTACCTGACTGCAGGGTCCACCGGCAGGAGCTCGCAGACCTCCTCCAGCGGCTCTCCGGTCGCTCGGAACAGGTCCCGGTACACCGCGGGCAGGGTGAGCAGCGAGGGGCCGGTGTCGAAGCGGAAGCCGTCCCGGACGAACTCACCGAGCTTGCCGCCGACTACCTGCGCCTGCTCGCAGACCACCACGTCGTGCCGCTGGCGGGCCAGTCGGGCGGCCGCCGCCAGCCCGCCCACGCCGGCACCGACGACGACGATCCGGGCCACGCCCCGACCCTATGTCCGAGATCCACCCCGGCCGCGATAAGACAGAGCCATGCCGAACACGCACGTGCTGGCCATCGACCAGGGCACCACCGGCAGCACCGCGATCGTGCTCGACCACGACGCCGCGGTCGCCGGGCGGGGGTACGCCGAGTTCCCGCAGCACTACCCGCGGCCGGGCTGGGTCGAGCACGACCCGCGCGACATCTGGCGGGGCTCCGTCGAGGTGGCCGCCGCCGCTCTGGCCGCGGCCGGTGTCGGCGCCGGGGACTTGGCCGCGCTCGGGGTCACCAACCAGCGTGAGACGACCGTGCTGTGGGACCGGGTGACCGGGGAGCCGGTGGCGAACGCGATCGTCTGGCAGGACCGCCGCACCGCACCGATGTGCGACGCGCTGCGGGAGCGTGGCCTGGCCGAGACGGTGAAGCGCAAGACCGGCCTGATCCTCGACGCGTACTTCTCCGGTACGAAGATCGCTTGGCTGCTCGAGAACGTCGAGGGGCTGCGCAAGCGGGCGGCGGCCGGCGAGATCGCCTTCGGCACGGTCGACAGCTGGCTCACCTTCCAGCTGACCGGTGGGCAGGTGCACGCCACCGACGTGACCAACGCCAGCCGGACGATGATCTACGACATCCGGACCGGGGAGTGGGACGACGAGCTCCTGGACGAGCTGCGCATTCCCCGCGAGGTGTTGCCCAGCGTGCGGCCCAGCGCGTACGTCTACGGCGAGACCGACCCCGATGCCTTCCTCGGCGCCGCCGTGCCGGTGGCCGGCCTGGTCGGTGACCAGCAGGCGGCGCTGTTCGCCCAGGGCTGCTTCGAGCCGGGGCAGGTGAAGAACACCTACGGCACCGGGTCGTTCGTGCTGATGAACACCGGCACCCAGCCGGTGACGGACCAGGACCGGCTGGTGACGACGGTGGCGGCCACGGTGGCCGGTGAGGAGACCCAGTACGCCCTGGAAGGGCCGATGTTCGTCACCGGCTCCGCTGTGCAGTGGCTGCGGGACGGCCTCGGCATCATCGCGAACGCGGCCGAGACCGAGGGGCTGGCGAGCTCCCTGTCCGGCAACGACGACGTGTATTTCGTCCCCGCACTGGCCGGCCTGGGTGCGCCGGACTGGGATCCGTACGCCCGCGGCACCCTGCTCGGCCTGACCAGGGGCACGACCCGGGCGCATCTGGCCCGGGCGGTGCTGGAGTCCATCGCCTACTCCACCCGAGACGTGGTCACGGCGATGGTGTCCGAATCCGGCCACGCGGTGCCGGAGCTGCGGGTCGACGGCGGGGCGTGCGCCAACGGGTTCCTCATGCAGTTCCAGGCCGACGTGCTCGGCGTACCCGTGGACGTGCCGGAGAACGTCGAGACGACATCACTCGGCTCGGCCTACCTCGCCGGGCTGGCCACCGGCTTCTGGTCCGACCGGCGCGACCTCACCGACCGGCGGCGCACCGCACGCCGGTACGAGCCGGGTATGTCCGAGGCGGATCGGGACGCGCGCTACGCCCGGTGGCGGGAGGCGGTGTCGCGGTCGCTGCGCTGGGCGGCGCAGGACTGACCCGCTCTATACCCCGGACGCGTCCCACGGCGGCGGCCCGTCCGGGATGAGGGTGTAGACGTCGAAGAGCACGGCCTCATCGACCCCCATCGCGGCCCCACTGGCGGCGGCGATCCACCCGAGGAACCCGCCGACGTCGAAGGCGGCATCGCCGAGGCCCTCCATGTAGGCGCGGTGCGCCTGCAGCGAGGCGATGCCGCGGTCGAGGTACCCGGTGACGTCGACCCCGTGGGTGGGCTGCGGTGCCCCGGCGAAACAGACGTAGCGCACACCCGGCCAGTGCGCCAGACCCTCCTCGGCCAGCTCCGGGAAGATCCACCGGTTGCCGGCGTCCCGGGCCGCGTCGAGGGTGGCCAGCCCGACGCTGCGGTGGTCGGCCTGGTTGGGCATGCCGCCGACCATGCGTTCCTCGTACGCGCCGCCGACCACGACCTGCGGCCGATGCCGGCGGATGGCCCGGGTGATGTCCCGACGCAGCGGCAGCCCGAACTCCACGACGCCGTCGCGGTAGTCCAGGAACTCGACGACGTCCACGCCGACCTCACGGGCGCCTGAGCGCTCCTCCTCCTCGCGCAGCGGGGCCGCCCGGATTGGGTCCAGCGCGTCGATTCCGGCCTCCCCGCGGGTGGCCAGCAGGTAGGTCACCTGCTTGCCCTGGGCGGTCCAGCGGGCTACCGCGGACGCTGTCCCGTACTCCAGGTCGTCGGGGTGGGCCGCGACGCACAGCGCGCGTTCCCAGTCTTCGGGCAGCGGGGGCAGGGGTGGTGGCAGCGGCATCGCGCCACCGTAGCGCCTGTCGGTGGTGGACGGCGGCCACGTGGGGCGCAGGGTCGGGCTTCTACTATGCCGAGGGCGACCCGGCCCTCGCCCGCCTGCTTGCTTGCTTCGGAGGATGACGCGGATGACCCAGACCCAGCTCGGCTTGCTGCCTGACCTTCCGCAGTGGCGCGCGCTCGCCGAGCACGCCGCCGAGGTCCGGGACCGCACGCTCCGTGAGTTGTTCGACGCCGAGGCCGGCCGGGCGGAGGCTATGACGGTCGACGCGGACGGGATCGTGGTGGACTACTCGAAGAACCGGCTCACCGCCGACACGATCCGGCTGCTTGTCGAGCTCGCCCGGGGGCGTGATCTGGGCGGTCAGATCGAGGCGATGTTCCGCGGCGAGAAGATCAACACCACCGAGCACCGGGCCGTCCTGCACGTCGCGCTGCGGGCCGCGGCGGATGACGTGATCGAGGTTGACGGCGTTGACGTCGTACCTGAGGTGCACGCCGTCCTGGCCAAGATGGCCGGTTTCGCGGATCGAGTGCGGTCCGGAGCGTGGACCGGCTTCACGGGCGAGCGGATCCGAACCGTGGTCAACATCGGTATCGGCGGCTCCGACCTCGGCCCGGCGATGGCGTACGAGGCCCTGCGCGACTATTCCGACCGGGCGCTTGACGTGCGCTTCGTGTCCAACGTCGACGGCACCGACATCTGGGAGGCCACCAACGACCTCGACCCGGCGAAGACCCTGTTCATCGTCAGCTCGAAGACCTTCACCACCATCGAGACCCTGACCAACGCGCACACGGCCCGGGACTGGTTGCTCGCCGGGCTGCGGGAACCGCAGGCGATCGCGCGGCACTTCGTCGCGGTGTCGACCAACGCGGAGAAGGTCGCCGACTTCGGCATCGACCCGGAGAACATGTTCGGCTTCTGGGACTGGGTCGGCGGCCGGTACTCCTTCGACTCCGCGATCGGGTTGTCGCTGATGGTCGCGATCGGCCCGGAGGGCTTCACCGAGATGCTGGCCGGCTTCCGGGCCATGGACCGGCACTTCCGGACCGCGCCGTTCGAGCGCAACCTGCCGGTGCTGCTGGGGCTGATCGGGCTCTGGTATGACGACTTCTTCGGCGCGGAGACGGTGGCCGTGCTGCCTTACGCGCAGTACCTCGCGCGCTTCTCCGCCTACCTGCAGCAGCTGGACATGGAGAGCAACGGCAAGTCGGTGGACCGGTCGGGTCGACCGGTCCAGGTGCAGACCGGCCCGATCGTGTGGGGGCAGCCGGGTACCAATGGTCAGCACGCCTTCTACCAGCTGATCCACCAGGGCACGAAGCTCATCCCCTGCGACGTCCTCGGGATGCTCGCGCCGAACCACGACGTCGGCCGCCACCATGACCTGCTCATGGCCAACTTCTTCGCCCAGACCGAGGCTCTGGCGTTCGGCAAGACGGCCTCGGAGGTGGCCGCCGAGGGCGTTGAGCCTGAGCTGGTGCCGCATCGGACGTTCGCCGGCAACCACCCGACGACGACGATCCTGGCGCCGAAGCTGACGCCGTACGTTCTCGGCCAGCTCGTGGCCCTCTATGAACACAAGGTGTTCACCCAAGGCGCCATCTGGGACATCAACTCCTTCGACCAGTGGGGCGTCGAGCTGGGCAAGGTGCTCGCCAACCGGATCGTGCCGGAGCTGGAGTCCGAGGCGGAGCCGGAGCTGAACCACGACGGCTCGACGAACGCCTTGATCCGTCGGTACCGGGCGCAGCGACGGGGAGGGGCGGCGGGGTGACGGGGCGGCTCTCGTTCCCGCGGCAGGTGGCCCGAAGCGCCGCAGGCTGCGCCGATCATGCTCGTTCGGGCGTTGGGGCTCAGGCTGGAACGTACGTCCGAGCATGATCGGCGAGCTGGCACTCGACTTCTGCCTGGGCGTCAAGGGGTATTCCTGAGCAACGCGAAACGGACGGCCCGGCGGCGGGCTACCCAAGGCGGCGGCCCTTCCACTGCAGCGTGCCGGCGTTTCGCTGCCGCCAGGACCGGGCGGTAAGACCGCACAGCACGGCGACCGACACCGGGTGGGCGCAGGCATCCGGCCAGATCCGGCCGCCGGTTCGGCGGGCGGTGATCGCCCGGCCGGCCACGGCGCCTGCGTACCCCACCGCGCCGGCGGGCGAGCCGCGGAGCGCAGCCAAAGGCGGCACGACGTAGAGCAGCGCCAGCAGCCCGCCGGCGAGCAGCGCCCCGACCCGGGAGCTGAAGGCCGCATGCAGCGACTTGCTGTAGCCCTCGCGTAGCTCGGCCCACCCGTCGTACATCCGGCAGCGGGCCAGGTCCGTCCCGTCGACGACGACCCCCCGGCCGCCGCTGGACGTGACTGCCCGCAGCAGCGCCACGTCGTCGATGACCTGCCCACGCACGGCGCTGTGACCGCCGGCCGCGCGGTAGGCGGTTGCGTCGACGCACAGCAGCTGACCGTTGGCGGCGGCCAGGGACGGGCGGGACGAGCGTTCCGCGACGCGCAGCGGGAGGAACGTCAGCCAGGACCATTGCAGTAGCGGCTGCACGAGACGTTCGGCGGGAGTCGCGGCGATCTGCCGCGGGTAGGGCGACACGAGCTGCAGACCGGCGTCGCGGAGCAGGGTGACCGAGCGGGCCAGCGCGTCCGGTGCGAGCACGACGTCGGCGTCGAGGAAGACCAGGACGTCCCCGGTCGCGGCGGCGGCCAGTTGGGCACAGGCCCACGGCTTGCCCAGCCATCCGGTGGGCAGACTCGCGCCGGTCAGCAGCCGCACGCGGTCCCCGGCGATCCGCCGTACGAGATCGGCGGTGCCGTCGGTGGATCTGTCGTCGAGGATGAGGACCTCGGCCGCGCGCAGACCCTGTTGGTCGAGCACGGCGCTCAGGCACGGCGCAACCCGGTGGGCCTCGTCGCGCACTGGGAGCAGGATCGAGACGCGCTCGGCGATGGGCGGCGGATCGCTCGGCGGCTTTCGCAGCAGCCGGGCGTTGAGTGCGGCGTGTGCCGTCAGAGCGCAGGCACCCGCGGCCGCGAGCCGTACCGTGCGGCTCACCGCGACCGCCACAGCGCGACGAGCACGGCGCCCATGACGAGCCCGCCCCACAGCGCCACGTTCGGGCGGCCGAAGAAGGTCAGGTTGGCCAGGACCGAGGAGCCGAAGGTCCACAGGTAGAGCCCCAGCGGCACCCGGTCGTCGGCGGGGACAGCCGCTGGGACATCGGAAAGCACGGAATTCAGCACGGAATTCAGCACCGCCATCAGCAGCACCGCGACAACCAGCCAGCCGAGATAGTTGGTCAGCGGCACGGACGGCACCCCCGGCAGGTGCGGCGTCGTATCGGACCACCGCCAGTGGCCGGCGCGCACCATCTGTGGGTCGAGGAACAGATCCCAACTCGCCAATGCCACGCCGCCGGCAATCGCCCGGCCGAGCCCGGAGCTGGCGATCCCCCGACCGATCAGCAGCGCCGGGTAGGCCATCATCGCCCAGGCCAGCGGAATGACGAGGGGCACGTCGAGAAGCCGCGGTCCCAGGCCGCCGTCGTAGGAGTACGCGCCGAACGGGATGCCGGTGTGCGTCCCGACGGACTCGGCCAGCAGGCCGGCACCGGCGGCGACGGCGACGAGCGTAGCCGCCCACCGCGCCCCGCGGGTGGCCACGGCGTGCGCGGTGGAGGCGGCACAGAAGGTGAGTACCGCGGCGATCGTGAGCCGGTCCCGTACCCGGCCGGACACGAGTGGGTACGGCACCTCGAGCAGCACGGTCAGTCCCGCGAGGGCGACAGCGGCTCCCAGGGTCCCGCGGGTCGGGGCAGCCCTGGTCACCGTCGCCACGGACCACGCCGTCTCGATCGCGGTCGCCACCGCGGGCGGTTGGCACAGTCGGTCAGGAGCACCCGGGCCGCCGAGCGCCCGCTGGCCCCGAAGACGCCACCTCCGGGGTGGGTGGAGGCGCCGGTCAGGTACAGCCCCTGGTAGGGCCCGCGGTAGGCGGACCATTCGGGCAGCGGACGCCAGCCGAACATCGCGTCCAGACCCATCTCCACGTGCATGACGTTCCCCCGGCGCAGGCCGAGTTCCCGCTCGAGGTCCGGCGGGGTCTGCACGTGCATCCGCTCCACAGTGGCGGCGAAGCCCGGGGCGACGGCGTCGACCGCCTCCACGAGCTTGGCGCCTTCCCGCTCCCCGATGTCGGCCCAGCGCTCGCCGTTGGACAGCGCGTACGGGTGCCACTGCCCCCAGAGGCTGATGCTGTGCCGGCCGGGCGGGGCGAGGGTGTCATCGAAGGCGGAGAAGGTCATGGCCACGACCGCCGGCGCCCGGGGGGGCAGGCCGGCGGAGTAGTCGCCGTACGCCGATCGCAGAGCACTGCGGGACCGCACTATCAGTTGCAGGGCGCGGTAGGTCTGCGGGGTCGCGGCCGGGTAGCGGGGCAGGTCGGAGGTGCCGAGGCGTACGACCATCCCGATGCCGTTGCCTATCCGGATCCGCCGCTGCGCGTCGGCCAGCAACGCCGCGTCGCCGAGGAGTTCCAGCATGGTCAGGACGTGGCAGCCGGCCAGCACCGTCCGAGCCTGGACCGCCGCGCCGCCGTCGGTGACCACGCCGGTCACCCGGCCGTTGTCGGAGGTGATCCGCGCCACGCCGTCTCCGGGCCGGAGCCGGCCGCCGTAGGCGGCGAACCGGTCCGCCAGGGCGCGGGTGAGCATGCCGGAGCCGCCCACCGGATACCCGGGAGGGCGTACGTGCAGCATGGCGATCCAGCCGACGAGGTCCGCGGTGCCGACCTCGTGCGCCGGCGGGCCGGCCTGGGCGCCGAACCAGGACAGCGCGGTCTTGAGTCGTTCATCGCTGAAGGAGGCGTCGAGGAGCGCATCCCCCGGCTGCAGGAACTCCCGGGCGGTCTCCATGCCGGGGCCACCGAGCGGCCAGAGTGCCCGGCCGAGGTGCCGTGGGGTCGGTGGCGCCTGGAACGCGGCGAAGACGCGCTCGTTGCGGGTCCGCCACAGCGTGACGAAGGCGCGGTACGCCGCCGCGTCCCGTTCACCGCACATCGCCGCGATGGAGTCGCAGGTGCGGTCCAGATCGACCCAGAAGGTCAATGCCTGCTCGCCGAACGGCGCGAAGCCCCACGGGTCGAGGTCCTCATAGGCCAGGCCCACCTCGGCGAGCCGAAGATCCTCGATGATGCCGGTGTGCCGCACCATGATGTGCGCGCTGGCGCCGCGATCCACCCGGTAGCCGGGGAAGCGCTCCACCGTGGACACCGCACCGCCGACCACGGTGTCCCGCTCCACGATCTCGACGTCCAAGCCTTCCCTGGCCAGGTAACAGGCCGCCACCAGGGAGTTGTGCCCGGCGCCGATCACCACTACGTCGCGCACATCAGGCAGCCTAGGCCGCCTGATCGTAGATCGAGATCATCCCGTGTCGGCCGTCAGCAGGTCGCCGACTCCGTCGCGCCTCTGATCAGCAGACTGTTCTGCACCAGGACAGCCAGCCAGTAGTTCATCCGCTCGGCGTTGGCCCGGTCCGACCAGTGGGCGAAGAGCTCCTCCGCGTCGCCGAGTGGCAGCCGGCCCTCCGCCTGGTGGATCTCCAGCGTGAGGGAGGAAAGGCCGCCGCCGTTGGGGTAGGTTGCCTCGTCCACGATGTGGGCGAGGCCGGTCGGGCCGTAGAGGCTGGGCAGCGACCAGCGGCCGTGGTCGCAGAACGGGATGGCGACCTCGGTGAGGAAGCTGAAGTGGTCGGACAGGCCCGGGATCAGCGGGTGGCCGTCATGCAGGTGGAAGTGCACCGGCTTGCCGATCCGTCGGAGCGAGCGGGTCAGCTCCAGCACCGTCGGTAACGCCGTCGCCACGGCGTCCCGGACGTCGTCGACGAGCTCGGGCAGGCGGGGGTCACGCGGGGTGAGTGCCGCGAGGTCGAGATCCGGGTGGACGCGGGCGAAGTGCCGCCGGGCCTGCCGGATGCCGACGTGTCCGACGTCGATGCACATGCTGACGTGCTCGGTGTCGCGCACCCGTTCTGCAAGCTCGACGAACCGCTCCGGCTCGACGCCGGCGGCGTACTCGAGGAACAGGTAGGGGGTAGCGGCCGCCCCCCGGCCGATCGCGTCGAGCTCGCGGAGGGCGACGACCAGTTCATCCCCGCGGGAGGCCATCGCGGTCTTGTCGTGGAAGACCAGACCCCAGACCCGGCCGGCGAAGCGGCGGGCGAACTCCGCGACCCGTTCGCGACTGTGTCCGTCGAGCACATTGACGTTGCGGTCCAGGTGGACGACCGGGGCGTCGCGGTGGGAGGGCACGAGGCCGAGGACGTGCTCGAGCTCGCTCGGGCTGCCGGCATAGACCTCTGCGGCCAGGCCGGCCTGCCGGAACCGGAGCTCGGCGAGCCGCAGCAGGGTGTCGTCTCCGCTGACCCGCCGTTGGAAGAGGGCACGCACCGGCGGATCGTCCAGACCAGGGTCGGGGGTTACAACTGTCACCGGCCGACGCTACCAACTGGCGCTGACCGGCGCCGGTCACGACCTCGGAACGTCGGTCGAGGGGAGGGCGAAGACATGGATCGACTGGTCCGACGCACCGCACCGCTTCGCGTGCTCACCCGGCTTGGCCTTGTCGGAGACCACGACGATCTCATCGGTCGGGAGCCAGGAAACCCCTTCGACGGTGCAGTAGCGCAGCTTTCCGTCCTCGTCGCGGGGGAACAGGTAGACCTCGCCGTCGTCGAGCACGTCCCAGCCCCCGGCGGCGAGGCGGCCGACCCACAGGGCCGAGGATTCCTGGGAGACGACGGCGATCCGGTCCCGGACGACGGCCAGACTGCTGTAGTCCTCGAACCAGAGCGAACTCGGAAGCCGGATCGTGTCCACCCGTTCCCACCGCGGCGCGCCGCGGGTGAAGACCTGGATCCGGCCACCGCCGGGACGCCGCCCGTCCGCTCCGCCCCTGCACCGGTTCCCCTCGCACAGGCCGAGAAGGTAGCTGGAGCCGTCCCGATGCACGCAGGTCAGACCCTCCAGGCCCTTGTTCGGCCGGTCGAGGGGAAAGTCGAGCAGCTCGGCGGAGATGAAGCCGAAGTCCACGTCGTACTCAAAAACCTTCGCCCGGTACTCGCCGGGCCCGCAGCGCACCGCCTCGATGAGCACGAAGAACCGCCGCGCGTTCCGGTCGTAGGCGATGTCCTCGCTGCCGGTCTGGCCGGACGCCACCTGGATCAGCCGGTTCTCGTCGGCACCGGTGGACAGTTCCGGGTTGATCCAGGCGATGTGTGGGATGTTGTCGAAGATGACGTAGAACCCGTCGTCAGCGGCCAGCACGCCGCTCGCCTCATACCTGCTCCCCACCTTTTCTCCCAGCAGGGTGGCGATCTTCGCCTCGCGGCGCAACGCGAGCTGGGGGAGCCGTCGGTGGGACACGTGAACCTCTCCTGTTGGGCCGGTGCGGGGGCTACCGGTGCCCCGGCAGGGCCTCCATCACACCGGTGAAACTGGCCCCGCTGGCCCCACGCGGGTACTCCGCGCGAAGCTTTGCCAACTGCTCCCGGGCTCGGTCGTGGCGCATCCGCACAAAGTTCACGATCCCTTCGACATGCGCCTCGCCGTGCCAGAGCTCGTTCTGCTGGTAGCCGGCCCGGTAGACCTCGTCGTTGGTGAACTGCCGGCCGGTGAACGGAGGCCCGGTGGGGGATTCGGCCTCGAGGTAAGCGGCGTGGCGGACCCGCTCCCACACGCCGGCGCCGGGGTCCGTGCCGATCTGGTCAGTGATCGCTTTCCGGTTGAAGTGGGTGTCGAGCAGGTGTTCCACATGGTCGAGGTAGTACTGCCGGAAGTCGTGATTGGCGAGCAGGTTGGTCACCAGCGGGATGCGGGACCGCGCCGCCTTCGAGCCGTTCTTCCGCAGGTACGCCTTGGTGCTGGCCGGCCAGTCCAGGAGGTCGGCATGCTGCCACTGCGTGCCGAAGTAGTCGATGCCGAAACTGTTGTCGTAGTCCCAGGGGACAAAGGTGAAGTACGGCTTCGAGACGAAGTCCGCGGCGGCGTCTTTCCGGCCGGAGTTGTAGAGGTAGTAGTTGGACGGCGTGGCGAAGTAGTTGTCCCAGCTGCCGACCAGCACGTTGACACTTGCCCACCGCAGGAATGCCCGCGCATTCATGATGCCCTCGACCGACTCGCGGAAGGCGTCGGTGTCGAAGGCACCGTCGCCGCCGGGCAGCCCGACCCCGTTGATCGTGCGGATGAACGCGGCCAGGTCGTCGTAGGTGTTGGCCGAGCTGTCCTCCTCGTTGGTCTTCAGCAGGTAGGTCCGGTTGTCGGCCGGCCCGTCGCGGTGGTACTGCCGGCCGCTGTCGTCACCGCCGTCGCCGACCCGGTGCTCCAGCGTCGCGCAGCCGATGTCGGCGCAGGCCGCCTTGTAGAGGTTCCCCTTGTCGTTGCCGCCGAAATGGTCGGACAGGAAGGCCTTGTCGACCTGCTGGATGAGGAAGAACAGACCGAGGTATCGCCAGTCGAACGCGAGTCGGGCGTAGCTGTGCCGGCAGGCCGGGACACCGGAGGCGTCGAACAGGGTCCAGGACAGCGTCTCGCGCATCTGGGCCGGGTCGTTGAACATCGCTTTGAGGTTGAGCCGGGACATGCCGACAAGGCGGCCGTCGGCGCCGTGCGCCTCGAGGTTGACCTTCCAGGACCGCTTCGGTACGCGCAGGGTCCGGTTGCCGCTGTTCACCAAGGAGAACCTCGGTGAACTGAACAACACACCCTCGGCGCCTGGCGCCGGAGTCGGCTGGCCGTCGGATGGGTCGATCCGCCACACCTCGAGGCGGGCTCCGGCAGGGGCGTTCACCGGCTTCTCGGGTTGCATGGCATTCGCCGGCCAACCGGTGACGTGCACCGCGTACATCGGCTGGTCGAAGAACTCATCGGTGTCGACCGCGACCTTGAGGTAGTCCTCGATCGCCTGTCCGACAGTGGTGAGCCGGCCGTTATCGCGCAAGGTCAGCACGCCGCCTGCCGTGGGGGACTCCGTACGCAACAAGGCGTCGAACAGGGCGGAGTACTCCGCTTTCGTCCGCAGAGTCGCGTCGCCGCGGCCCTCAGCTTCGTTCACCTGGTACGCGATGTCCCGGGTGGACCCCGGCGGCAAGTTGGTGGCCACGAGGGCCCGCCGCTTGAACAGGTCCCACAAGCCACCCTTGTCGAGGGTCCGGTCCATCGCGTCCTCCTTGTTTGGGCGGAACGGGGAGAGCGAAGGCAGCGGTCGCCAGGTTCGGCGGAACGTGCCCCTCGGCCGCCGTGCCAACCACTCGGGCACCGGGACCAATAACAGCGCCATGATTGGTCCCGGTTGTGGCGGGTGTCAACGGTCTGGAACCGGGCCCCGAGTGGGATCGCACTGACTGTCCTGTTCCGCCCCCCACCCGCAGCGTCGGCTGCCGCCGGCCGAAGCCGCACCGGGCCACCGCGAACCGGTACAACGTCCGGTACGGCATTTCCACCCCGTGGCGGGTCAGCTTGCCGTGGATGTTGGTCAACTGCAGATCCGCCGTCACCCACGCGGTGATCTGCTCCGCCCACGGCCCGAGGTCCTCC
>JADGOV010000153.1 GCA_017882785.1 Frankiaceae bacterium
GGCCGCGTGGCCCTGGAGCCGGTCCGCGCGGAGCCGACGCAGCGGGTGACCCACCTGACCTACGCAGTCCGGGAGCGGTAACTGTCTCGACCTCAGCGCCCCCCCGAGGTCAGCAGCGCGGTGAGATCCTCGACGCTCTGAGCGTCAGGAAAGGCGAGCGTTCGGGCCGCGAGCTCGGCCGCGCGCTCCTCTAGGAACGATCCGCATCTCGCACCTGAGGCGCGACCTCGGGACTAGCGAGCTTCCCGTGTTTGGATGGACCAGAGCGACTACAGTACCTTCTGGCCGGACGGGGCTATTAGCGGGCAGGGGCGTAGCGTGCCCGGCTGCAACTCGAACGCTGACATGCCGAGCCGTCGGCCGACATAAGCGCCGTTCCGGCCAGGGCTGGCAGTGATGCACCGATCACAAGCTGAGCCGCTGACGGCGAAGCGGCCGCGCCTGGAGTTGTACCTCCTGACCTTGAACAGCCCGGCTACGCGCCGGCGGCCGTCAGCCGCCGCCCGTCGACTGTCGCGGGGCTGTTCAAGTACGCCGTCATCGATGAGCTCGTGGCCACGAGCCCGACCGCGCCGCTGACCCGGCCGCGGGGCCGTGGGAGGGCGCGGCGCCGGACGGTTCTGCATCCCCTGGCGTTCGCCGTTGTGCTCAAGGCCGCGCCTATCGCCCGGGTGTAGGGGATGCTCGGGCCGCCGGGCGTCGTCGTGGTGGCCGAGCAGTCGACGTCCGACCGCAGGCGCATCGCCGACGTGATGGTGACGTGGCCCGACGGCAGACGAGTAGCAGCGGGACGGCGCCGAGCTGTGCCGGCCGGTCGTTTGGTGAGGCCGAGGACGACGCGGTGCTCGTTGACGATGGTCGGGC
This sequence comes from Frankiaceae bacterium, assembly GCA_017882785.1. Taxonomy (GTDB): domain Bacteria; phylum Actinomycetota; class Actinomycetes; order JADGOV01; family JADGOV01; genus JADGOV01. The sequence continues at coordinate 865 of JADGOV010000153.1, forward strand.
CGTGGCCAGTTGGCGCAGCGGACGTGCTCGGGCGACAGCAGCGGCCCGGCGGCGACCTGAGCTGCCGCGGCGGTGCGGACCGGGTTCGAGCTGGAGATGGTCTCTCCTCACGAGAGATGTCTGCTGACCCGCCTGTCGCCCTGTTGACGGCCATCCAATGTCCATGGAATGGACACCGAACGTGCCACAAGCCCGATCGCGTCGTCAGCCTCACCGCGCCGTACCGAGCTGCGCCCAGGCCAGGCCGCGTTGCGCTGAGGAGCTTCGGCGACCTCGGCGGGATGACGCTATGCGGGCCGAGTCCCCTCTCGCTGGTGCTGGAGCGGCGACCGCTGAGCGACGACCGGCGGCCAGCTGACCGCTCGGAAGTGGTTCAGCGTGTCGGTACCTTCCCGGCCGGGCTCGAGTGCCACCGCTCGGGGCGGTCCAAGTCAGCAAGCCGCATCTTGAACAGTTCCAGAAAGTGGACCAGACTGCGGAGCATGCTCAGCACGTTGGAGGTCGAGCGCCTGCTGCGCGGAGCTGGCCTGCGCGTAACGAGTCCACGGCTAGCGGTGCTAGCCGCGGTGCACGCCCGTCCGCACGTCGCCACAGACACGATCATCGGGATCGTGCGCGAGCGTGTCGGTGCGGTGTCCCACCAGGCCGTCTACGACGTGCTGCGCGCGTTGATTGCCGCGGGTCTGGTGCGGCGCATCGAACCGGCGGGTTTCGTGGCGCGCTACGAGGCGCGGGTCGCGGACAACCACCACCACGTGGTCTGCCGGAAGTGCGGTGCGATCGCCGACGTCGACTGCGCGGTCGGCTCCGCCCCCTGCCTGACGGCCTCCGACGACGCCGGCTTTGCGATCGACGAAGCGGAGGTCGTCTACTGGGGCCGGTGCCGTAACTGCGCCGCCGTGACGTCTGAACCGTCCGGCGGCCGAGCGCGGACTGGCAGAGCGGACACCAGCTGAGCAGCTGCAGAGCAACCCACATCGACAAACCAGCCGTGTCCGAGCGGAACGGCCAGACAGAAGGAAGGACCGACGTGACCGAGAGCGTCAACGAGACCGAGAGCGTCAACGAGACCGAGAGCGTCAGCGAGAGCGAGAACCCAGCGATCCCCAGCCCCACCCCCAAAGCGACTCGGCCGAGGACGAACCGGGACTGGTGGCCCAACCAGCCGGACCTGCAGGTCCTCAACAAGACCTCGCGCGACTCCGACCCGCTAGGCGCGGACTTCAGCTACGCAGAGGCGTTCAAGGACCTCGACGTCGAGGCCCTGAAGCAGGACCTCGTCGACGTCATGACGACGTCGCAGGACTGGTGGCCGGCCGACTACGGCCACTACGGGCCGCTGTTCATCCGCATGTCGTGGCACGCCGCGGGCACGTACCGCATCGCCGACGGCCGCGGCGGTGGCGGGGGCGGCGCGCAGCGCTTCGCCCCGCTCAACAGCTGGCCCGACAACGCGAACCTCGACAAGGCGCGCCGCCTGCTCTGGCCGATCAAGCAGAAGTACGGGCGCAAGCTCTCCTGGGCCGACCTGCTCGTCTTCGCCGGCAACGTCGCCATGGAGTCGATGGGCTTCAAGACGTTCGGCTTCGGCTTCGGCCGGGAGGACACCTGGCAGCCAGAGGAGGTCTTCTGGGGGGCGGAGGACACCTGGCTCGGCGACGAGCGCTACAGCGGCGAGAGGGAGCTCTCCGGTCCGTTCGGCGCCGTGCAGATGGGCCTGATCTATGTGAACCCGGAAGGGCCTAACGGCAACCCGGACCCGCTGGCCTCCGCCAGGGACATCCGCGAGACCTTCGGCCGGATGGCGATGAACGACGAGGAGACCGTAGCGCTCATCGCGGGCGGTCACACCTTCGGGAAGACCCACGGCGCCGGCGACCCCAGCCTGGTCGGCCCCGAACCCGAGGCCTGCCCGGTCCAGCACATGGGACTCGGCTGGAAGAACGAGTTCGGCACCGGCAAAGGCAAGGACACGATCACCGCCGGGCTCGAGGGCGCATGGACACCCACGCCGATCCAGTGGGACAACAGCTACTTCGAGACGCTGTTCGGCCGGGAGTGGGAGCTCACCGAGAGCCCGGCCGGCGCGAAGCAATGGAAGCCGAAGCACGCCGCAGCCGCGGACCTCGTGCCCGACGCGCACGACACATCGGTCCGGCACGCCCCGATGATGGCCACGACGGACCTCGCTCTGATCGCCGACCCGGCTTACAAGGAGATCTCACGGCGCTTCTTCGAGAACCCGGACCAGTTCGCGGAGGCCTTCGCCAAGGCCTGGTACAAGCTGCTGCACCGCGACATGGGGCCCGTGTCGCGCTACCTCGGGCCCTGGGTCCCCGAGCCGCAGCTCTGGCAGGACCCCGTCCCGCCGGTCGACCACGAGCTGATCGGGGACCAGGACATCGCCGCCCTCAAGAGCAAGGTCCTCGAGTCGGGACTGGCGATCTCTCAGTTGGTCGCCACCGCCTGGGCATCGGCGGCCAGCTTCCGTGGCACCGACAAGCGCGGCGGGGCGAACGGGGCGAGGATCCGGCTTGCCCCGCAGAAGGGCTGGGAAGTTAACAACCCGGCGGAACTGGCTGACGTCCTACAGACGCTGGAGCAGATCCAGCAGGACTTCAACGGCTCGCAGTCTGGCGGGAAGAAGGTCTCGCTCGCGGACCTGATCGTCCTCGGCGGGTGCGCGGCCGTCGAGCAGGCGGCGAGGAACGCCGGGCACGACGTCACGGTCCCGTTCGCGCCGGGACGTACGGACGCAACGCAGGAGCAGACGGACGTGGAGACGTTCTCCGTGCTCGAGCCGAGGACCGACGGGTTCCGCAACTACCTGCACGCCGGGGAGAAGCTCTCCCCGGAGACACTCCTGGTGGACCGCGCCTACATGCTCACGCTCACCGCCAAGGAGATGACGGTCCTCGTCGGCGGCATGCGGGTCCTGAACGCCAACGTCGGGACGTCCCGGCTCGGCGTCTTCACCGAGCGGCCCGAGACGCTGACCAACGACTTCTTCCTGAGCTTGCTCGACGCACGGACGGAGTGGCAGACGTCGGCGTCGGACGAGCACGTGTACACGGGTCGCGATCGCGCCACGGGTGAGGTCACCCGGACCGCCACCGCCGTGGACCTGATCTTCGGCGCGAACTCGATCCTGCGGGGCATCTCGGAGGTCTACGCATGTGACGACGCGAAGGAGAAGTTCGTCCGCGACTTCATTGCCGCGTGGGACAAGGTCATGACCCTCGACCGGTTCGACCTCGCCTGATCCCGCGGACGGCACGCAGCCACGATTGTCGACGGCCGCATGGCTACGTCGCAGGCTCAGTGACTTTGCTCGCATGAGGTCCTGACCGGCACCGGACGACGCCCTCACCGAACCATGCGCCTGCTTCACCGGGCGACGCGGCGCTCTCCGACGAGTGGGAGCCCGCCTCCTTGCGCGGGTCCGGGCCCGCGTGGGTTCTGCTCTTCCCAATGTCCGTGGCAAGAACCCGCTCAGGCCGGTCCCATGCTCGTGGCAGGCGACAATCTCGGTGGCCGAAGGGACGTCCATCCAGGCGTGCAACAGCCCGGATGGCAAGGGAGTGTCCTTATCCCCGCTAGGCCTTGTTGACTTGCGCCGGCGTGAGGCCTTTGGCGGCCTTCGCGGTAGAGCGCTTTACACTTCCGCACTCAGGGAGCCGTGCCGACATTCTGAGAGGTTTCCAGTGAAGCGACGCCTCGTGTGGTCAGTTCCCGCCTTCCTCGGGCTCGCGGTGGTCGCCGCGTGCGGCAGCAGCGGGACGAGTGGACCCAGCCCTTCCCCGGCGACGTCATCGAGCGCCT
>JADGOV010000154.1 GCA_017882785.1 Frankiaceae bacterium
CTGGGCGGGCAGGTCGGCCACGCCCACGCCTACAGCCCGATCGTGACCAACCTGACCGGCTCGGCAGTGGCGGTCGAGGCCTGGTTCCGCGACCGGGCCTGGGTCGAGGAGCGGATACCTCGGCGTCGCCGTACGGGAGCTGCGCCCAGACGCGGCCGTGCTTCCGGACACCAGCGCCGATCACCACCCTAGTGATCTCGACGCTTTGAGGATGGTCATCACCGGCCCCCCGCCCCCCGTCTCATCCTCTCCCCGGCCTCACAGGAGACTGTCGACCTCAGCGCCTTGACCGAACGGGTCGAGCGAGCGTGGTCCTTGACACACGCGTCTGCGTTCGCAGCACTCAACGTGGTCCTGGTCGACCTGCTACCAGACCTTGAAAACGCGTGGCGGAAGGCCAGACGAGGCCAGCGGCAACAGCTTGCCCGGCTCCTAGCTGACGCCTACCAGGCGGCATCGTCAGCATTCGCGCGACTGGACTAGGCGGATGCTGCCTGGGTTGCCGCGGATCGAGCGATAAGCGTGGCCGAGCTGGGGGGCGACCCCCTGGGGGCCCTCTCAGGCCTCTTTCGGATGGCTCACGCATTCATAACCCTGCGCCGCCTGGATCAGGCAGAGCACGTCGCGGCAACCGGGATCGAAGCGCTGGCGCCCGTCGCGGAAGGGGACGACGCCACCGCCGAAGAACTCTCAGTGTACGGAGCCCTCCACCTGGTGCGAGCGGTTGTCCATGCCCGGGCAGGACAACGCCCCGCCGCGCGAGAAGCCATCGCGAAGGGCCGAGAGATCGCCGTGCGACTAGGGGAGGATCGAAACGACTACGAGACTGAGTTCGGCCCGACCAACGTCGAGTTGCACGCCATCGCCGTCGCGGTCGATCTGGGTGATGCAGGCGAAGCGCTGGATGTCGCAGCGACCGTTAACGCGGCCAACCTCTCAGCCGAGCGGCAATCGCGGATGTATATCGACCTGGCCCGAGCCCACGCACAGCGCAGACACGGCGGTGAGGCCTTGCAGGCACTTCTGACCGCCGAGCAGCATGCCGCCGAACAGGTCCACACCCACACGCTCGCCCGACAGCTAGTCCGCGACCTCATCGCCCTGGCCGGCAGACGCGCACCGGAAGAACTCCTAGCCCTCGCCCGCCGTTCAGCGACCCTCCCCTAGGACCTCGGACCCTGCCGAACTAGGCTGTGCGGCCTGCTGTGATCCCGGTAGCGCGCCCAAGAACAGCCACGATGTCGTGCCAATTCTCCGTACTGCTTCAAGAACAGCCACGATGTCGTGCCAATTCTCCATACTGCTTCAAGGGCGGCCTTCGGCCGCCGACGCACGCCCTTCCGTTCCGGCTCCGGGCGCTCGCTGCCGCTCGCGTCCTCGCCTCCACGTCCGGCCGCGCGTCCAGGTGGTAGCGATTGACGAGAACCTCTCTCTAGAGACCCACTTTCGCCGGGACAACTCCGCAGAACGCAGAAGGAACCGCACAACGCGGTAATACTCTCAGTAGTCATGGACGGGCAGAGCGTGAGCATCCTCGCGGACGTGCCCGGTATGTACTCCGTCGTCCGCGTGGGTGACCGCTGCTGGCAGGTCTGCATGCAGGCAGACCTGCCGGACAACATCGTGCTGGAAGCGCTGGGGTACCTACCCGACGGGGTCGGTGCGGGAGTGCGGGAGGTGGTCGAGGTGGACGAGGGGCACTCCGAGCATTGCTGGACGTTCGGGCCCTGAGAACGCAGAAAGGACCACCAGGCGCGGTGACGAGATCCTGGTGGTCCGTAGGAATGCTACCCGCACCTCGGCTGATACATCCGGGCTGAAATTGGGGACCGGTGGCCCGTCGGTCCTAGATCATCTCAACGAGTGGGCACCGGCTTTGCGTGGGGTACGTTCGGCTAGAATGATCACCCACCGGTCAGCACCGGAGACGCGGAGGGTGCGACGTGGCCGATCTGAAGAAGGGCAGCCGGGTTACCGGTGCCGAGCGCGACACGGTCGCAACCGACCTGAAGAAGCGGTACGACGGCGGCGAGAGCATACGGTCGCTGGCCGAGTCCACCGGTCGCTCGTACGGATTCGTGCATCGGATACTCTCCGCGTCCGGCACTGCTATGCGCGCGCGGGGCGGCCCCGTCGGAACGAAACAGTCCCGTGCGAAATCGACCCGGAAACAGAGATAGGGCGCAGCGGCCAGGGATCAGCCACGACGGAGTGGAGGCCCCTCCGCGTTCGGCCGGACGCCACGAGACCAAGCCGGCGCAACCCGAAGTACGAAACGCGCCGGCGATCGCATGGCCGTGGAGCCAGCGATGTGCTGCTCACGACATGCCGGTGGTGAGCGTCACCAGCGCAACGGCAGGCGACCCTGACTCGACTCGAACCCTGCGCAGCACAGGTGGCGCTACTCCGCGTCCAGCGGCACGGCCCAGTACACGCGGGTGCCCTGCCCGTCCGGGGCAAGGGGTGAGGTGATGATGCAGCTGCCGCCGAGCTGGTCGGCCCGGCTGCGTATGTTCGCCAGGCCGCTGGTGCGCTGAGCGGCGGCCAGGCCGGCGCCGTCGTCGGTCACGGTGACGGTCAGGTGCCGCAGGTCGGCCACCGACACCGAGGCGTCCACTGCGGTGGCCTGGGCGTGGCGCGCGACGTTGGACAGCGCCTCCCGCAGCACCGCGACGGCGTGCTCGGCGACGTTGGAGGTGACCAGGGCGTCCAGCGGCCCGTCCAGCCGTAGGCTCGGGGTGCGGCCGAGGGCCGGCGTCACCTCGCGGACGACGGCCGACACCTGGGCACGCAGCCCGGCACCCGCGTCGGCGTGCTGCAGATGGAAGATGGTCTGGCGGATGGCTCGGATGGTGCCGTCGAGCTCGTCGGTGACCTCGCCGAGACGTTCCCGGATGGCCGGCTCGCGGGCGCGACCGGCGATGCTGTTCATGCTCATACCGGTGGCGAACAGCCGTTGGATGACCAGGTCGTGCAGGTCCCGGGCAATGCGGTCCCGGTCCTCTACGAGCAGCAGCTGGTGGCGGGCCCCCTGGGCGTGCGCCAGTTCCAGGGCGAGTTCGGCGTGGCCGGCGAAACCGGCGATCATGTCCAGCTCGTCGGCGTCGAACCGGCGCGCGCCGGGCATCCGGGTCAGTGCCAGCACCCCGCGCTGCCCCGCGCTGCCCCCCCGGATCCGGACCAGCACCGCTGGGCCGAGCGGAACGTCGGTCCCGGTCTCGAGGCCGGCGGCGCGGCCGGCGGCCAGCACATCGTCGACCACCAGGTCGCGCTCCTCGGCCCATACCCGCCCCGAGAGCGACCCGTCCAGCGGCACCGGTCGGCCGCGCACCTCGGCGGCGCCCATCCCGTCGGCGGCGGCGATGAACAGCGAGTCGGGCTCCTCCGCCCGGTGCAACATGATGGCTGCCAGGTCGGCCTCGGCCATCCGTCGGGCGCGGGCCGCGATCAGCTGCAGCGGGTCGCCCCCGCCGGCCAGCAGCTCGCCGATGATCTCCGCGGAGACCGTCAGCCACAGCTGGCGTCGCTCCGCCGTCGCGTACAGCCGGGCGTTGTCGATCGCGACGCCGGCGGCGGCGGCCAGCGCGACGAGCAACTCCTCGTCGTCGGCGCTGAAACCCCCGCCCGTGGTCTTCTCCGTCAAGTAGAGGTTGCCGAACACCCGGTCGCGGACCCGGATCGGCACCCCGACGAAGCTACCCATCGGAGGGTGACCGGCGGGGAAGCCGACCGAGTCGGGGTGGGTGCCGAGCTCCTCCAGCCGCAGCGGTCGCGGATCGCTGATCAGCAGCCCGAGGATCCCTTCGCCATGCGGCAAGTGCCCGACACGCGCGGCGGTCTGCTCGTCCACCCCGACGGTGATGAACTCGGTGAGCCGGTTGTCTGGACCCACCACGCCGAGCGCCCCATAGCGGGCGCCGACCAGCTCGCAGCCGGCCTCGGCGATCCGACGCAGCAGCACCGGCAGGCTGAGGTCGCCTGCGATCGCCCGGGTGGCGGCCAGCAGGCCGTGCATCCGGTCCTGGCTGTTGAGCACGTCCTGTGCCCGGTCGACCAGCTGCTCCACCAGGTCATCAAGCTCGAGCAGGGCAATCCGCGGGAAGGTCACCGCCACCGAGGCCGGCCGCGCTGGCGCCGCACGCCGTTGTGCCGGCGCGGTCCGGGGCGCCTCCAGCGGATCGCCGTGCAGCAGCTCAGGGCTTCCTTCCGGCCCGAGCTTGCCACCCCCGGACGCCTTCCGATTTGCAGCCATGATCCCCCTCCGCTGGGCCCGGCTGGCCCCGCGGTAGAAACGTCGACGTTGAGAAGGGCGGTGTAAAGGGAGGACCACTGGCGTTCGGGTCGACCACGACATCCCTACCGTCGCGGTCGAGTGCGGCGCATAGCCCCGAATTACCCGGGCGGAACCGAACCTGCTCAGGACGATGTCGGCACCACTCCGCCGCTACACCGAGCCAACCGCCCCACTCTCCCGCCTCTGGTTCCTTCATCTCCGCCTCACAGGGGGCGGCCGGCCAGGATCGCGTTCCGGCCGTAGGGCAGCGACGAGCGCCGACGCGGGTTCGGGGGGAACTACGGCGCGACGAGATCC
>JADGOV010000023.1 GCA_017882785.1 Frankiaceae bacterium
GGCTTCGGCGACGAGCCGCTCGAGCAGGAACTCCGCCCGTTCGGGACCCTCGAAGAGCAGCACCGAATCCAGCGCGTCGGTCCACTCGCTGGTCTCGACTGGGTCAACGTCCTGCACCATCGCGGTTCTCCCATCCAACGCCGGGTCTGTCCGAACTCATCCCGCCGGGGGCCCAGGTCAAACCGACTGCACCGCGGAAGTTGGCCGCCGACCTCGGTTGGGCTGGCGGATAGGCGCAGCCGTCACTGACCGTAGGACGGCGACGCCGGCCGAAACTCCCGCAGGACGGCGTCGGACAGCGTCGGCCAGGCGTCCGACGCCCACGGGCCGAAGGGCCGGTCGGTGAGGCACGCGCAGGCCAGGGCGGCGTCCGGGTCCACCCACAGGAAGGTGCCTGACATGCCGAAGTGTCCGAACGTGCGGGGGGAGTTGGCGGGGCCGGTCCAGTGCGGGTTCTTCCCGTCGCGGATCTCGAAGCCGAGTCCCCAGTCGTTGGTTCGCTGGCGGCCGAAGCCGGGCAGCACGCCGGCGAGCTCGGGGAAAGCCGGCGTCGTGGCCAGGGCGAGCAGGTCGGGCGTGAGCAGAGTCGGCGCCAGCAGTTCCCGACCCAGCGCGGCAAGATCGACAATTGCGCCGTGCGCGCCGTGCGCGGGGGAGCCGACCAGCTCGACGGCCAGCCCCAGCGGCCGCAGCACCCGCTCGTCCAGCCGGTCGGCAAAGGGCACCCCGGCGCGTCGGGCGAGCACCTCGGCGAGCAGTTCGAAGCCGCCGTTGGAGTAGATGCGGTAGCGCGCGGGCGCAGCGAGCGCCCGGTCCCCGTCGGGGCTGAGGCCGGAGGCGTGCGCCAGGAGGTGGCGGACTGTGGACCCGGGGGGACCGGCCGGCTCATCGAGGTCCAGCAGACCCTCCTGCACCGCGTCGAGCACGACCAGCGCGGTCAGCATCTTCGTCACCGAGGCCCACGGCAGGTCGACGGACGGTCCCGATGCGGCGAGGACGCCGGCGCGGCCCACCACCGCTACGCAGATCGTCTCTGCCGGCCACTCCGCGGTCAGCCGCAGTGCATCCACGGGGCGCAACGCTAAACCGGCGGTCAGCGGCCGTCGACCCCGACACGTACGCGTCCCGCGCTGCGGTAGGCGGGTCGTTGTCGGGGCGACCGCGTCAGACCGGATTGTGGGTGGAGTGCTCGGCGGGGGCAGGGTGCGCCATCCACCATTCGGTGAACTGACGGCAGCGGCCGTCGTCGGCAAGCCTGATTACCCACAGGTTGCTGTACGTCTGCCCTGGGTAGCGCGTCGTGCCCGCCACAATCGCCAAGTCGGGGGTGACCGCGACCGGATGCCAGTCGAAGGTGGTGTCCCCCGGCTCGTCCCGGTGCGCCAGCCAGCCGGCAAGGATCTGCTCCGGCCCACGCCACGGCTGGACGTAGGGCTCCTTGAAGTACTCTGCGTCCTCGGTGAACAGCCGGCCGATGTCGCGCGGGTCGTTGGAGTTCCACGCCCGGACGTAGCCGTCGATCCACGAGGTCACGCTGGTGAGATCGGTCACGGGACTCTCCTACCCCGATCGGCGAGGACATCGACGGTAGCGGCGGCCCGGGCGGCCAGGTGATCGCCCCGGCGGTGGCTATCGGAATCGGATGAACCGTGCGATCGCATCCGTGACAGCGGACTCCTGGTCCTGGTGGGGGGAGTGCCCGCAGGCCGGCAGGCGCAGCTGCTCGACCGTGGCGGCCGCGGTGGCCAACGCTGTGATCGCGTCGAGTTGCGCCATCGTCGCGTACCCGTCGTCCTCGCCCTGCACGGCCAGGATCGGGCAGCGGATGCCGGGCAGGTGCTCCTCGATGTTCCAGTCCCGGAACGCCGGGCTCAGCCAGGTGTCGTACCAGGCCCGGAACACCTGTTCGGGGTCCCGGTGGTAGCGGCCGATCCGACGGGCCACGTCAGTTGTCTCCCAGTCGCGGCCCGTGGCCCGGATCCCGGCCAGCGTCACGTCCTCGACGAACTCGTGTGGCGCCATGGCCACGAGGCCCTCGACCGGCCATCGACCGGCGCCGGCATGGATCAGCGCGATCGACGCGCCGTCGCTGTGGCCGATCAGGACCACGCGGTCGAGTCCGAGCACGTCGCGCAGCACCGGCAGCACCTCCAGCGCCTCGTCGTGCAGGTAGCGCGGCGTGCGCGGGGCATCAAGCGGATCGGACCTCCCGTACCCCTGCCTGGAGTAGACGACCGTTCGGCAGAGGGTCCGCTCGGCCACGTGGGTCGGAAAGCCCCGCCACATCTCGACACAGCCGAGCCCCTCGTGCAGGAATACGAGCGCCGGCCGATCTGGGCCCGACGCGGGCAGGTCGACATACTCCAGCCGGCACCGGCCGACCTCGGCGAACAGGGTGTCCGAAGCCGGCTCGTGCCGTTGCACCATCAGTGTCGCCCGTCGTCGTCACGGTGGGTGAAGTGTCCGATCATGCCCGCCCGGCGACCAGCGAGCGGAGCAACCGGACGTACTGTCGATCGTGACCGACGCCCGCATCCACAGCCCCACTTCGCGCACCGCTGTGCCCGGCGAGCGGTCGGACGTGACGTGAACCCGGCCGGAGCGGTCGACGCGATCGTCGTGGCCTCCTTCGGCGGACCCGAGGGCCCCGAGGACGTGATGCCGTTCCTGGAGAATGTCACCCGCGGCCGCAACGTCCCGCCCGAGCGCCTGCTTGATGTCGCCGAGCACTACTACGCGCTCGGCGGCGTCAGCCCGATCAACGGGCAGAATCGCGATCTCATCGCCGCCCTGGAGCGGCTGATGTCGGAGGCGCCGGAGCCTGCGCTTCCCGTGTTCTTCGGCAACCGCAACTGGGCGCCGTTTCTGGCGGACACCGTCAAGGACATGGCGGAGGCGGGCGTTCGGCACGCCGCTGCGTACGTCACCTCGGCCTACGCCGGATTCTCCAGTTGCCGGCAGTACCGCGACGACATCGATCGGGCGCGGGCGAGCGTCGGGGAGGCGGCGCCACGCATCACCAAGGTGCGGCACTTCTTCGACCACCCCGGCTTCGTCGAGCCGCTGGCCGGTCTCTGCCGCGACGCACTGCTGCGCTTGCCGGAGGGCGTCCGGCAGGAGGCGCATGTCGTCTTCACCGCGCACAGCGTCCCTGTTGCTGCGGCTGAGCTTGCCGGACCGCAAGGCGGCGCGTACGTCGCCCAGCTTGCCGAAACGGCCCGACTCGTGGCCCAGCGCGTCGGGGGGGAGCATCCCTATCGGCTGGTGTGGCAGAGCCGCAGCGGTCCGCCGACGCAACGGTGGCTCGTGCCGGACGTGAACGACTACCTGGGCGAAGTGGCTGACTCTGGCGCAACGGCGGTCGTGGTCGCGCCGATCGGCTTCGTGTCCGACCACGTCGAAGTCGTACACGACCTCGATCAGTCGGCACGCGAGACCGCGGAGCGGTTTGGGCTGGCCTTCGCCCGGGCCGAGACAGTCGGCACCGCGCCGCAGTTCGTGGCCATGATTCGTGAGTTGGTCCGCGAGATCGACGATCCCACCCTCGACCAGTCCGGCCTTGGTGATCCGGCATTGCGCTGGTCCCAATGTCCGCGGGTGTGCTGCGGGGCCGTGGCCTGACGGGGAGGCTGGTCGCTGTCCTCAGCACCGCGGAACCGCCGCGCGACGTACGGACGCGCAGGGAGCGACTCACCGTCCGCTGATCGCTACGTTGCGCCGATCATGCTCATAGGGGCCTTTGCCGGCGGCCCGGAACGTCCGTTTGGGCATGATCGGCGGGGCCAGCGTGCATTCGAGCATGATCGGCGGGCGGCACGTGGCCGAGCGGAGGAGGTGAGGCCCCACAGTCTCCCCACAGGAGTGGTACAGGGTCAGGACAGTTCGACGCGGCAGCGTGGTCTCCGAACGCCGAAGAGGCCCCCCTCCGCCAGGGAGGACAGCCATGCCGCTGCCCCCGCAACATGACCTGTCCGCACGACGGCCGCGACTGCGCGGCGCCGTCCTGACCCGCGTCCTCGGGTTTCTCGACGGCCTGGCGGCCGCGGCCCAACCGCGGCACTGACCAGCCGCCCCTACTCTCCACCGGCCGCATTGTCGGGGTTCGAGCGCAGGGCCGCCCGGCGGGTCTTGCCGGTCGCCGTGCGCGGCAGCTCCGGGACGAAGTCAACGATGCGTGGGTACTTGTAGGGCGCCGTCTCGCTCTTGACGAAGTCCTGCAGATCCCGGGCCAGCTGATCGCTCGGCGCGTAGCCGGGACGCAGCTCGACGACGGCGCGGACCACCGACCCGCGGTCCGCGTCAGGTGCCCCCACCACCGCGCAGTCGGCAACCGCGGGGTGATGGGCGAGAACCGACTCCACCTCCGCCGGTCCGATCCGGTAGCCGGAGGACACGATCACGTCATCGATCCGGCCCCGGAACCAGAGGTAGCCGTCCTCGTCGCGTTCGGCCGCGTCCCCCGTTCGCCACACTCCCTGTGGGGGCGGCTGGCCGCGGTAGCCAAGAAAGAATGTCGGGACGGTGGCCGGGTCCACCACCAGCTCGCCGTCCTCGATCCGCAGCGACACGCCGGGAAGCGGACGGCCCATGGAACCAGCCCGCGGCGGTTGGCCGATGACGTTGCCGGTCAGCTGGCCTGTCTCGGTCTGGCCGTAACCGTCCCGGACGTCGACGCCGAGGGCGTCCCGCCAGGCTGTCATGGTCGGTGGGTCCAGCGCCTCGCCGGCGGCCACCAGGCTCCTGAGAGCGGGAAGCGGCGGTATCGAGGCGTGCCGGGCGATCACCCGGTACTCCGTGGGGGCCATGCAGAGCACGTCGACCGCCTCCTCGGCGAGGATCGCCAGGCGCTCGTCGATGCCGAAGCGTGCGTCGTGTACCAAGGCGGTGGCACCGCGTAGCCATGGGGCGAGGAAGACGTTGCGGGCTGACTTCGACCACCCCGGACTCGCGGTGCACCACACCAGGTCGCCCTCGCGGGCGTCGAGCCAGTGCTCTGCCTGCAACCGCTGACCGAGCAGGTACCGCTGGGCATGGACGACAGCCTTCGGGCCGCCGGCGGTGCCGCTGGTGAACGTCATCAGCGCCGGGTCGGTCATGGCCAGCTCCGCCGGCGGGGCCGGCTCGGCGTCGTAGATGGCCTCGTCCGGTACGAGCAGCACCGGGCACGACGGGCCAGCATGCTCGATGACGGCCCGGTTGCGCTCGTCGGCGATGACGAGCACCGGTTCGGCAGCCGCGAGCCGGTCCAGGAGGTCCCCTACCCTCGACTGCTCCGTGCACGACAGCGCGACCGCGCCGATGCGGAAGCATGCGAGCATGATTTCCACCCACTCGACCCGAGCGCCGACGAGCGTCAGCACGACATCGCCGCGGCGGACGCCATAGGTCCCCGCCAACGTGCCGGCCAGCCGGGCGCTGCGGTCCGCGAGCTGACCGAAGGTCCATACCCGACGACCGCCGTCCCGGCGACGCTCGACCAACGCCTGGCGTGCCGGATCGGCGGCCGCTACCAGGTCGCGGCAGTAGTTCATAGTTCCTCCCGGCTTCCGATCGTTCCTGATGCGGCACGTTGCGGCGCGCTGTCGGCGTGCCGAGCAGGTTTGTGTCGTGGGACTGCGGGTGCATGTCACCATGGGGCAGGCCCGTGAGAGGACGGACATGGACGCTGACGAGCTTCGGGACATGCTGGCACGGCTCTACGACCGCACCCGTCACGCCCTGCGGCAGGCTCTCATCGCGCTTCGCCGACTGACCGCGCCGCTGGCGGCTGCCTGGGCCCGGTTCGCCATCGAACGCTGGGAGCGCGTCCGGGCCTACCTGGCGGACCACCCTGACCTTGCCGAGTTCGACGCGTGGATGGACCGCTGGTACTCCTTCGGCAACGCCTGACGGAGGTTCGTTGCCGGCCGGTTCGGCCCCGCGCTTCCCTCGCGCCGATCATGCTGGTACGCACGCCGGCTTTGCGCAGATCATGCTCGAGTGGACGTTCCAGGGCGCCAGTGAAGGTCCGAATGAGCATGATCGGCGCAGCTGAAGGCCCCCCCGGCGCGGATGCGATCCCCCGGCCCGTCATTCGGCCAGTGCGATGCCCCATTCCCCCGTCCAGGTCGCTCCAGGTTCGATGGTGACCACGTCCGTTCCGCTGGCCAGGGCATTGGGCGGCGCGCTCATGGGTTCCACACCCAGCCCTTGGCGTCGCCGGTCGCGGTCCGGCAGGGCGTCGCCGGTGAATACCTGCAGGTAGGGATAGGCACGGTCGGCCCAGAGTTCGGTCACCCATTCCCCGCGCAGCCGCACCCGGGCCAGGCCGTCCGCGTCCCGCTGCAGGTCCCGGTATGCGTGGTCGATGACGGCGCTCCCGATCGGCCGCGTCGCGCGGAAGTCGTACGGCGTGTCCTCGACGGACTCGATGCCGTCGGGGATCTGCTGCAGATCGGTCGGCAGCCACGACCTCGCCGGCACGTTCAGGGTCGCGCCGTCGATAGGGCCGCTCCCGGCTCGCAGATAGGGGTGGGCACCGGCCGCGAACGGCGCCGCCGTGCCGGTGAGATTCGTCGCCGTCGTCCGCACCGTGAGTCCGGACAGGGTAACGGTGTAGTGGAGGCTGAGGTCCAGCCCCCAGTTCCAGCCGGGTTGTGGAGGTAACCGGTAGGTCATGAGCACCGACGACGGCTCCTGCACGGCACAGCGCCAGTTTTCCCAGCGGGTGAGGCCATGGATGGCGCAGGAATTGGTGGGTTCGGTCAGCGCGAGCTGGAAGTCCTGGCCCTGCCATCGGTAGCGACCGTCGCGGACCCGGTTGGGCCAGGGCAATAACGACTGGCCGCGGGCGCCGTCACAGACCGCGTCGGACGGGTAGCCATCAAGCAGGTCGTGGCCGTCCACCGCGAGCAGTCGTAGCGCGCCACCGACCTCCACGACAGTGGCGATGGTCCCGCCGGATCGGATCACGAACTGCTCGCCCGAAGGCTGTTGTTCCACGAAGGGGTACCTACCTCGCAAGTGTGGTCGTGATACCGGTACTTTTGGCTCCGTGCGTGCCGCTGTAGTAACCGAGACCCGCCCGGGCGAACGTCGTGTCGCCGCCACCCCCGAGACCGTGGGCAAGCTCGCCGCCGCCGGCTGGACGGTCGTCGTTCAGTCTGGTGCCGGCGTCCGGGCCGCTGCCGCGGACTCCGAATATGCCGACCGCGGTGCCGAGATCGTCGGCACCGCGAAAGAAGCGTTGGACGGCGCAGCTGTCCTGCTCGTCGTCGCCCCACCCTCCGACGACATCATCCAGCTCATGCCGGTTGGTTGTGGAGTTATCGGGTTGCTCGAGCCAACCGTCCCGACCACGCCCTTGAGAGCCCTTGCCGACCAGCGGGCGACCGCCTGGGCGCTGGAACTCCTGCCCCGGACCAGCCGGGCTCAGAGCATGGACGCGCTGTCCAGCCAGGCGCTGGTCGGCGGGTACCGGGCGGTCATCGAGGCCGCGCTGCGATTGCCGCGGTTCTTCCCGATGGCCATGACCGCCGCCGGCACCGTGCCGCCAGCCCGGATTTTCGTACTCGGCGCCGGCGTGGCCGGTCTGCAGGCCATCGCCACCGCCCGCCGCCTTGGCGGGGTCGTGGAGGCCAACGACGTGCGCTCCGCAGCTGCGGAGGAGGTCAAGTCCCTGGGCGCGAAGTTCGTCGACGTCACCGAGGGCCAGACCTTGGAAGGGGCGGGTGGATACGCGCGGGAGGCGACCGAGGAGGAACTTGCCGAACAGCGGGCCAGGCTCGCGGATCACCTTGCCACCTCCGACGTAGTGATCACGACTGCCGCCGTTCCCGGCCGGCGGGCACCTAGGTTGATCACTACCGAAATGGTAGAGCGGATGCGCCCCGGATCGGTGATCTTTGACCTGGCCGCCGAAACCGGCGGCAACTGTGAGCTGTCCAAGCCTGGTGAGGATGTTGTCCACAACGGCGTCGTCATCGCCGGTGCCAGCAACGTCCCCAGCGCCATGGCGAAGGACGCCAGCGCGCTCTATGCCCGCAACGTCGCAACCTTCTTGCTGTTGATGACGAAGGAGGGCGCCTTCGCGCCTGACTTCGAGGACGACCTTGTCATCGGCGCCTGCATCCTGCGCGACGGTTCACCCGTGCACCCACTCGTCAAGGAGGCTCTGGGCGCATGAACTATCCCACTCTCGCGCTCCTCACAATCTTCATTCTCTCCGTCTTCGTCGGCTTCGAGGTCATCTCGAAGGTCTCGAGCATGCTGCACACCCCACTGATGTCCGGCGCCAACGCGATCCACGGCATCATCGTGATCGGCGCCATGACGGTGCTGGCCACCTCGCACGGCATCCTGCAGCTGACCATCGGCTTCATCGCGGTCGTCTTCGCCACCATCAATGTCGTAGGCGGCTTCGTGGTCACCGACCGGATGTTGGAGATGTTCAAGGGACGCCAGCCGGCCAAGCAGGCGGCGGACTCTGGAGCGCAGCGATGACCCGCAGCCAAGTGATCGAGTCCGTCTACCTCATCTGCGCGGTCTGCTTCATTTTGGCGCTGAAAGGACTGTCCTCGCCGAAGACCGCGCGGACCGGAAACCTGATCGGTGCCGGCGGCATGGTGCTGGCGGTGCTGGCCACGTTCGCGGACAAGCGCATGGCCCACCTGCCGCTCATGATCGCCGGAATCGTCATCGGCATCGCGGTCGGGATTCCAGCGGCTCGGCAGATCAAGATGACCGCGATGCCGCAGATGGTGGCCATCTTCAACGGCGTCGGCGGTGGCGCGGCCGCCTTGGTCGGCCTGCTGGAGTTCACCCAGCATCCTGACGTCGCGGTCGCGCGCACACTGGCCGTCATCCTGGCGGCCGTCATCGGCGGGGTGTCCTTCACCGGTAGCATCATCACCTTCCTCAAGCTGCAAGAGATCATGAGCGGCCGCCCGATCGTCTACCCGGGTGCGAAGTTCGGCAACATCGGCCTGGTCATCGCGGCAGTGGTGTTCGGCGTGCTGACCGCGAGCACGGGTAGCGCCTGGTGGCTGGTCGCCCTGCTCGTCGTGTCCATGCTGTTCGGTGTCGCGTTCGTGCTGCCCGTCGGTGGCGCGGACGTCCCGGTGGTCATCTCCCTGCTGAACGCGTTCACCGGTCTGGCCGTGGCGGCCTCCGGTTTCGTGCTGAACAACGTGCTGCTCATCGTCGCCGGCACGCTCGTCGGCGCCTCCGGAACGCTGCTGACCCAACTGATGTCCAAGGCGATGGGTCGCAGCATCGCCAATGTGCTGTTCGGCGCATTCGCCGGCAGCACCATGGGTTCGACCGCCGAGGTCGGCGGCGACCGGCCGGTGAAGAGTTCCAGCGCGGAGGACATCGGCGTGCTGCTCGCCTACAGCCACAAGGTGGTCATTGTGCCCGGCTACGGGTTGGCGGTGGCCCAGGCCCAGCACACCATCCACGAATTGGCGGGATTGTTGGAGTCCAAGGGCGTCGAGGTGTCCTATGCCATCCATCCGGTGGCCGGGCGCATGCCGGGGCACATGAACGTCCTGCTCGCCGAGGCGAACGTGCCGTACGAGCAGCTCAAAGAGATGGACGAGATCAATCCGGAGTTCGACCGGACCGACGTGGCGTTGGTGGTCGGGGCGAATGACGTGGTCAACCCGGCGGCGCGGGACACCCCGAGTGCCCCGATCTACGGCATGCCGATCCTGGATGTCGACCACGCCTCGAACGTCATCTTCCTCAAGCGCTCGATGCGACCCGGCTTCGCCGGGATCGAGAACGAGTTGCTCTTCGACGGCAAGACGACGCTGCTCTTCGGGGACGCGAAGAAGTCACTCACCGACCTGGTGAGCGCGGTCAAGAGCAACTGAGGGCGGGTTGTTGCCCTGACCGTCCGCGACCCGGATGGTCAGGGCAACGACCATGTCCGCCCGGCAGCCCCTGCCGCCCGGGCGGACAGGGTCGATTCGGTGGCTACGCCGTCGCGGCGCCGGCCGGCTCGTGGCGTTGGCCGGTGCGCACGTCCGGAGCCCCTAGCCGGGCCGCGTCCGCGGTGTGGTCATCGGGCATGTCCTGCGACTCCCGTTCGGCGTCGACCCGGAGCACGTAGTGCTCGACCTCCCGGGCGATGTCCGTCTCGGACCACCGCAGGAGCGGAGCCACGAGGCGGGCAACCGGAAGAGCGGACTCGGCGCCGCGGCTCCAGGTCTCCACCGAGATCCGGGTCCGGCGGGTGAGGATGTCATCGAGGTGCAACGCACCCTCGTCCCGCGCCGCGTAGACCGCCTCGGCGGCCAGGTAGTCCGGCGCGCCTTCCAAGGGATGTCCGAGGGCGCGGTCAGCGCAGATCAGGTCCAGCAGTTCCCTGGTCAGCGCCCCGTACCGGCCGAGCAGATGGTCGATGGTCTCGACCGGCACGCCCACCGAGGCGGCCATCGGCTCTCGCTGACCCACTGCCTCGTCGTACCCTTCGGCGCCGAGCAACGGCACCGACTCCGTACGCGAGGGCGGCACGCGTCGACCCAACTCCCGGGCGGCCGCGTCCACAGCATCGGCGGCCATCACCCGGTAAGTGGTGTACTTCCCGCCTGCCACGACCACCAGGCCCGCGGCCGGGCGCACCACTGCATGTTCCCGAGACAGGTGCGAGGTTTCGTCCGACTCACCGGCGAGCAGGGGGCGCAGCCCGGCGTAGACCCCCTCGACGTCGTCGGCGGTCAGCGGTCGCCGGAGCACCCGATTGACGTGACCAAGGATGTAGTCGATGTCGCGCGAGCTGGCCGCGGGATGAGCCCGGTCCAGGTCCCAGTCGGTGTCGGTGGTGCCGACGATCCAATGGGTTCCCCAGGGGATGACGAACAGCACGCTCTTCTCGGTACGCAGGATCAGTCCGGTCTCCAGATCGATCCGATCCTTCGGCACGACCAGGTGCACGCCCTTCGACGCGCGGACCCGCAAACGCTCCGAGCCGGGCTCGCCGCCGAGCATCTCGGCGACATCGTCACTCCACACTCCGGTTGCGGCCACGACCGCCTTGGCGCGCACGTCGATCTCGGCGCCCGATTCCTGATCCCGGACCCGGGCCCCGACCACACGGCCGTGGTCGCGGAGCAGCGAGAGCACCCGCGCGCTGTTCGCCACCGCGGCGCCGTAGCGAGCCGCGGTCCGCACGAGCGTCATGGTGTGCCGGGCGTCGTCGACCTGGCCGTCGTAGTACTGGATGGCTCCGACGAGGGCGTCCCGGCGGAGTCCCGGCGCGACGGCCATCGCGCCCGCCCGGCTCAGGTGGCGATGCCGCGGCAGCGCGCGTCCGCCGCTCGTGGTGGCACCCATCAGGTCATAGATCGCCACGCCGGCTCCGACGTAGGCGCGCTCCCACCCGCGGTGCGTCAGCGGGAAGAGGAAGGGCACCGGTCGTACGAGGTGCGGCGCGAGCCGCCGGGTCAGCAGCGAGCGCTCCCGCAGAGCCTCGAGGACCAGCGGGAAGTTGAACTGCTCCAGGTAGCGCAGGCCGCCGTGGATCAGCTTGCTCGACCGGCTGGAGGTTCCGCTGGCCCAGTCGCGGGCCTCGACCAAGGCCACGGACAGGTTGCGCGTGACCGCGTCGAGCGCGGTGCCGGCACCGGTCACCCCGCCACCGATCACCAGCACGTCGAAGGTCTCGGTACCCATCCGCGTCAGGGCCTCGTGGCGCTGCCGTGGATTGAGCCGGTCGGGGTGTGAGGAGGTCATCGGAGTCAGCCTACGACGGCAACGTCCGTCACCCGGGGCAGGCTCATGCTGCCGGGTCGTGAGCATGGCGGTTCTCCGGCACGACCACCACCGCACCGGGCGCGACGGTCACCGGGCCGGCCGCGGTCGGGACGGTGGCCTCGGTTCCGCTGTGATTGATCGCGAACAGCCAGCTCCGTCCGCCCGCCTCGCGGCGGACCACCTCCACTCCCGGGGTGGTGGGGGCCGCCGGCGTCACGCCGCGCGCGCTGCAGATGCCGTCGAGCCACCCGGCCAGAGTCGCGGCGTCCGGGGGTGGAGACATACCAGGCGTCACCCCCGTGGTATCCGTGTCGGGTCAGCGCCGGCTGGCCACCCAGGTGGGAGGCGCCGTAGCGGGCCAGCGCTTCGGCTCCAGCGAGGCGGACCAGCTCAGTCGACTGCGAGCCGGTCCCGCCGGGGAGCAGGCTCACCGACCCGGCGGTGCGGAGCGGGAAGAACTCCTCGACGACGATGCCCAGCACGTCGCGGAAAGCGCCCGGGTAGCCGCCGAGGCGGACGTGGTCCCGGGAATCCACGATGCCACTGAAGAAGGAGACCACCAGCCCACCGCCGTCCCCGACGTAGTTCGCCAGATCCGCCGCGGCGGTATCGCTGACGAGATAGAGGCTGGGAGCGATGATCAGCCGATACCGGCTGAGATCGGCCCTGCGGATGGACGAAGTCGGTCGTGACCCCGGCCCGCCACAGCGGTTCGTAGTAGGCGCGCATCGCCTCGAGATAGGAAAGATCGTCCACCGGGTGGGAGTCCAGTTCGCCGGCCCACCAGGACTCGCAGTCCCACAGCAGCGCGACCTCGGCCGCCACGGTGCTGCCCTGCACCTCCTGCAGGGAGCGCAGCTCGGCGCCGAGGGCGCGGACCTCGCGCCAGATCTTGGTGTCGGTCCCGGCGTGCGGCAGCATGCCGGAGTGGAACTTCTCCGCTCCGGCGGCGGAGGCACGCCACTGGAAGAACAACACACCGTCCGCTGCCCCGGGCCACGTGCGTCAGGCTGTTGCGACGCAGCTGGCCGGGTGTCTTGGCGAGGCTGCGCGGCTGCCAGTTCACCGCGCTGGTGGAGTGTTCCATCAGTAGCCAGGGCATGCCGCCGGCCATTGAACGGGTGAGGTCCGCGGCCATGGTCCGCGCTCCAGGCCCAGTAGTCCAGCGCCTTGAACCAGGACAACATGAGATTGGTGGTGACCGGCACGCCCGGCGTGACCCGGTGCAGCACGTCCCGTTCCGCGCGGAAACAGTCCAGCAACTCATCGGAGGAGAACCGCCAGAAGTCCAGCTGCTGGGTCGGGTTGACGAAGTTCGGCGCCAGCCGTACTCGTTGTTGACATGCCACAGCACGAGTGCCGGATGCTCGCGGTAGCGCCTGGCGATCGCCTCGGCCAGCGCCACAGCGGCGGACCGGTAATCGGGGGAGCTGGGGCAGTACGCCTGCCGGCTGCCCGGCCACAGCCGTCGCCCGTCTGCGTTGACCGGCAGGCTCTGCGGATACCGTGCGGAGAACCACGGCGGCGGCGAGGCGGTAGCGGTGGCCAGGTCGACGGCGATGCCGCCGTCGTGGAGCAGGTCGAGCACGCGGTCCAGCCAGCCGAACTCGAAACGACCGGGGACCGGCTCGAGCAGCGCCCAAGAGAAGATCCCGACGCTGACCAGGTTCACCCCGGCCGCCTGCATGAGCTCGACGTCCTCGGCCCACACCAATTCCGGCCACTGTTCCGGGTTGTCGTCACCGCCGAAGGCGAGTCCACCCAGCGCAGCCAGGCCGACCCGGCCGCCGGGGTCGTGTCTGCCGGTCGCCATCAGCTGACTATCTCGTTTCGCTCACCGCCGCGCCAGCGTCATTGGCTATCCCGAGCGGACGTGGCGGCTATGGTCGGGCCAGTGAAGGTTCTCGTCACCGGCGGCGCCGGCTACATCGGCAGCGTCGTGAGCGCCCAGCTGTTGGCCGAAGGGTCGCAGGTGGTGGTCCTCGACGATCTGTCGACCGGCCACCGGGACGCCGTACCGTCCGGGGCCGGGTTCCGCGAGGTGTCGCTGCTCGACCCGCCGGTGCTGGCCGAGGTGCTGGCCGAGGGTTTCGACGGCGTCCTGCACTTCGCCGCCAAGTCCCTCGTCGGGGAGTCGATGGAGCGCCCGGAACTGTACTACCGCAACAACGTGGTCGGCTCCCTCAACTTGCTCGATGCCATGCGCGCCGCCGAAGTGCAAAGACTGGTCTTCTCCTCGACCGCGGCCACCTACGGTGAGCCGACCGCGGTGCCGATCCGCGAGGACGCGCCGCCGTGCCCGACCAACGCCTACGGCGCGACGAAGCTGGCCATCGACGCGATGATCTCCTTCGAGTGCGGTGCGCACCGCCTGACTGCGGCCAGCCTGCGCTATTTCAACGTCGCCGGCGCTCGCGGCGAGCAGGGGGAGCGGCACGGCACGGAGACGCACCTCATCCCGATCGTGCTGCAGGTAGCACTGGGGGCGCGGGAGGCCGTGCAGATCTATGGCACCGACTACCCGACACCGGACGGGACGGCGGTCCGGGACTACATCCACGTCGACGACCTCGCTGTGGCCCACCTCCTCGCGCTCGACGCTCCCGCCCCCAGCGGGCCGACCGGGGAGCATCGGATCTACAACCTGGGCAACGGCACCGGTTACTCCGTCCGAGAGGTGATCGAGGTCTGCCGGGAGGTCACGGGACATCCCATCCCCGCGGTCGACGTCGGGCGGCGGGCAGGGGACCCCGGTGTGCTCGTCGCCTCCAGCGAACGGATCACCAGCAGCCTGGGCTGGCATCCCGAGCGCGGCCTGACGGACATGGTGCGCGACGCGTGGACCTTCGCGCGGTCTCGGGCGGCCATGGCTGGCTCCGCCGCCCACCCGGCCTGATCGGGCGGTCGTGCGCAACCTGCCCAGTCGGGAGTACGGCCAGGACGTGCTGGCCACACCTTTGCCGCCACGCCGTAGCGTCCCCGAGGTGGCTGCAACGCGCGGTCTGGTCGTTGAGGACGTCGAGGGCTACGTCGGGGAGGTTGTGCTTGCCGCCAAGGACGCGTTCACCCTCGAAGATCGACACGGCCGACGCCGGCTCTTCCGGTACGGACCGGGCTACCTGCTGGAAGGTCGGGCGGTCGTGCTCACCCGACCGGTTCAGGCGAGCGAGCGGACGGCGGCGAGGACGCGCTCCGGCTCCCGAGCCGCCGCTGGCGCGCCGGCCCGCGTTGCCCGGCAGAGCCGCATTCTGGTGGAAGGCGTGCACGACGCCGAGTTGGTGGAGAAGGTCTGGGGCGACGACCTGCGCGTCGAGGGCGTCGTGGTCGAGCCGCTGCACGGCATCGACGACCTGGCGGGGGTGATCGCCGGCTTCGCTCCCGCCGGGGACAGGCGCCTCGGGGTGCTCGTCGATCATCTGGTGCCCGGCTCGAAGGAGAGCGGGCTTGTCGGCGTGGTGCGCTGCCGGTGGCCCACCGATCACGTCCTGGTCACCGGGCACCCGTACGTGGACATCTGGCAGGCGGTCAAGCCGGCGGTGGTCGGGATCCCCGGCTGGCCGGACGTGCCGCTCGGGCAGTCGTGGAAGGACGGGGTCTGCGCCGCGCTGGGCGTCGGGTCACCGGCCCAGATGTGGGCGCGTGTCCTGCGCTCGGTGCTGTCCTACGCCGACTTGGAGACGCCGCTGCTCGGCGCGGTCGAGCATCTGATCGACTTCGTCACCGCCGAGTGAACGGGGCTCCGGTCATCGGGGCACGCTCCAACTGCTAGCCCACCCGGGACTGCACCGCCGATCATGCTCGAACGCGCGTTGGGCCCGCCGATCATGCTGAAATGTACGCTCCGCCCGCCTCGCCGACGCTCGAACTAGCATGATCGGCGCGGGTGGGGGTCCGAACGAGCCCGACGCCCGCGCGTCCGGGCGACGGGTCGGTCACCCCCGAGCGGACAGCCGGGCCCCCCACCGCGCGCGCCGGCGGTCGCGGAGCAGGGTCCGCGCGGCGCTTCGGCCCGGGATGCCGGTCACCCCACCGCCGCCGTGGGTCGCGGACCCCGCCTGGTACAACCCCGCGACGGGGCTGCGGTAGTCGGCGTACCCCGGGGCCGGCCGAAGGTGGAAGAGCTGACTGGCCGACAACTCACCGTGGAAGATGTTCCCGCCGACGAGGCCGTACTCCTGCTCCATCTCATGCGGGCCGATCACCTGTCGGTGCAGGATCGACCCGGTGAAGCCGGGCGCGACCGCCTCCACCCGGGCGATCACCCGGTCGGCGTGCGCGGCCAGCCCGGCCGGGTCGGGGCTCGCCGCCCATTCCTGGGGCACCCACTGGGTGAACATCGACACGACGTGTCGACCCTCCGGTGCGAGCGTCTGGTCCAGCACCGACGGGATGGCGATATCGGCGAACGGCCGCGTGCTCGCCCGTCCGGCCACGGCGTCCTGGAAGCCACCCTCCAGATCGTCGAGGGACTCCGCCAGCACGATTGTGCCGCCGTGCACCTCGGGATCCACCCCGGGCTTGGCGGTGAATTCCGGCAGCCGGTCCACGACAAGATTGATCTTCACAGTGCCGCTGCGGGTCTGCCAGCGCTCGATATCGCTGACGAAGTCGGATGGCAACTCGGCCCGGTCCACCAGGTCCAGAAAGGCGGTCCTGGGATGGGTGGCCGCCACCACGGCCGGGGCGGTCACCTCCTCGCCGCCGGCCAGCACGACGCCGGTCACCCGGCCGCCGGCGGTGGCGATCCGGGACACCTGCGCGTCCGTGCGGATCTCGGCTCCGAAGGATCGGGCGCCGTCGGCCATGGCGCGGGTGACAGCGCCCATGCCACCGCGGGGGAACCCCCACGGCTCGCCGCCGACGTGGTGGTGCAGCATCACGTACGCGGTACCGGGCGATCGCGGGCCGGCCCAGGTGCCGATCACCCCGCTGACCGAAAGCACGCCCTGCACCTGGGGAGAGTGCAGGAACTCGGCCAGCAGATCGGCCATCGAGAGTGTGAACAGCCGGGTGGCCTCCGCCGCCCGCCGGGTGTCCAGACCGCGCAGCCGCCAGGCCAGCGTGGCCTGGGCGAGCAGGTCGGCCGGACGTTTCGACCCCAGGCGGGGCGGAGAAACCGTGAGCAGCGGGCCGAGCGACGTGGCGAGGTCGGACATCCGCTCCTCGTACCGGGTCAGGCCCTCGACGTCGCGCGGATCGAACTGGGCGATCGACGCCGCGCGGCGACCGTCGTTGGGCAACTGCAGGTACCTGCCGTCGGCGTGGGGAGCGAAGTACGGGCCCTGGGGGTAGACGTGGTAGCCGTGCTCCCGCAGCCGAAGATCGTGGACGAGATCCCCCGGCAGCAGGCTCACGACATAGGACAGCGAGGTGATGGTGTAGTCCGGGCCGAAGGGATGCTCGCTCACCGCGGCGCCACCGACGATCGACCGGCGCTCGAGGACCACCGCACGCAGACCCGCCCTGGCCAGGTAACCCGCGGCGACCAGCCCGTTGTGACCGCCACCCACAACGATCGCGTCGTAGCGGCCAGCCGGGGTCATGGCTCGCGAGCCTATGCGTCAGGACGGTCCTGCGGCCAGGCCCGTGCAGGACCGAAGAGCCGCCCACCGCTGCCGGGCCCGCGCGGCCGCGGCCCCGGTGACCGGCTGCGGGGCGCCGCTGTCGTCGACGAGTGCCGGCGACCAGCGCACGCCGGTGACCCGGCGACCGGACACCGTCAGGGTCAGGACACCGGTGGTGCTGGCACCGACGCTGTTGGAGGAGTACCAGACGAAGTTGCCCAGGCCGAAGTCGACATACGTCGAGCCGAGGTAGCCGGCGCCGAGCAGGGTGTGGGCGTGTGCTCCGATGAGGACGTCGGCGCCGGCCGCTACCAGCGCCCGGGCCAGCGAGCGCTGGGCGGGGATCGGGCAGGGATCGCGTTCCTGGCCCCAGTGCAGGTAGACGACGACCACGTCGGCCCTGGCCCGGGCAGCGCGCACGGCGGCGACGAGCCGGGCCGGGGCGATGCCCGAGGCCAGGCCGGGCTGGCCGTCAGTCGCCGTCCAGGTCGACCGTAGCGGGGTGTCAATGATCTGCGTACCGGCCACGACGGCGATCCGCCGGCCGCGGACACTGGCCACGTACGGGGCGTAGGCCGCCGCCGCGTCGCGACCGATGCCGACGGTGGGGAAGCCGCTGGTGCGGATCGCGGTCAGGGTGTCGCCCAGTCCGACCGGGCCGTAGTCCAGTCCGTGGTTGTTGGCCATCGTGGCCACGTCGATGCCAGCGGAGCGAAGGGCGGTGAAGGCGCTCGCCGGTGCCCGGAACCGGTAGGTCTTGGGCTGCGGGCTGCCACGCTCGGTGACGGCGGTCTCCAGATTGACCATGGCCAGATCAGCGGCGGAGAGGACACGGGCCATCGGCCCGACCGCCGTGCGGACGTCGCGATCGAGTCGTTGTCTGGTCCGCGCCATGAAGTGCACGTCGCCGGCGAACGCGAGGGTCACAGGGGCTGCCGAGGCTGCCGCCCCCGACGTCCCGGCCGACGTGACGGCGGCACTGGTCGCCCGGGCGCCGGAGACTCCGGGGGAGGCCTCCCGAGTTGTTGACGTGGTCGCGGCCGAGCAGCCGGCGAGGAGGATGGCCAGGCCGACGGCGGCGGGAGCGAGGACGCGCACGGTCAGCATCGTGGCACGCCGTGCCACCATCCGTGGTGGCGGCGCGCTGGGATACCGTGCATCGTGCAGGCGGGCGAGCGAGGTGACTCCATCGGCGGCTCCGGTCGGATCCGAAGCGACGGCCACGGGGACGGCGGCGGATGGGTGGTGTGTCGCCTCGGTGACCGGCACTGGGGCCGCTACGGCGCCGCGGGTCTGCTGCTGCACGTCGGGGGTCAGGCCGCTGGACGGCACGTCCTTCTGCAGTTGCGGGCCGGGTGGAGTCACCAGGGCGGCACCTGGGGACTGCCGGGCGGCGCGCGCAACAGCAACGAGACGCCGGAGCAGGCGGCGTTGCGGGAGGCGACGGAAGAAACCGGGATCGACTCCTCGTTGCTCAGCGTGCGCGGCAGCGTGGTGGACGACCAGTGCGGCTGGAGTTACGTGACGGTGTTGGCCGCCGCCCCCGCCGTGTTGCCGGTCGGCCCGGTGAGTGGCGAGAGTGACGACGTGCGCTGGATACCCGAAGCCCGGGTGGGCCAGTTTCCGCTGCACCCTCGGCTGGCGCAGATGTGGCCGCGGCTGCGGGGAGCCCTCGACGACGCCGACAGCCAGCGTCGCTAGCCAGGCCGCGGGGTCATGGGCTCACCAATCCGGCTGCTGTCGGGCCTCCACAGTGAGGTTGCTGCCGACCCGAATCGACTCGACCAGCCGCTCACCGGGCGCTACCCGGGCACCCGGCCACGCCACCGAGCGCACCAGCTCGCCGCGCACGACCGCGCCCTGGCCGATCACCGACGCCCCGCCGGAGGCGTGCAGGTTGGCCCGCAGGTAGCGGGGCGGCGTTCCGCAGTCGATGGCAACCGCGTCGGTCGTCACCAGGTCCAGGTCGGGGGTGTCCTGCCAGAGCTGTTCGTACAACCCGGACGGCACGGGCGCCAGTCTGCGCACCAGCCGCCAGGGCAACAGGCAGGCGCCCAGGTAGCGCAGCCTGCCGAAGTCGGCAAGGTCCGGTGTCGGGGTCACCAACAGCCGGCAGTGCCGGGCGTCCCAATCGGAAACCAGGTCATCGACCCCGGCCGGCAGGTAGGCGTCCGCGTTGTGCACGAGCACGTCCCGTCCGGCGATCCAATCGCGCAGCTTGCCGAGCGCGCCGGCGGTACCCAACGCCACGGGCTCCTCGACCGACAGGTGGATCGCCACGGCCGCGGCGTCGAGGTGCTCGCCCAACTGGTCGCGGTGGCTGTGGCAGTTGACCGCCACGGACGGGGTATGTCGGCACACCGCGGCCAACGCCCGATCGATCAGCGGCACGTTGTTCACCGGGCAGAGCGCCTTGGCGCGGAGGTCGGTCAGTGGCCGCAGCCGGCGACCCTCACCCGCGGCGAGGACGACGGCGACCAGCCCGGCGGTCATCTGAGCGCGGCGGCGAGCCGGGCCGTACCGCACGCGCCGTCGGGAGCCAGTGCCCACTGCTGGAGCACCACCCAGGTCGCCGTGCTGACCAGCGCGTCGTCCCCGCTTTCCGACGCACTGGCCAGCACCTCCGCGGCCGGCCGCCAGCACACCTCGACGGCCTCCTGGCGATCGGGCCGCACCGCATCCGGGTTCCCGAGGAACCGGGCGGCGTAGACGACGTCCACGCGGCGGGCGGCAGGTTCCACCACGACGGTGGCCGGCAGTCTGACCTCGGCGAGAATCCCGACCTCCTCCTCGACCTCTCGTCGAATGCCGTCCAGCGGCGTCTCCCGGCGATGCAGCAAGCCGCCCGGAAGCGTGAGCTCGTCGCCGTAGTGGCGTTGCCGGAGGAGGAGAACCCGGTCGTCCATGTCGGAGAGCACGAGCACGCAGCCCACCGTGAAGTGCGGTGTGACGGTGCGCACCGCCACCCGGCGGAGCGGCCGGGGCAGGAGACGGTAGCCGGTCAGCGCTGCCCGCAGCCCGCCACGTCGCATCCGGTCCCGCGCCCTCACCGGACGCGCAGTCCGTCCTGCCAGACCTCGGTGATCCGGGTGTCCAACCCCGCCAGGTCCAGCGCGTTGCCGGCGACGACCACGAGGTCGGCGCGTTTACCGGGCTGCACGGATCCAAGCTCCTCGAGCTGAACCAGCGAGGCCGCGCTGGAGGACGCTGCGCGTAGAGCGTCGGCTGGGGTCATCGCGCTGTACTCCATCATGAGCGAGAGCTCTTCCAGGTTGCGGCCGAATGCCATGACCGGCGCATCTGTGCCCATCGCCACGCGTACGCCGGCGTCGACGGCCCGTCGGAACGACTCGACGTGCGCCTGCGCGACCTCGCGGATCTTGCGCTTGCTGCCTTCGGCAATGCCGACACCGGCGGCGATCGCCTCGAGCACCCCCCGGGGTGCGACCAGCGTGGGCACCAGCCAGGTGCCGCGCTCCACCATCATGGAGACGGCCTCGTCGTCGAGGAAGATGCCGTGCTCGATCGAACGGACACCGGCCCGGATCGCCTCTTTGATGCCGGCCGTGGCCTGCGCGTGCGCCATGACCGGAATGCTGGCCGCGTCCGCCTCGGCGACCAGTGCGGCCAGTTCCTCGGCCCGGTAGTGGCCGTGCCGCGGGTTGGTGTCGGGGGAGAGGACGCCGCCTGACGTGGCCACCTTGAGCACGTCCGCGCCGGCACGGATCATCTCCCGGGCCTTGAGCTGCAGGTCAGCCGGCCCGTCGGCGACGCCGCCCGGGCGGCCTGGATGCGGGGCGGAGAACATCGAACCGGGCAGCCCCGAGGGCATGACCGGGTCTCCGTGACCGCCGGTCTGGCTGATCATGGAAACGGAGATCTGGAGCCGAGGACCGGCGATGAGCTTGTCGGCCAGAGCCCGTCTGATCCCGGCGTCGGCACCGCCCGCGTCCCGTACGGTCGTGATGCCGAGGTTCAACAACGTCCGGAGGTTGCGGGCCGCGAGGAAGAACTGGTAGGAGAACGGGCGCTGCATGGCCTGGAAAGGGCTGATGCCGTCGAGCACGGTGTGTACATGACAGTCGAAGAGGCCGGGCAGCACGCTCGCGCCGGCGACGTCCACGGCGACGTCCCCGTCCAACCCGCGACCGACATCGAGGATCCGGTCCCCGTCGATGACGACGTCGGCTCCGGCGAGCCCGCTGCCGTCGAAGACCCGACCGCCGAGAAACACCGTTCGCGCCATGGGCGGCACTCTGTCATGCCGTGAGTGGCCGTCCTGCGAGCCAAGGCCGTAGCGTGCTCCGGTGACCACTGGTGATATCCCCGTCGCATTGATCGGCTATGGCATCGCCGGCGAGGTCTTCCACGCGCCGTTGATCGCAGCCACGCCGGGGCTACGTCTCGACGCGGTCGTAACCCGCGTCGGCGAGCGCGGAGCCCGGGCCGCGGCCCGCTACGGCGCCGAGATCGTAGCCTCGGTCGAGGAGCTATGGCCCCGCCGACCTGGCCTGCTGGTGGTGGCCGCTCCCAACGACGCCCACGTCCCGCTGGCTCGCCAGGCTGTGGCGGCCGGGGTCGCGGTCGTCGTGGACAAGCCGTTGGCTCCCACCGCGGCGGAGGCGCGCAGCCTGGTGGAACTGGCCGACGAGGCCGGCGTGCTCCTCAGTGTGTTCCACAACAGGCGCTGGGACGGTGATCTGCGCACCGTCCGCCAGCTGATGTCCGACGGCCGGCTTCGCGACGTGAGCCGATTCGAATCGCGGTTCGAGCGGTGGCGTCCCGCACCCAAGCCCGGGTGGCGGGAGTCGAGCGGCGAGCAGGGCGGCGGCCTGCTGCTGGACCTGGGAAGTCATCTGGTCGACCAGGCTCTGCTGCTCTTCGGTCCGGTCCGCGGCGTCTATGCCGAACTCGACATGCGTAGGCCGGGGGTCACTGTCGAGGATGACGTGCTGATCACACTGCTCCACGATTCCGGCGTGCGCTCGGCCCTGTGGATGAGCGCTGTCGCCGCCATGCCCGGTCCCCGGTTCAGGGTGCTGAGCAGCACCGGGGCGTACGTGAAGTACGGCCTCGACGGTCAGGAAGACGCCTTGCGGGCCGGGGGGTGGCCAGCTGATGCGGACTGGGGCGCGGAGCCGGCAGGCACCTGGGGGCGGTGGGGGACCGAGGAGCAGGCCGAGATGGTGCCTACCGAGCGTGGCGACTACCCGGCCTACTATGCCGGCATTGCGGTGGCGCTGCGGACGGGCGCGTTGCCACCTGTCGACCCCGCCGACGCGGTGGCGGTGGCCGAGGTCCTCGATGCTGCTCGCCGCTCGGCGGCGGAGCTGAGGCTTGTTGCCCTTCGCGACTAGGTTGTGGCGCCTCCGCTCTGGGCGAGCTCGTCAAGCAGGAGCCTCGCCCCCCACAGGAAGCAGAGTGCACCGAGAAAGGTGCCGGTGTTCGCGACGGTCGCCGCAGCCAGGTCGCCGGTAGCAGGTCGGACGAATGCCGCGATCGCCGAGGCCATGAACAGGACCGAGCCAGCCAGGTTGATCATTACGATCCGCCAGGACACGTCTCCCCAGCCGAGTCGACGGCCATCACGGATCTCCATGACCGCGAGCCAACTGGCGAGGAGGAAGCAGATCGACCCGAGGAAATCCGGTGTCCACACCCGCAGGTCGGCCTGTTTGACGCTGAGTCCCTGCTGCAGGGCGTGTGCCGTATTGAGATTGAAGAAGACCGTACCCACGAGTTGGACGATTGTGATCCACCAGCCGAGCAGCGCCGGCTGCCACGCGAGAAGGCGCACGCGTCGGGGGGGCCCCACACTGGAGTCCGCGCTGATCGAATTGTTGATGGACTGCACGTACTGCAGGTACGCCGCGGCGGTGAAAAACGCCGAGCCCAGGAAGAACACCCCACCGACGACCGCCGGTGAGACCGCGGAGGACACGCCGGGGGCCGACGCCGCCGCGAAGCACGCCGACCCGACCATGAAGAGAACGGCGATCCACCAGCCGATCGCTCCCGGCTCCCAGACCACACTGGCGCGTTCCGGGCGTCTTCCCGTCGTGTCTCCCGGAGAAGCAACGACGCGTGGTCGCAGGCCCTTGCGGTGCCGCCTGCAGCTGTATTCGACGACCACGCCGTCCGGTCGGCGGACGAGTTCACGAGTGATGAACGGACCGAGCCGACCCAGCGCCACCCGCGTCGACCCGGAGGGTGTTGCCCACGCCGTGCCGACCTGCCCACTCCCCGAAGGACCAGCCGCTATTCGGACGACCCGCCCTGTCCCGGCGTCCCGTGGCGCCACGCGTCCGCGCCGGCCGTCGTCGCGGCTTTCGCCTGCTCCCAGCTCCGCCGCGCCAGCTCGGTCGGTGGCGTCTCGAGCTGCTCCACCCACCGCCGGGTCGCCGCCAGAAGCGCGGAGCTCCCGAGGGCGACCCCTGTCAGAGCGAGTGCGCCACCGACCCCGATGAGGACCACACCCCTGGTCACGAGTGTGGTGTTGACCTGCAGTTGCGGCCTGCTAATGCCTGTCATGTCCCCGCCTTCATCGTCGTCTGTCACCGCGATCATAGGGGTGATTCCGCCGAGCATGGGCCCGGTGGCAGTCGACAGCATTCCGTTCTCCGGTGTCGATGTCCGCCGCCGGCGTTCGTCATGTCAGTGTGGCGCGCTACCGGGGTCGCCGATGACGGGTCGAGCCCCGCGCCCAGCGACCAGAACGGCTACTCGATCGGTCGACGGGCACCCCTTCCCCGCTGAGGGCAAGGCCCGGTTCAGCATCGAGACCTTCGAGCTGGCTCCGATGCCGATGTAGCCGTGCATAGCTGGGCTCGTGGCGTCCTTGGCTGCGGTGCTCAGTGGTGGAACGGGGTTGTCGATGACGTGGCCGCCGGTCCGGGTTGCTGGGCCAGCTCGGGGAGGAGCCGCCCGAGGTCGGCCAGGAGAAGGTCGGCCAGGTCTCGAGAGAAGCCGTTGCGTACGACCACGCGGAGCACCGCGAGATCGGTTCGGTTCTCGGGGAACGTGTAGGCCGGGACCAGCCAGCCCCGCTCCCGAAGCCGGCGCGACACGTCGAAGACGTCGTACGCCGTGATCTCGGGTTTCGTGGTGAAGGCGAAGACGGGTAGCTGGTCGCCGCGGGTGATGAGCGCGAAGGGACCCATCGCCTCGATCTGTCCGGACACGTACTGGGCAATATCGCGTGAGGCTCGCTGGACCTGGCGGAAGCCGGAGTGCCCCAGGCGCAGGAACGTGTAGTACTGGGCCACGACCTCCGAACCCGGACGAGAGAAGTTGAGCGCGAACGTCGGCATGTTGCCGCCGAGATAGTTGACGTTGAAGACCAACTCGGCCGGCAGCGCCTCCTTCGTGCGCCACACCGCCCACCCCACGCCTGGGTAGACAAGCCCGTACTTGTGCCCGGACGTGTTGATCGAGGTAACCCGGGGGAGGCGGAAGTCCCAGACGAGCTCGGGGTCGAGGAAGGGAGCGATCATGGCTCCGGATGCGCCATCCACATGCACCGGAATGTCGATCCCGGTGCGCGCCTGCAGGTCGTCCAGCGCCGCCGCGATCTCGCCGACAGGCTCATAGCTTCCGTCGAAGGTCGATCCCAACACGGCGACGACGCCGATGGTGTTCTCATCGCACAGCGCCACGGCCGATGGCGCGTCGAGGTGAAACCGGCTCCCCTCCATCGGCGCCAGCCGGATGTCGACCTCCCAGTAGTTACAGAACTTCTCCCAGCAGATCTGCACGTTGGCGCCCATGACCAGATTGGGCCGGCCTTGCGAGTCGGCGCCGCGGCGGGCCCGCCAGCGCCGCTTCAACGCCATCCCGGCGAGCATGCAGGCCTCGCTCGACCCTGTCGTGGAACACCCGATGGCCTCGGTCGGGTCCGGAGCGTGCCACAGGTCGGCGAGGATTGTGACGCAGCGCTGTTCCAACTCAGCTGTCTGCGGGTACTCGTCTTTGTCGATCATATTCTTGTCGAGACACTCGGACATCAGCTGTCCAGCCTGAGGCTCCATCCAGGTCGTGACGAACGTCGCCAGATTGAGGCGGGCGTTGCCATCGAGCAGGAGCTCGTCGTGGACGAGCTGGTAGGCCACCTCGGCCGGAACCGGGCCGTCCGCGAGTCGGTGTCTGGGCGGCACCACGTCCTCGCCCAACGCCGGGTTCGCTTCCGTCAGGAAGGGGTTGCAGACGTGTGCGCGTTCCTCGGATTGCGGTTCGTGCCCGTGATGGAGCGGCATAACGTGATCTCCCTCGTGGTGTCTTCGTGCCTGGTCAAGGTAGCCGACGTGACCCGGCGACCGCCCGCGCGCCGCGGCGTGTCCCCGGTGTCGCCTCGCGCGCCTGCCGGCGGCGGTGATACCAGCCCATGGCGATCAGGACGACAACGCCGAGGGCCAGGCCGTAGACGAGCCATCCGATGCTCGTCGGATCGTGATGGCCGGTGGTCACCTTGCCGGCCCCGTACGCAGCCGGCGCGGTGCAGAGCACGAAGGCGACGGATGCCAGAAAGTTCCATATGACGAAGGAGGAGAACGTCATCTTCGCGATGCCGGTCATCCACGCGGGCGTGACGAACACGGCGAGGCGGCCCCATCTGGCGTAGAGGCGCTCGGCCTTCTCGACAGCCTTCTGCCGCTGCTGCTGACGGCGACCCGGCCGTCCTATCATCCGGCGACCCCAGCGTTCGCCGAGGTAGTAGCCGATGACGCCGCCGACCGCGCCGCCGAGTATCGACACGATCAACACCGGGGCGATCCTGAGATGGCCTTGGCTGGCGATGACGGCAGCTCCGGTCACCGCGGCGCCACCTACCCCGGGGACGCCCGCCCAGCTCGCCACGACGAGGAGGAACAGGAGCAGATAGGCCCACACGCCATCCTGGGTGGAGGTAGCGGCCGCGATCACGGTGAGATCCATCGACATCACCGCCCCACGGCCGACACTCCTTGGTTGGCGCCCAGTCACTCAGCTTGCCAAACTGCGGTCAAGCGGTGGGTCATCCCGCCCGGATGATGCGACCGGACGCAGCCTGGGCTCTCTGCCCGCCTGCCGGGTTCGGCTGGGTGTACGGATCCTGGCGGGTTGGCCCAGGTGTGGCATGCTGCGGCGACGATGCGGAGGCCCCGTCCGGCGGAGGTGGTTGCGGTGGCGGCTTGGCCGCGGGGGTGCGCTGGTGCGTGGCGGTCGCGGGCCGCGGGGGTGGGCTGGTGATGGCGGACGGACCGTCGGCCCCCGGCGGACCATCGGGGCCGGCGCCTGATCCGTTCGCCTTGTTGCGGTCTCGCAGCTATGTCGGGTTGTTGGTCCTGGCCGCTGTCCTCGGGGTGCCGGTTTCGGCGGCGGCGTATTTCTTCCTTCAGCTCAGCGCGCATCTGCAGCGGTGGGTGTTCACGGATCTGCCGAGCGGGCTGGGTTTCGACGGGGAGCCGCGCTGGTGGCCGGCGCCGGTGTTGCTGGTGGCCGGGGTGCTTGTGGGGCTGATTGTCCGTTTTCTGCCCGGCGCCGGTGGCGAGTCTCCGGCGGCGGGTTTCCATCCTCATGGGGCGCCGTCACCGGTGGACTTGCCGAGTATTGCGTTGGCCGCGTTGGCCACGTTGGGATTGGGCGCGGTCCTCGGTCCGGAAGGACCGTTGATCGCGCTGGGTGGGGGTCTCGCGGCCTGGGCGGTGCGGCTGGCCAAGCGGGATGCGCCGGCTCAGGCGATTGCGGTCGTCGGGGCGGCGGGTAGTTTCGCCGCGGTCAGCACGCTGTTGGGCTCGCCGCTGCTGGGCGCGTTCCTGCTGATGGAAGTCAGTGGGGTGGGCGGGACGATGGCGTCAGTCGTGCTGGTCCCCGGGCTGCTGGCTGCCGGCGTGGGGTCGTTGATCTTCGTGGGGCTGGATTCGCTGACCGGGTTGGGTCCGATCTCGCTGGCGATTCCGAACCTGCCAGGCTTCGCTCGGCCGGACATCGCCCAGTTCGGTTGGGCGTTGGTGATCGGCGTGTTGGCCGCGTTCTTCGGCTCAGGGATCCGACGCCTCGCGTTGGCATTGCGACCCCGGGTGGAGCGCCGGGTGCTGGTGGCGACTCCGTTGGCTGGGCTGGTCGTCGGTGGGCTGGCGATTGTCTACGCGGTGGGCACCGGACGCGGGTCCTCGGAGGTGTTGTTCTCCGGTCAGGATGCGCTGGGCCCGTTGTTGACGCACAGCGCGGACTACACGGCGGGCACCCTGGTGGTGCTGCTCGTGTGCAAGGGTCTGGCATACGGAGTGTCGTTGGGCGGGTTCCGCGGCGGGCCGATCTTCCCGGCGATGTTCCTCGGTGCGGCCGGCGGGATGGCATTGTCCCACTTGCCCGGGTTGCCCGTGGTCCCGGCGGCGGCCATGGGCATCGGCGCGATGTGCGTGACGATGCTGCGGCTGCCGATGACCTCGGTCCTGCTGGCCACGCTGCTGCTGCTCTCCGACGGGCTGGCTGTCACGCCGCTGGTCATCGTGGCTGTCGTCGTGGCCTTCGTCGTCTCCGCGTACGTGCTGCCGGCCCCGCCGGCGCCCACCACACCCGAGAAGGCTGCCGCGAAGCCCTGACCCGAGTGCTCAGGCGGTCGGGCTGGCCCAGCCGTGGGTGATCCACAGTTGCATCCAGTCGGCCGGGGTGGTGTTTCTCGTGGGGTGCACATTCGGGTTGGTCAGGTCGGCGGATCCGTACAGCCAGTCGGCGAGACTGGAGCAGACCAGGTGCGCAGGGGGTCCCTTGCCCTGCCAGTCGCTGCCCCATAGCGCTTCGATCCGTGTGGTCAGCGCGGCCGGGAGGGTGGCACCGGCGGCGTCCTCGGCGATGCCGACCCAGTCATAGGCCACGCCCAGCACGGCGGCGGCGCCCTTGGTGACGATCTTCCGCTGTGCCTCAGTCTTGGGCTGAGTGGCGTTCACCAACGTCCACCGGCTGCCGAGGTAGCGCTGGAGATCGACCCAGCCGACCCCGCCAGGTCGGCCCTCGATTCCCCACCAGGTGCCCTGCCGGTCCTGATGGTCGACGATCACCACGTGGTTGATCAGGTTGGGCTCGTCCCGCAGCGCGGCGCCGACGCGGATCAGCCGGCCGAACACGCCGGTCTTCGACCGGGTCAGCAGCAGGTCCCCGGGCATCGGCCGGGCCGGGTCGCTCATCGTCGGCTCCTCCCACGGCTCGGTCGGGGCCCGTACCCCCGGCTCGCCGCCGTCCAGAAGCAGCATCCTCGCCCATCCCCCGCCCGTACAAGGGCGGCGCGCAGCGGGGCTGCCGTCACCGTGGGCCCTTGGTGCCCGCGACAATGGGTCGTCGCGCGGAAGGGGCCGATGCTGTGGGAACCGTGATCGGCGACCTGCTGCCGCTGGCGCTGGGCGTCGCCATCTCACCGGTACCCGTCATCGCGGTGATCCTCATGCTGCTGGCGCCGCGAGCGGGTGCCGCGAGCGCCGCGTTCGGGCTCGGCTGGGTGCTGGGGATCATCGTCGTGACCGTCGTCACGCTGCTGGTCGCGGGCGGCGCGGACGTCGGTGGCACGTCGGGCGCGCCGTCGACCGCGGCGTCGTGGATCAAGCTGGTGCTCGGGGTGCTCCTGCTCCTGGTGGGCGTGCGGCAATGGCGGGGCCGGCCCCGGGGCGACGAGCCGGCCCCGCTGCCGACGTGGATGGCCGCGATCGATGAGGTCACGCCGGCGAAGGGGTTGGGCCTGGGCGTTCTGTTGTCCGCAGTCAACCCGAAGAATCTGCTGATGTGTATCGCTGCCGGGGTCACGATCGCCGGGGGTGGGCTCGGGTCGGCGGATGAGGTCGTCGCGGTCGCGGTGTTCACAGTCATCGCGGCGTCCACGGTGCTCGTGCCGGTCGTGGGCTACGCGCTCGCCAGGGATCGGATGCGCCACCCGTTGGACGAGCTGAAAGTCTGGCTGCAGCAGAACAACGTCACGGTGATGGCGGTGCTGATCCTGGTCATCGGCGTGGCGTTGACGGGTAGGGGGTTGGGCGGGCTCATCTGAGGACCGCGCGGACCATGAGACGCGCTCAATGCAGCGTCGACTTGAGCACGATCATGACTATTCCCAACGCACCGGCAAGGGCGGTCACGGCGACCAGTCGCACGCCGCGAAGCTGCGCGCGTCGGCCTCCCGACCAGCCGTAGAACGTCAGCAGTCCGACGGTGACTGCCAGCGCGATATCGACAGCGGAACCGATCGAGAC
The DNA here is from genome assembly GCA_017882785.1 of Frankiaceae bacterium. Lineage (GTDB taxonomy): Bacteria > Actinomycetota > Actinomycetes > JADGOV01 > JADGOV01 > JADGOV01. The sequence goes on from JADGOV010000023.1 coordinate 29,516, forward strand.
GCCGACCACGCGCGCCAGCAGGAGTGCCAGCAGCGGGACGTAGGAGGCGCTGACCATCGGCCATGTCTCCACCAAGGACAGCCGTGCCTGACGTCGGGTCGGGAGGCGACCCCCCTGCACGTGTTGGCCGAGGAGTTCGGCATAGAGCTCGGCCAGCCAGTAGATGAGAAGGGTAACGAGGATCGTCACCGCCAGTGGCACCGTACCCAGCTGATTTCCGCCGGTGGCCAGCACCGCGGCTGTGACGACCGTCCCGTAGATGCCCGATGACTGCCGGCGTCCCGGCGTGGAGACGACAAGCAGGGGGGACCGTCGTCTCATCGGGTGGGGATCGCTACGAGTGGGCGGTGGTTGCGGCCATTGCACGCATCGGGCGCTGCGCTAGGCGTCATCGGCCGTACCGACTCGATGGCGGGTGGCCGCCTGGGCGATGCGCCCGGCGCCGCTGGCGGCCGCCCGGCGCCACGGCGGCACTCCCTCGATCTCGATTTCCAGTGAGAAGCTGAGGAAGGTCCGGATCAGCACGATCAGGCCGAGGACGCTCACGTTCTCCAGCGTCGGCGCGACGGCGACCGTCCTGATCAGGTCGGCGGCCACGAGGATTTCCAGGCCCAGGAGGAGCACGCCACCGAAGGTCTCCCGGAGCGCCCGATAACCTGCCCGCCCATCCCCGGAGCGTCGCCAGACGACGACCGCGAGAGCCAGTGACCACACCAGGCCGATCACGAGAACGACGACGCCGACGACCTCGAAGCCTTCGGCCATCTTGTCCATTGTCTCGGTGAACGTCACGTTTCGCTCCCCTGGGTTGCCCTCTGCTCCGCTGGCCACAAACCTCGCATCGACCGCCCCCGAGCGGGGCCTCGGACGCTCAACCAGCCCGCACCCGCAGCATCAGCTCGCGGAACTTCGCTGGCTCCTCGAAGCAGGGCGAGTGGCCGGAGTTCGCAAACCAGATCAACTCCTTGTGCGGGGCCCGGAGCGACGTGACGTAGTCCTCGGCGAGGTAGCCCCAGGCGTGGATGTCGTGCCGGCCGTGTGCAAAGTACGCCGGTATCGCAAGATCGGGCACGTCCCGGCGCAGATCCAGGTCGAGGATGCCCTGATACGTCGTTGCCGTGCCCCGGTTGAAGCCGAGCAGCACGCGCAGCCAGTCGAGATGGCTGTACTCGGGGATGTGCAGCGCCGTCGCCGTCGAATGCTGCCGGTACGGGTTGCTGGGGTAGTCGTTGAACTGCTCGGCTCCACCGCTGATCGCGTGATACTTCAGTCCTGCGCGGAGCCCGCTGTACGGCGGCGGTCCGTTGCGGACGAGCCGTGTGACGGTCCTCGCCTGCGCTGCCTCTTCCGCGCGGGCTCGAGTCCACTCCCAGCTCACCCGATCGTTCTCCGCGACGGCGACCACGGTGCCGACCCCGACGAAGCTGGCAAACAGGTCGGGGCGACGTTGAGCGGCGAGGATGCCCAGCACGGCTCCCCAGGAATGTCCGATGAGGTGGAGAGGCTGTCCGGGGAACATCACATGCAATCGCTCGGCGAGGTCTACGGCATCATCCACATACCGCTCGGGGCGCAGCGAGGACCGGCGGGTGAGCAGACGGTAGGACTTGCCGGCGCCACGCTGATCCCAGTTGACAACGACGAAGGAGTGTTCCAGCGCGCCGTTGAACGTGCGGACCCAGCCGATCTCCGATCCGCCCGGGCCGCCGGCGAGGAACAGCAGGATCGGCCCGTCCTGCCGGTGCCCGCGGAGCACCAGCCACTGCTGCACACCGCCCAGCCGGACCCGCTCCAGTCTCGCAACACTGCCGGGGACACTACGGCCGAGCTCGTCGACGATCGGCGGAGTGGAGCGGCGCAGCATGGCTAGGAGCCTTCCGCCAGCCACCGGCGGAGCCGCAGCAGCCCCTCCTCGATGCTGACGGCCGGGTCATAGCCAAGGTCGCGGCGGGCGGCCGTGATGTCGAACCAGTGCGTGGTGGCCAGTTGGCGGGCCAGGAACCGGGTCATCGGCGGCTCGTCCTCCCGGCGGAGGAGACCGTAGGCACCCTCCACCAGCGTCCCGACCGCGAAGGCCACCGGAAAGGGCACTGTCGCCGTCACCGGGGGGAGGTCGGCGGCGGCGAGGATGGCATTGGTCAGCTCGGCGATCGAACGGGGGTCGCCCTGGGAGATGAAGTAGGCCCGGCCCGCGCCCCGGCCCTGAGCCAGCGCAGCCGCCGCCAACAGGTGCGCGTCGACCGCATTGTCGATGTAGGTGCTGTCGACCAGGGCGCGGCCGTCGCCGACGAACCGCAGCTGCCCGCGACGGGCCCGGTCGAGGATCTTGGCGGTGAGTTGGGTGTCCCCCGGTCCCCAGATCAGGTGCGGGCGCAGGGCAACCGTGGCCAGGTCCGCGTCGTTGGCGCCTAGGACGTCGCGTTCGGCCAGCGCCTTCGTCGCCGGGTAGGGCGCCGAGAACCGGGTGGCATAGGGCAGCCGCTCGTCCCCACCGGCCAGGTCACCGCCGGCGTGCACGACGGCGGGCGTCGAGGTGTGCACGAGTCGGCCGACGCCGGCGTCCCGGCAGGCGCGGATCACGTTGCGGGTGCCGATCACGTTGGCGGTCCGGAACTGGGCCGGCCGGCCCGCGATGCCGGCCCGGGCGGCCACGTGGAAGACCACGTCCGCGCCGGCCACCGCCTGTCGAACGGCGTCGGCATCAGCCAGGTCGCCACGGTAGGCTGAGATGCCCAACGCCTCCAGTTCGGGGTAGCGGCCCCGGTTGAACGTGCGGACCGCGTCGCCGCGGGCCACCAGGCGACGGAGGAGGGCGCCGCCGAGGAAGCCGCCGCCGCCGGTGACCAGTGCCGTCGTGCTCATCGCAGCCGGCGGGTCGCCCAGCGGGCCACCGCGGCACGGTCGATCTTCGAGTTGTGCCGGATGTCGACGGGGAAGTCCTTCCGGTACAGCACCGCGTCGACCCCAGCGGTCGCCGAGTGGGCCGCGGTGCGGGCCAACACCTCCGCGGTCAACTCGGGCGATGGTCGGTGGCCGGGCTCGAGTTGGACACAGATGACCGGCCGCTGGGAGCCGGGCTCACCGACGCCGACCAACGCGGCTCGGCGGATCGCCGGGTGCGCGGTGACGATCTCCTCGGCGGGTGAGGTGTAGAGCGTGCAGGAGGGTGTCTGGACCCGCTGCGTCTTGCGGCCGCAGAACCACAGCCGCCCCTCGTCGTCGAGGTAGCCCAGGTCGCCCATCCGATGCCCGGTCACCCCGTCCCAGTCGAGCTTCGCGGCCGCGGTCGCCACCAGCCGGTCGGCATAGGTCGTCGTGACGTTGGGACCACGCACGACGATCTCACCGACCTCACCGGGCTGCACTCTCTCGGCGAGACTGGCCAGCGGCTCGTCGGTAATCGGGATGATGGCCACATCCACCCCCGGTACCGGGCGACCGACGCAGACGCCGGGCTCGCTGATGCCCTGCAGCTCCCGGCCGATGGAGGTCACCGGCAGTGCCTCGGTGGCTCCGTACGGGGTGCAGACCTCGGCATCTGGCGGCAGCATGTCGAGTATCCGGCGCTGCACCTGCGATGGCACGGGCGCGCCGGCGGAGATCACCCGACGCAGCGGAGCCAGACGCCGGCCGGTGCGGGCGCCCCAGCGCCCGACAGTGTCCAGCAGCGCCGGTGAGCCGAACAGCACCGAGGCGCCGAAGGTGGTGACCGCGTCGGCCAACCGCTCCGGGTTGATCCGGGCGGGTCGGGTGGGATCCATCCGCGGGATCACCGTGGTCAGTCCGAGCAACGGGCCGAGCAGGGCGAACGGGGGAAACGTGGCTACGCTCACCTCGCCCGGCACGACGGCGTAGAGCATCCGCAACAGCGCCACCTGGGCGAGGAAGTTGCTGTGCCGGTACTCGACTCCCTTCGGGACCCCCGTGCTGCCGCTGGTGAAGGCGATCGCCGCGACGGCCTGGTCCTCGACCGGCAGTGGTGCGAAGGGCAACCGGGCCGCCCCGGCCCGTTCGACCGCCCGCAGCGTCCGGCCACCTCCCGGCGTCCGCGGTCCGACGGTGACGAGCAACCGGGCGCTCGGGCACCAGCGCAGCGCCCGGCGCGCGGTATGCGCCCGCGGCACCGCGACGAACGCCATGGGCGCGGCCTCGCGTAGACACACCCGCAGGTTGGTCGCCCCGATGCCCGGATCGATGAGCACCGGCACGGCCCCGGTCTTGAGCAGCGCGTACGCGACCGCGAAGAAGTCCGCACCCGGCGGCACCAGCATCGCCGCCCGATGTCCCGGGCGCAGCCCCATCGCCGCCAGTCCGGCCGCCAGCGCGTCGCTACGCCGGGACAACTCGGCGTAGGAAACCGCCCGGAAACCGCCCCGGCCGCTGCGGTGCCGGCGCCCCGCGGGCAGCAGCAGGGCAGGGGAGTGCGGCCGTGACCGCGCGTGCTCGGCGAAAGCGGTCAGCACCGTGTCCGGCGCCGCCATGCTCACTCTTGGCTCACTCTTGGCTCACTCTTGGCTCACTCTTTGACTCACCGGTTGGCGGCGCCGCTGACCGCTGTCCCGCCGACGGAGCCGTCGGGCGCGGCACCGGCGAGGAAGTCGAGCACCAGCGGCACGATCGCGGCAGCAGCGTCCTCGAGCACGTAATGCCCGGCCTCGGGAAAGCGGTGGACCTCCGCC
>JADGOV010000080.1 GCA_017882785.1 Frankiaceae bacterium
AGAACGGGGACGGTTTCGGGCTGTACGCACCTGCTGTGTCGGGCGAGGGCGGTGACGAGTATTTTTGCGGCGGTTCACCGGCGGGCCATCGCAGCGTCTTCCAGTTCCTCACGTTGCGCTGGGTCGTCCTCGAGTTGGAGATCATGCTCTCGGCCGGGTTGGTGGTCGTCAGCGTGCGGTCCAGGCAGTGAGGCGTTCCCGACACGTCATGGTCCCCCACCTTTGAGAATCCAAATACCGACCCGAAACAGACGTCGCGCATTTGATCATGGCTCCAATGTGACCCCGGTGTCATCCCAAACGTTTCCGGTGAATAGGTTGCCGGAGTCGCTATTGTTGAAATAGGCGACCGGCCCATAGCTGCCGCCATTGGGGTAGAGGATTCGGGAGAACCTGTTATTTGTGATGCGTATATTCGTGGTCGGTCCCTTTGAGCCAGCACCACCGTAAATGGTATAACCCCCACCGGCCAGTAAGTTGCTATCAATCGTATCGTCTCCCTGCCGGGCAACGTCTTGGAAGAGAGCGACGGCGCTCGTTTGGTCCCAGGAGTTGATAATCGTGTTGTGCCGAACCACCACACCGCCACCACCGTCGGATTGAAAGCCGTCGGTATGATCCCCGGGCTTGAATCCCATGTCATGTATATAGCTATCCAGGATGCTTCCGCTGCTGGTCTGCACACAATCAGCGCAGTTATACATGTTGACCCGGCTGGCGACCATGCCCTCGCCATCGTCGCGAATGGCATACTGCATCTCACCAGAGCTCTTGTCCGCACCTCGGATAGTCACGCTATGCAACGCCAGACCCCGATATCCTGCGCGTTGGAATATACCTATCGAACTGTCTCCACTGTTCGTCACACGAGTGTTCTCGACTGTGACGTTATTTGCGTAGACATCGATCGTGCCTCGAACGTCCAGACCTGAGATGACCGTTCCGTCGACCCTCACGGCGAAGCCTCCAGAAGGGGCGAGTGAGGTCCCTGCCGGCACGCCGGTACTCGTTTCATCCGGATAACCGCAGGTGCTGGGATTCTGTATGCAGCCGCGGGGCATTCCTGAACTGGTCGGGGCCGCCGTCTGTATCGGGGATGACGTTGCCGACGGAGTCGAGGTTGGGTTTGCCGAAGGCGAAGGGAGGCCGACACCATAGGAGAACATGGGCGTGACCCAGTAGTTGGAACTCCCATAGGTTGACGTCGGGTACCCAGCGGAGCCATATCGGTAGACGCCAGCACTGCGAGGAGTACTAAGTGGCGACCCGACTCGCGGCACGTTGAAGTATCCCTCGTCGACAGAGTAATGGCCTCTCGACGTGAAGTAACTCGCAGTGTAGACAGCATTCGCGACAACGGGGGCTGGTCGCGAGAATGTCAACTGCGTCCACCCCGATGCCGGCTCATTTCGAAATGTTCCGGAGGCGAGCTTGGTTCCAGTCGATGACCAGAGTGAGGCGGTATGCGTCCCTGAGTTCGCCGTAGCCTTGTAGAAGCGAATACCAGAAACCCACCCGTTCGTATCGGTCAAGAAGCGAGTCCCGACCTCAACTGCTTGGCTGTCGGGGTCGGCGGTCGTTCCCGGCTGGCTACTCGTCGGCCATAGCAACGCGGTGGCGGTTGCAGCCGCCGTCGAGACCGGGCTCCCGAACATCGAGCTCATCAGCACAACGCCGAGCGACGCGGAAGCGACGGATGCAAGAATCGCGAGGATCCGCTTGGGCGAAACATCCCCGGTCCGGCGAACAACAGTCTTGGGCCGCATCGTGATGCCCCATTCATCGACGGCTGGACAACCAGGCATCGACCAGCCGGAGGGATAACTTGAGCCATATGGGCTGCTACTAGGGTGACGTCGGCGAACCGGCAATGAAACGGCGACAGGGGGGAGATGCGCGGAAACGCCCTACACTGCCGCAACCGGGGGAGGGGGCTGAGGCTTGTACGGACACTTGCTTCATTGCACACTTACGGTGACACGTAGGGGTGCAGCTACCCAGATTGTCGCAAAACACCGCTGTCAGGCTCTGGGCTGTGGTGCGCCTCACACACCGGGCAATCAAGGTCCACGCCGAGCCCTTCCCCGCACGCGCACACCCACCCCTTCTGCACCGCCGGATTACCGGCGACGAACGCATGCGCCGGCACGTCACGAACCACCACGGCACCGGCAGCGACGAAGGCGTGCTCGCCGATCGTCGTACCGCAGACCACCGTCGCGTTCGCACCGATCGTGGCGCCGCGGCGAACCACCGTCGGCAGCAGGGCCGCCCGGGGCCGCTTGATGGCCGCCCGCGGCCGCAGGTCGTTGGTGAAGACCATGTTCGGCCCGAGGAACACCTCGTCCTCGATGGTCACCCGGTCCCAGACCAGGACCGCGTTCTTCACCGTCACCCGATCGCCGAGGACCGCACCGCCCTCGACGAAGGCATGGTCGCCGATGTTGCACTCGGCTCCGATGACCGCGCCCGGCAGGACGTGCGCGAAGGCCCACACCCGCGTCCCGTGACCCACCTGGTCGCTCTCGCAGAGCCCCCGCGGGTGCACGAAGACGCCGGCCGGACTCACGACAGTCATGACAACGCACTCGCCAATTCGCCGACGACCCGTTCCTGCTGCGCGACGGTGATGCCCGGGAAGAGCGGCAGGGACAGGATCTGGCCGGCCGCCAGTTCGGTGACCGGAAAGGCGCCGGCCGCGTAGCCGAGGTGGCGGAACGCGCCCTGGAGATGCACCGGCACCGGGTAGTGGATGCCGGCCCCGATGCCGGCTTCATTCAGGTGCTGCAGCACGGCGTCGCGGCGCGGCACCCGCACGACGTAGAGGTGCCAGACGTGCACGTTGCCCTCGAGGGTCGACGGCACGACGACGTCCGGCATCTCGGACAGCAGTCGGTCGTAGGTCTCGGCGGCCGCTCGCCGGGCATCGTTCCAGGCTGCGAGCCTGTTCAGCTTCGCCCGCAGGACCACAGCCTGCAGGGTGTCCAGCCGACTGTTGAAGCCCAGTGTGGAATGCTCGTATTTCGCTGGGCTGCCGTGATTGCCCAACAGCCGGACGGACGTCGCGAGTTCGGCTGATGCCGTAAGGACAGCCCCGGCGTCGCCGTAGGCGCCGAGGTTCTTCCCCGGGTAGAAACTTGTCGCCGCGATGTCACCTAATGTTCCGGTGAAGGTCCCGTGGCGTGTGGCGCCTTGGGACTGCGCGGCATCCTCGACGACGGCCACACCCGCCGCCTCGGCAGCGGCCCGCAGGCCCTCCACGGGTGCGGCTTGCCCGTAGAGGTGTACGGGGATGACCGCCTTCGTCTGCGCCGTGAACGCCGCGACCGCAGCCTCCGGGTCCAGCAGCAGCCCCTGCGGGTCGACATCGGCGAGGACGGGCGTTGCCCCGGTGCGGGCCACCGCCTCCGCCGTGGCGACGAAGGTGTTGGCGGGTAGGACGACCTCGTGGCCGGCGCCGATGCGCAGGGCCCGCAGGGCCAGCTCGATGGCGTCGGTGCCGTTCGCCACACCGACGCAGTGCCGGGCGTCGAGGAAGTCCGCGTACTCGCGTTCGAAGGCGTCCACGTCCTTGCCGCCGACGAAGCTCGCTGCAGCCATGACAGCGTCGAAGCCGGCCCGGACCTCCTGCGCGACCTCCGCGTGCTGCGCCGCCAGGTCGACGAGAGGCACCCGGCCCGTCACAGCCGCCCCCCTACGGCGTCGAACAGCGCCGCCACCACCCGGTCCTGCTCCGACATGGTCATGTCGTGGAACAGCGGCAGAATCAGCGAGGTGTCAGTGAGCCGGTCGGTGTTCGGCAGGTCGATGTGCGGATGGCCGGCGTACGCGGGTTCACGGTGCGCGGCCATGATCCCGCGCCGAGGGGACACCCCGGCCTCGTTCATCGCCGCCAGGAGCTCGTTGCGGCCGAGCGGAAAGTCGTCATCGAGCGTGACCCACATGGATTGGTAGTTGGTCGTGCCGTATACGGGGTCACCGACCGGCGTGGCGGCGGGCAAGCCCGCGAGCAGCTGACGGTAACGCGCCGCAAGCTCACGGCGTCGGCTCACGATGTCCTCGAGGCGTCGCAGCTGGACGAGGCCCACGGCCGCCTGGATGTCGGTCATCCGGTAGTTGAACCCGGTCTCCAGGTATTCCTCGAGGACAGGCTGTTTCGCCGCGTGCCGCTCGGCAGCGCTCACGCTCATCCCGTGCTCCCGCAGCCGACGCAGCCGGGCGGCCCATTCCGGGTTGTCGGTGGTGAGCATGCCGCCCTCGCCGGTGGTGATCACCTTGCGGGGGTGGAAGGACCAGGCGGCGAGCAACGCATCTGCACCGACCGGCCTGCCCCGGTAGGTGGATCCGGCCGCGCAGGCGGCATCCTCGACCACGGCGATCCCCAGCGGGTCACACCGGGCACGTACCTCGTCGACGTCGGCCGGAACGCCCCCCTGGTGAACGAGGATGACTGCCCGCGTCCGGGAGGTCAGCACCTGGTCGATCGTCTTCCCAGTCAAAGCAGCGGTCGACAGATCGACGTCGGCGAAGACGGGTGTGGCGCCGACGTAACGAACAGCGTTCGCGGTGGCGATGAACGACAGCGATGGGACGATGACCTCATCACCCGGTCCGACGCCGAGCACGACGAGGGACAGGTGCAGGGCGGTGGTGCAGGACGACACGGCGACGGCGTGCGTGGCGTGGGTCCGCGCGGCGAACGCGGCCTCGAACTCCGCCACCCGCGGCCCCTGAGCGACCCAGCCCGATAGCACGGCGTCCGCGGCGGCCTCGGCCTCTTCCGCGCCCAGGGTCGGCTTCATGACCGGAACCGTGCTCACCGCTCGCCCCCCGCACCAGCAGGCAGCTCGACCTGCTGCCCGGCCTGCTGCTCTGCCTGCCACCATTCCACCAGGCGGCGCAGACCCTCCTCCAGGTCGATCTCCGCCTTGAAGCCGAGGCGCTCCCGGGCGGCGCTGGTATCCGCGAGTCGACGATGCACAGCGTTGATCCGACGTGCCGGGCCGTACTCGACGTCGAGGTCCGGTCGGTTCATCACCCGCAGCAGGGTGTCGGCCAGCTCGCGCAGACTCGTCTCCACGCCGGAGGCGATGTTGAACACGTCATCGGTGACGTCCGCTTCGGCCGCGAGGATGTTCGACCGGGCGATCTCCGCGGTGAACGCGAAGTCCATCGTCTGCAGGCCGTCCCCGAGAATCAGTGGGGGCTGACCGGCGGCGATCCGCTCCATCCAGCGCACGAGCACCTCGGTGTAGACGCCGTGGATGTCCATCCGAGGCCCGTAGACGTTGAAGTAGCGCAGGGCCACGTAGTCCAGCCCGTACATGGCGTGGAAGCTGCGGAGCATCCCCTCGTTGAAGACCTTCGCGGCGCCGTAGAGCGTGTCGTTGTTGTACGGGTGGTGGCGCTCTGTCGTGGGGAACGTCTCCGCGAGCCCGTACACCGATGCGGAGGACGACGCGACGACCTTGCGCACGCCGGCCGCCACCGCAGCCTCGAGGACGTTGAACGTGCCGTCCGCAAGCACTTCCAGGGCCAGTCGAGGCTCCTCCGCGCACTGCGTGATGCGGATGGCCGCGAGGTGAAAGACCACGTCCATCCCGGCGCTGAGCTCGGCGAGCAACCCAGTGTCGCGGATGTCCCCGTCGACCAACCGGACCCGGCCGTGTTCCTGTGCCCAGCGCAGGTTCGCCTCCCGGCCGCGGACCAGGTTGTCGAGCACGACGATCTCAGCAGCGTCCCGTTCGACGAGCGCCTCGCACACCGCGGAGCCGATGGTTCCAGCCCCGCCGGTGACGAGCACCCGGCTGCCCCGCAACGGGACGGCGGCACTCACCGGGCCGTCCGCAGCGGCACGACGGCACCCTTGTACTCCAGGCTCCGCGAGGCGGCTTCCAGCACGTCGAGCACCCGCAGCCCGGCGCGGCCGTCGGTGAGCGGGGCGCGGCCCTCACAGATGGCGTCCGCGAACTCGGTCACCACTCCGGCCAAGGCCTCGGACTCCCGCAGTGCCGGTGCCACCATGTCGCCGGCCCGGTAGGAGATCAACGCCTCGCGGCGCTCCTCACCGGCGACGGTGCCCGGGTCGGAGAGGTCGACCCCCCGGTCGTAGATCTGGATGCGCTCCGATGGCCTGAGGTCGTCCCACACCAACGTCCGCTTCGACCCGCCGATGATCGTGGTTCGGATCTTGGTGGGGCTCAGCCAGTTCACGTGCGCGTGCGCGATCGCGCCACCGGAGAGTTGGAGCGTCAGGTAGGCGATGCAGGTCCGCCCGGCTCCGATCGGGTCGGCTCCGTGCGCGGCCACTGCCTGCGGCGTGCAGCCCTCCGGCAGGATGACGTCGAGGATGGACAGGTCGTGCGGAGCCAGGTCCCAGAGCACGTCGACATCCGGCTGGACGAGACCCAGATTGATCCGTACCGAGTCGACGTACTGGATGTCCCCCAGCTCGCCGGCGCGTACCAGCTCGCGGATCTTGCGGACCGCAGGCGTGTAGCAGTAGGTGTGGTCACACATCAGCACGCGATCGCGGCTCGCCGCCAACTCGACGAGGCGCTCGGCCTCCCGGTACGTCGCCGCGATCGGCTTCTCGATGAGGACGTGCTTGCCTGCCTCCAGCGCGGCGGATGCGATCGCCAGGTGGGTGCTGGCCGGCGTAGCCACCGCCACCGCGACGACGTCCGGATCGTCGAGGACGTCCGCGAGTGACGACGTCGTCTGCACGACGCTGTACGGGCCGACCGCGGCTCGTGCCCGGGCCTCGTCGAGGTCGCTGACCCACCGGAGACGGAACCGGGGAGAGTTGCTGAAGTTGCGTACGAGGTTGGGCCCCCAGTAGCCCGCCCCGATCACCGCTACCCCCAGCGGAGCATCGTGCGTCGTCACAACCATGTCCGCTTTCACGTCGTCGGAGCCACGAGCGACCCTCAGCCGAACGGCAGCGGGTCGATACGTCCAGTTTGACGGAGGTTTGCGCGGCTGTCAGGTCATCCCCCAACCAGCATCCATCGGAAGCCGGCCTGGGGACTCCGCCAGACGGGGGAACTCTATATGCACGAGGAGTAACTTGACCCCTCGGGCCGCACGCTCGACCTCAGCCCGCCTCAGTGCTCCTCAGGTGCGCAGATCTGGCAAGACTCGTAACCGTCTGCGAGAGCGTCGACCAACGCCACCGCCACCGCCGGTATGGGAGAGACGGCGTACGCGCAGTCGGGGCGGTGGTACCGGCCGCGGCCGGGTACCACAACCACCACGTCCTCGTCGTCGATGTCCGGCTGACTTGGCGCGTCGATGGGGTTGTCCTGGGCTGGGATCACGTCCTCGGCGACACGTGACTCCTCGCCACCCGACTCCTCGCTGGCGCCCAGATCGTCACCGACGACGGTGGAGTCGACGTCGACCCTGCGGCGGAGACGGGACTCCTCGCTGCTTCCCCTCTCCGCGCTTTGCCCGTTGCTCAGAGGCTCCGAGGTATCAACTCGGGCAATCTCCTCGACGTGGGGGAAGGCATCCGGTGGTGCACCAGCCTCACCGACGCGCGCAGCGATCGGAGCGGTGACTGCCGCGACCGGTGCCGGCATCTGCCGGTGTGCGATGACTGTTCCATTGCCCCGCGTGCCCGCCATCACTTCGCTGTCGACGAGCACCCCGATCCCGGAATCGGTGGATTCTTCCGCCAATGTTTCAGCCGGTTGGGGACGCGCCGGGTGAGTCTCCCGAATGAACCGGACAGCAGCGAGGGCGAGAATCAGCGCTCCCAGAGCTACCAAGACGACGCTCAGTTGCAGCATCACCGCCTAACCCCCCGCACGGCGGCCACGCGGGCGCTCGACGGGTTGTCACCCCAAACGGCTACTGCTCTCATGCTGCATCTCACGGCTCTGCGACTCGGGGGGTTCGCCAGGGCGCGCTCCCGCGTACATCAATTCTAACGATCGTGCGCAGGTCGCTGGGGGTTTCGCCGGGATCATCACTCTGCGTAACGGTCCGATTGCCGCGGTTTCACCTGACTGCCCGTCACCGCCCCAGCGCGCAGTCCACCCGCTGAGCGTCACGGCCTGACTCGCCGCGCCACCGTCGGACCACCGGAGGAAGTGGTAGGGCTGGCCGGACCGCCACACCCGAGCCGGCGCGCTGACCGACGCCGCGTGACCCTTGATCACTGTGACCGTGGACGGCGCCGTCCTTGCCCTCGGTCGACGGGTTCAGCCGCATCGTCGTCGTCGACTGCCCCCCATCGGTGGCGGTGAGCAACAGCTCGAGATAGGACGGGTACTCGTGATCCGGTGCGCCGAACGGGCGGCCCGCCACGCCGTCCCAGGTCTGGATGGTGTGCGTGTGGCAGTTCGACGGGCAGTGGTGCATGATCAGCGTCCAGCTGATGGCCGACGCCGGGAGCGGATCCCCGGCAGCGTTCGCCCTCCTCGCCACCCCGAGCGGCCTCTGGGTGGGCAGCGACACGACCTACATCGGCAACCGGCAGGCCTTTCGCGGCCGGGTCGCCTTCTTCCCGGTGGCGGGCGGCGCGGGGGTCCCGCCGACCTCGACCGCGCAGCTGCCGGTCACCGTCGTCTCTGGGCAGTCTCAACACCGCCCCGGACAGCGCCTACCTGTCCGGACTGGGCGGCGGACGGCGCCACCGACCCGTCCCGGACCGGTGGCAGCACAGGAAGCTACTCCCCCGTGGCCGGGGTGAGCGCCAGCGTTCCGGCCAGCACGCCGCGCGCGGTCTTCGACACCGAGCGGTACGGCGCGACACGGTGGGCCTTCCCCGTGCCGGCCGGGACGGGGCATCGTCGCGGTCATACGACGGAGCGGCCACTGTCGGCGCGACGACCTCGCTACCCGACGCCGGCATCGCCTGGAGCAAGACGAGCGGCGCGGTCCTCCTCAACGGCACGCTGTGCTACGGCTGGTCGGACGGGTACGTTCCACAAGCGCACGTTCGACGGCACCACGCTCGGTCCGGACACCGTCCTCGACCCCTACGACGACCCGTTCTGGAATGCGATCGTCACCGGTTCCGGGTCGACCGGCCAGACCTACCGGGGGTTCCCGGACATGTTCGGCTCCGACGCTGAACCACCCCGCGGTGGCGGACAGCAGCCACGCCTGGCGGGGCCGCGCACTGTTCCTGCGCTGACTCCCGGCCTGCCTTGGGGGGGAGGCCGGGAGTGAGTCAGGTGTTGTAGGTGTTCTGCGCGACGACCAAGCCGTCGGCCAGCAGCGTCTCCACCGCGTCCGCGGCCCGGTCAAGGTGCAGCGGCAGGTCCCGACGTTCGGCGTTGGTGAAGGGCCGCAGCAGGAAATCTGCAGGGTCCATCCGGCCGGGCGGCCGACCGACGCCGATGCGGACCCGGGCGAACTCCCCGGACGACAGCGAGGTGCGCAGCGAGCGCAGCCCGTTGTGCCCGTTGTCCCCGCCGCCGACCTTCAGCCGCAGTGTCCCGTACGGCAGGTCCAACTCGTCGTGGACGACGACGATCCGGTCCACCGGGATGCGGAAGTAGCCGCGCACGCCGGCCACCGCCCCGCCGGAGTCGTTCATGTAGGTCGTCGGCTTCATCAGCACGACCCGTCGTCCGCCCAGCCGGCCCTCGAGCAGTTGGGCACGCTGGCGGGCGGACCTGAAACGGCTCCCCATCCGGGTCGCCAGCAGGTCCGCGACCACCGCACCCGCGTTGTGCCGATGCCCCGCATAGTCCGCCCCCGGGTTCCCCAGGCCGACGACCAGCCAGGCGTCCTCGGCCACTCCGGCAGGCCGCGTCGATCAGGTGGAGGCGCCGGCGGTGGCGTCGGCCTCCGCCGGGCCGGGCTGCGCCCCCGCGGTCCCTGCATCCGGCGCGACACCGACACCCACCGGCACGGGCCCACTGACGTCGGCCTGCGCATCGGACAGCTCCGCCTCGAACTGCTCCGCGCTCTGCGCCGCAAGGATATGCACGACGAGTGCGTCCGCTTCGATCTGCAACGTGGCCCCAGCCGGCAGCTCGACCTGCCCCGCGGTGATGGAGTCCCCGATGCCCAGCCCGTCGACGGAGACGTCGATGCCCTGCGGAATCGCCGTCGCCTCCGCCTCCAGGGAGATAACCATCAGCTGTTGGTCCACGACGCCGTCGCGGGCCGCCTCGCCGACCAGCGTGACCGGCACGTCGATGGTGACCTTCTCGCCGTGGCGGACCATGATCAGGTCGACGTGCTCGATGCTGCCGCGCAACGGGTCGCGCTGCACCGCCTTGGCCAGGGCCAGCTCGCTGCCACCGTCCACGTCGAGTCGCAGCAACACGTTCATGCCCGCGTCGGTCCGCAAGGCGTGCGCGAACTCCCTCGCCGGCAGCGAGATGTGCCGCGGCGGCGTGCCGTGTCCGTAGAGGACCGCTGGCACCTTCCCCGCGCGACGGGTGCGCCGAGCGCCACCCTTGCCGAACTCACTGCGCGGCTCGGCGGCAATACGGACCTCGGGCACGGTAGGAATCTCCTCGATAGCAACGTCAGCAGGCATTCGGGGCCCAGAACGGGACCGAGCGCGGTGGTCCAGTCTACCCAGCCTCCCGCACCGCGGAAGAGCACGCGCGTCGCCACGACGGCCGGCCGGCTCCTACACTGATCCTTTAGCCGGCCAGGGGGGACTGTGCGCACAGACTGCGACGTCGTCGTCGTCGGGGCGGGCCTGGTCGGGCTGGCCACGGCCTACCGACTCCTGCAGCTCCGCCCCGACCTGGCGCTGACCGTGGTGGACAAGGAGAACACAGTCGCCGCCCACCAGAGCGGGCACAACTCCGGTGTCCTGCACGCCGGCATCTACTACCAGCCCGGATCGCTGAAGGCGCGACTCTGCGTCGCCGGAAAGGCACAGGTCGAGCAGTACGCGGCGGAGCGGGGCATTCCGGTCGAGCACTGCGGGAAGCTCATCGTCGCCGCCAGCGAGACGGAGCTCCCCCGGCTGCACACCCTCTACGAGCGCGGCGTGGCCAACGGCGTGGTCGGCGTTCGGGAGATCGGCCCGGAGGAGCTGCGGGACTACGAGCCGCACGCGATCGGCGTCCGCGCGGTGCACGTACCGCCCACCGGCATCATCGACTTCGCCGCCGTGGCCCGCAGCCTGGCCGAGGACGTCGCCGCCGCCGGTGGCCGGCTATGCCTGGGTCAGCGGCTGGTCGGCGTCGGCCCGGGTGGGGACGCCCGGGTGCTCGAACTCGCCTCCGGCGAGCGGCTGAGCACTCGGCTCATGGTCAGCTGCGCCGGCCTGCAGGCCGACCGGGTCGCCGCCCTCACGGCATCGGCCTCGCCAGGCAGCGGAAACCCCGACGGGAAGACGGCCGCGCGGGCGGCGATCGTGCCGTTCCGCGGCGACTACTACACCTTGACCCGGTCGGCGCGCCACCTGGTCCGCGGACTGATCTATCCCGTTCCGGATCCGGCGCTGCCGTTTCTCGGCGTGCACCTCACCAAACGCCACGACGGTGCGGTCTGGGCTGGCCCCAACGCGGTCCTCGCCCTCGCGCGGGAGGGGTACCGCCGCCGGGACGTGACACCGGCCGACCTGCTCGACACCGTGCGGTTCTCCGGCTTCCGCCGGTTGGCCCGCCGGTACTGGCGCGTCGGTGCGCAAGAGATGTGGCGCGACGTCGTGAAGGGGGCCTTCCTCCGCGACCTGCAGCGCTACGTCCCCCAGCTGCGACGCCAGGACCTGGTGTTCGGCCCGTCCGGCGTACGGGCGCAGGCCGTCGACGGGGACGGCTCCCTGGTCGATGACTTCCGGTTGGTCGAGGCCCCCGGCGTCCTGCACGTGCTCAACGCTCCCTCCCCGGCCGCGACCGCGTCGCTGGCCATCGGCGGCGTACTGGCCGAGCGGGCCGTGGCCACGCTGGCGGACTGAGCAGCGCACGCAGGTGAGCCCAACTCAGGCGTTGCCGCCGAAGAGGCTTGTCACCGAGCCGTCGTCGAACACCTCACGGATGGCTCGCGCGAGCAGCGGGGCGATCGAGAGCACCGTCAACTTGTCGAAGTGGATCTCCGGCGCGATGGGCAGCGTATTGGTCAGCACCACCTCGCTGATCATGGAGTTCTTCAGTCGGTCCACCGCGGGGCCGGAGAGCACGCCGTGCGTCGCGGCCACGATGACATCCGTCGCTCCGCTGTCGAAGATCGCCTCAGCCGCCTTGGTGATCGTGCTGGCCGTGTCGATCATGTCGTCGACGATCACGCAGGTCCGGCCGGCCACCTGGCCGACCACCTCGAAGACCTTGACCTCGTTGGCCACATCAGGATCGCGACGCTTGTGGATGATCGCCAGTGGACAGCCCAGCCGATCCGTCCAGCGCTCGGCGACCCGGACCCGACCGGCGTCGGGAGCGACCACTGTGAGGTCGGAGCTGGGATAGCGGTGCGAGACGTAGTCCGCCAGCAGCGGCAGCGCGAACAGGTGGTCGACCGGCCCGTCGAAGAAGCCCTGGATCTGGCTGGTGTGCAGGTCGACCACCATGAGTCGGTCCGCGCCCGCCGTCTTGAAGAAGTCGGCCACCAGCCGGGCCGAGATCGGCTCGCGGCCGCGGTGTTTCTTGTCCTGCCGGGCGTAGGCGTAGAACGGGATGACCGCGGTGATCCGCTTCGCGCTGGCCCGCTTCAGGGCGTCCACCATGAGCAGGTTCTCCATGAGCCACTCATTGATCGGCGCCCCGTGCGCCTGCACCACGAAGGCGTCGCAGCCGCGGACGGACTCCAGGTAGCGCACGTAGATCTCGCCGTTGGCGAACTCGTACGCGGTCGTCGGGACGACCGACACGCCGAGTTCGCTGGCGATCTCTTCGGCCAAGCCGGGATGCGCGCGGCCGGAGAACAGCATGAGCGTCTTGCGCCCGCTGGTCGAGATCCCACTCACGGTCGCTCCTCGTCTGCTGCGGCGGCCGCCGGGCCCGCAGCGGCAGCCGCAGCCGACTCGGCGGAGGACGTGCCCGGCCGAGCCCGCCGGACCCAGCCCAGAACGGTGCGCTGTCGAGCGCGGCCCACCGCCAACGCGCCGGGTGGCACGTCCTCGGTGATCACTGAGCCGGCGGCGGTGTAGGCGCCGTCGCCGACCTCGACCGGCGCGATGAGCATGGTGTCGCTGCCGATGCGGACGTTGGCACCGACTGTGGTGCGGTGCTTCGCCTGGCCGTCGTAGTTCACGAACACGGTGGACGCCCCGATGTTGCTGCCCGGGCCGATGGTGGCGTCCCCGACGTAGCTCAGGTGCGGCACCTTGGCGCCGTCGCCCACCTCCGCCGCCTTCATCTCGACGAACCCGCCGGCCTTGGCCCCCCTGCCGAGCCGACTGCCGGGCCGCAGGTAGGTGTACGGCCCGACGATCGCCTCCGGACCGATGACCGCCCGCTCACAGGTGCTGGCCCGGACTCGCGCATCCGCGCCGACGCTCGTGTCGATGAGGGTGGTATCCGGGCCGATCACGGCACCGGGCGCCACTGTCGTCAACGCGTACAGGCGGGTGCCGGGCAGCAGGGTGGCGTCGGGCTGCACCTCGACCTCGATGTCGACCCAGGTCGTCCCGGGGTCGATGACCGTTACCCCATCCAGCATCAGGCGCTGCAGGATCCGATCGCGCATGAGCTGGCCGACGGCGGCCAGCTGCGCCCGGTCGTTGACTCCGAGCACCTGCTGCCATTCGGCGACGGCCGATCCGGCCACGTTGTGACTCGAATCGGACAGGATGCCGATCACGTCGGTGAGGTACTCCTCCCCCTGGGCATTGTCGGTCGACAACTCGGACAGCGCCGTCCGCAGGGGCCCGGCCTCGAACGCGTACACGGAGGTGGCCACCTCGGTGATCGTCAACTGCGCGGCGTCCGCGTCCCGCTGCTCGACGATGCCCCGGACCGCGCCGCCGGCACGCAGCACTCTGCCGTAGCCGGTGGGATCCGGCAGGACAGCCGTGAGCAGCGTGGCCGCCGCGCCGAGGTGCTGGTGCAGGCCGATGAGATTCCGCAGGCTGGCAGCGGTCAGCAGCGGGGTGTCACCGGGTACCACGAGCACGGTGCCGACAAGGTCCGGCACCGTGTCCATCGCGGTTCGCACCGCGTGCCCGGTGCCGCGCTGCTCGGGCTGCACCGCCACGACGGCGCTGGGCGCGATCGTCTCGAGGTGACCTTCGACCTGGTCACGGCCGCGCCCCACGACCACTACTGTCCGGTCCGGCCCGAGCGCGTCGGTCGCCGCCAGCACGTGCCCGAGGAGGGACCGACCGCACAGCGGGTGCAGCACCTTGGGGGTCGTGGAGCGCATCCGCTTTCCCTCGCCAGCGGCGAGGACGACGACCGCGGCCAGCCGGGCTTCGGTCACGCTGAAGGACTCCTCAGATGGGGCGGGTCACCGGCAGGATAGCGGCGTCGTCGGG
>JADGOV010000155.1 GCA_017882785.1 Frankiaceae bacterium
CGCGGTCGGGGTCTCCAACGTCACGAACTTCCTTCGACCGGTGACCGCTGGCCGGCTGACCGTTACGGCTTCCGCGGTTCAGCAGGGACGCACGCTGCAGCTGTGGAGTGTCAGGGTCGTGCGGGAGGACGGCAGGGCCGTCGCCGACGGCCAGGTGCGCCTCCAGAACGTGCCATTTCCAGCCGCTGGCGGCAAAGACCGATCAAACGAGTAGCAGCCCACCTGTGGGCGTCGGTTCTGGCCCGCGGGAGTTGGTCTATCACCACGACGGTGTCCGACTGCGGATCTCGGTCCGCGGAACGGCAGGGGCTTGACGCGGACCTGGCAACGTGCCGCGGCGATCCTCGCGCCCGCACCAGCCCCGACACCCGCGGGGGCTGGTCACCGGGGGAGTGGACCAAGAACCCCGCGCGCGCACCGCCGATGTTCAGCGGCTGACCGACGACGCCGCCCGGGCCACGGCCGACGCCGCGCAGGCAGAAGGCGGCCGACGCCCGCACCGAGGACGCCGCGATGACCGTCGAACTGGCCGCCGCCCGGCAACGCGTCGACGACGAACGCAGCCACGCCCGAGACCCCGCCGTGCCGACCGACGCGCCGGCTACAGACCGACTCACCGAACTCCGAAACCGAGAGACTCCGCGCGCAGAAACCTGGGACGCGGCACCCACCCGAGGACTGCGGGGGTTGATCCGCGGACCGGGAGTCAAGGGGATCGTCGTGGTCAGCGGCCGGGGGTGGGTTCACCAGCGGTTGTTGGTGCGGTCGGACGGTCCGCCCAGCGGCGCCGGTGACCGCCCCCGCCGCTGAACATCAGGAAGAACGCGACCCAGACCAGCGGGAACAGGAACAGTCCGTGGGTCAACACGCCGATCAGGAAGATCAACGCCAGCACGGCCAGCACCGCGAGGAGCCGTCGGCTTGCGGTACCACCTCTTGACAACCGCCAGAGCTCTGCCTAGCTTTACAGCTATCACCGTGTACAAGAGACTGCTTGTAAATATCGAGAGGAGATCGGGATGACCAGCACCACCAGCACGCGGACCGAGGACTTCACCGCGGTCCTGAACCTCCCCGCCGGCCCCGCCGCCGTGTCGGCGCTGTTCACCTCCGCCGCCGGCGTCAGCCGCTGGTGGGGCCCGACCGAGGGCGACGGAGCGGTCGGCGGCACGCTCGTCACCAGCTTCGGCGAGCACGGCGCCAACACGATGCGCGTCCTCGAGGCCGGACCCACCCGCGTGGTCTGGGAGGCCATCGCGTCCGACGGGACCACACCCACCGGACACACGCAGGAGTGGCTCGGCACGACGATCGAGTTCGACATCGTCCCGGGCGGCACCGGCACCGAGCTCCGCTTCCGGCACGCCGGCCTGACCCCGCAGCTCGAGTGCTGGGACGACTGCTTCGCCGGCTGGACGCACTTCATGGCGAGCATCGAGACCTTCGCGGAGACCGGCACCGGCACCCCGTTCGGGGCCTGAGGCAAACATGAAGGGCGTGCGGAAGCAGTCGACGGCGCTCGCGGCACCCGATGCGGTGCTGCGGGCGCTCGCCGACCCGCACCGCCGACAGATCCTGCGCCTCGTCCAGCACACCGAGCTGCCTGCGGGCCGGATCGCGGCGACCTTCACCCTCACCCAGCAGGCGGTCAGCCAGCACATCGGCGTGCTCAAGCAGGCCGGCCTCCTCACCGAGCGTCGCGAGGGAACCCGCCGCCTCTACGCGCTGCACCACGAGGCGCTCGAGCCGGTGCGCGAAGTGCTCTCCGAGTTCTGGCCCGACGCCCTCAGCCGCCTGAAGAAGGCCGTCGAGACGGCCCATCCCCGACCACCGAAGAGGGAGCCGTGACCTCCGAGATCCGCGACGACGTCATCGTCGCGACCGAGCACATCAAGGCACCGCCCGAGGTCGTGTTCCCGTACTTCACCGACCCCGCGCTCATCGTCACGTGGATCGGCGACCGGGCCGAGCTCGACCCGCAGCCCGGCGGGGTGTTCTCGCTCGACATGGGCCAGGCCCTCGCCCGCGGTGCCTACATCACCGTCGACCCGCCGTACCGAGTCGTGTTCAGCTGGGGCATCCCCGGCAGCGACACGCTGCCGCCCGGCAGTTCGACCGTCGAGGTCGGGCTGACCCCTGACGGCGACGACACGATGGTCGTGCTCACCCACCGCGGCCTGCCGTCCACCCACATCGGCGACCACCGCGCCGGCTGGGAGCACCAGCTCGGGCGCCTGCCCGCTGCGGCCGGCCGACCCCGGTGCAGCTGACCAAGCCGGTCCTCGACCGTGCGGCGCGTCACCTTCTCGGGCCCGTCGATGTCGGGGTGGTGTTCGCCGAGGTAGGCCAACGAATTGGCGGGTTCCCCGGATGTAGGTCGTGACCGTGGAGGCCGTCGCGCGATGCCGCAGTCTGAGCGTCCAGTCGCGGATCCCATGCGGGCAGCCGTGAGAATGCCCGGTGACGGGGGCGTTCTATGAGACAAGCATGATCATCGGCCAATTCCCGCGCGCCGAACCCCGGCGACGTGCTGTCGCCGTTCGGCCAAGGGGACCCGCCAGTCGCTGTGTAGCGCCACCCTACCCGGACGCATAGGTGCAATGTCGACGCCGTCCTTACAGCGTTTGACATGAAACTAGATGGTTTCCTATGCTCGCCCGCGTGGAACCGGTGTTCAAGGCGCTGGCGGACCCAACGCGGCGTGAACTGCTCGACGAGCTGTTCCGACACGACGGGCAGACGTTGGGCGCGCTGGCGGGCCGGTTCGCCATGACGCGAGTGGCGGTGGCCAAGCACCTGCGGCTTCTGGAAGACGCCGGTCTGGTCGCGACCCGCCGTCGAGGCCGGGAGAAGCTGCATTACCTCAACCCGGTCCCGATCCGTCTCGTCCACGACCGGTGGGTGAACAAGTACACCGAGGCCTGGGCGGCCGGCCTGGTGGATCTCAAACGCGACCTGGAGGCGAGCGTGGAGAAGGTATTCGAGATCTATATCCAGACCACCCCCGAACGGCTGTGGCAGGCAATCACCGACCCCAAGATCCGGACGCGCTACCAGTTCGGCGCTCAAATCGAGTCCGACTGGGCTCCCGGGTCGCGCTACCAGGTCGCACACGCCGGTGCGGCTGGCCCGCTCATCGAGGGCGAGAACCTCGAGATCGACCCGCCGCGCCGGCTGGTGCAGTCCTACCACGCGGTGTGGGACGACGAGATCGCAGCCGAGGGCACCAGCCGCGTCACCTGGGTGATCGAGCCGGTTGGCGACTCGTGCCGGCTGACCGTCACCCATGACCAGCTGCCCGAGGACGCCGACGAACACCTTTACGGCGGCTGGCCGATGATCCTGTCCGGGCTCAAGACCTGGCTCGAGACCGGACAAGAACTCACCACCCCCGGCTCGCTCAACTATGGAGGATCGCAGTGACCACCCTGGGCAAGAGCTTCACCGCCGTGCTGCAACGCAGCCCGAATAAGGGCGGCTGGACCTACGTCGTCATGCCCGGCTCGGCCGAGTACTCCGGCCCCCGAGGCCTGGTCCGCATTCGCGGCAGCATCGACGGCCACCCGTTCCGTGGCTCGTTCATGGCCCTCGGTGACGGCACTCACAAGCTCGCCGTCCCGGCCGACGTACGCACCCAGATCGGCAAGGACACCGGCGACACGATCACCGTCCGGCTCGACGAACGCATCCCACCTGCACCGCGAAGGAGCACCCGATGAGCGCCACCAAGACCCACATCACCGGAGTCCGCACCGTCAGCATCCCGGTCGAGGACCAAGACGCCGCGCTGCGCTTCTACGTCGACACGCTCGGCTTCACCGCGCTGCGCGACAACCCGACGCCCAACGGCGGCCGCTGGATCGAACTCGCCCCCGGCACCGACAACGTGATCGTCACCCTCGAACCCGCCCAGCCCGACGTGACGCGCGGCGCCATCGGCATCCGATTCACCACCGACGACGCCGAAGCCGCGCACGCCGCGCTTCAAGCCGCCGGAGTCGGCACCGACGACATCCTCCGCTGGCCCGGAGCCCCAGCGATGTTCGCCTTCCGGGACCCCGACGGCAACGCCTTCTCGATCTCCGAGACCGCCTGACCTTGCGCCGTAGGGGATCGGGTTATGGGACGAGGTCTGAGACTGAGATCTGAGACGGTGGCGTGGTGGGCTCGGATCTGCCTTGATCGAGGCGCAACGGCGGGTGCGGGGTGACCGACTGGTTGGCGGAGTTGCCGGCGCCGGTAGCGGTGACCTACGAGGCCGGCCCGACGGGGCCCGGATCAGGTGTGCGGTTGCCGCGCCGTCGAAACTTCAACGGCCATCGGGAGATCGGGTGAAAACCATCTGTTGACCGACTACCGCACGGATTCTCGGTTTGACCCCCGGTGCGGCGGGTGGCGTGGCAGTGTTGCGTTCTAGCAGACGGTCGCGAACATCAAGGACGACGCCGATGGGCCGGGGGCATACAGCCGAACGGGAACAGCCACAGGGCCGAAGAAGATCTGCGCCGGAGCATGTCCGATCCGTCGGCGCCTAG
>JADGOV010000003.1 GCA_017882785.1 Frankiaceae bacterium
TCGGCCCTGGTCAGATCCGGGCCAAGTTACCCACGGAGACCCCGGAAGCGCCGAGTAAGTGCGTGCGCCTGCCGTGATCCCGCTTTGCGCTGCGACGGGCGGGGTCCGATACGACTGACCGAATTGCTTGAACGGTCTGATGATCCAGTATAGAGGGCCAGTCACCGTGGAATACCGGCTCTCCATGATGCACTCGGAGTCCGCAGTTTCGCCATCGGCTGGCCACGGTGCGGACGCTGGTCGGTGTCCACGCCTTGCCCTCCCGGGACGGCACGCCTCTCGCGTTGAGATTCGTGCTAATGGCCCGGAGGCTGTCACCGGAGAGGATGCCCTTCGCGATGTCGCCAACGACGGCAGCCTCGATCGGGTCTAGCTCGTCGTGCCACTCCTGGACAACCCCAGACTTGTTCAAGACCTTAATGCGCCGCCATCCGTACGGACGTCGGCCATGGGGTCTCCCTAGTTGCGCGGCCTGTTCGATCTGCCGGATCACTCTTTCCGACTTGTGGTCGGACTCGTGGGCGGCAACGCCGCCCAGTATGCGAGCGTGAAAACGGCCGTTCGCGCTCCGCAGTTCGATTTCACCTCGGACGTCAAACAGCCGAAAGCCGGTTCTTCCCGACAAGGCGATTAGCGCTTCCAACTCGCTGGGCTGGCGCACCAAGCGATCCAAATCCCAGGTCACGACCGCCTGGATCCGACCTGAGTGCAGATCCTCGAGCAGTCGGGTGAACGCCGGGCGCTCCCTTCGCCCGAAGCGAGACGCCGACACATCGTTGTCCACGTACGCCTCAACGAGCAGCCAGTCTTGGTGCGCCGAAACGACCGCCGCTGTGTCCTCCTGCTGACGTTCCACGCCAAGCGCTCGGCCATGCCGGTCGTCGCTGATCCGGCTGTACGTCGCTGCCGCAGCACAATCCGTTGAGGCCATGCAAGTCAGTATGGCCCATCCTGAACATGAGGCATCACTTCGTGGTCCCGACCGTGGCAAGTTCGGTCGATCTCGTCGTGCAGATCCACAAGGATGCCGACGGTCGGCGCCGGGTCATCGAGATCGTGGGCATCCCCGGCCGGGTGGAGGGCGATGTCGTCGAGGTCAGCGACATCTTCATCACCGCGTGCGACAGGCTGGTGCGGGCCGATGGGTTCCCGCCGCATCGCGACCGCTTCGCTGGTGCCGGGTTCGACCTGACCGCACTGCTGTGCGATGAGCAGGCAGCCTGATGGGTGCCGTCGTCGGGCTCGTGTTGGGTCTGGGCCTGCTGTTGATGTGGCGCTCGGGCCCGCGGCGGCCGCGGCAGCGGCCTGGCGCCGGAGGCCGCGGTTGGCACGGACATGCGAGCGAGATTCTCGCCCAGGCCGATCTCGAAGCGGTCACGCCGGCGCAGCTCTTGGCATCTTCCGCCGTGCTGGCCACTGTCGCAGCCTTGGCCAGCCTCGCGGTGTCCCAGTCTCCGACGATCGCGACCTGTTTCGGGGTGTTCACCGCCTGCGGTCCGTGGTCGCTCGTGCGGTTCCGGCAGCGGCAGCGATCGGCGGAACTGCGCAGCCTGTGGCCGGAGGCCGTGGACAACCTCGCTTCCGGAGTGCGCGCCGGCCTCGCGCTGCCCGAGGCCCTCGCGCAGCTGGGCAATCGTGGTCCGGAGCCGCTGCGCCGGCCCTTCCAGGTCTTCGCCGAGGACTACCGGGTCACCGGCCATTTCGGGTGGTCACTGGACCGCCTCAAGGCGCGGCTCGCGGATCCGGTCGGTGACCGGATCGTGGAGTCGCTGCGGCTCGCCCGGGACGTCGGCGGCACTGATCTCGGTGGCCTGCTACGGACCCTCTCGACATTCCTCCGCGACGACGCTCGAACCCGGGCCGAGTTGGAGACCCGCCAGGGCTGGACGGTCAATGCCGCCCGCCTCGCGGTCGCCGCGCCGTGGCTGCTGCTCGCCATCCTGGCGTTGCGGCCGGAGGCTGTCCGGGCCTACAACACCCCGGCCGGCGCCGTCGTCCTCGCAGTGGGTGGCGGCCTGTCCGTGGTGGCCTACCGCGTCATGAAGCGTATCGCTCGGTTGCCCACGGAGATTCGGGTGCTCAGGTGAGGGCGCCTTCCCGGCTGGCGGCTGGCGGGTGAACGCGACCGGAGTCACGGTTGGAATGCTGGCCGGCGCTGGGCTGTGGCTGGCCGTGTCCGGCGTCCCGTTTCTCCGCCGGCGCCGGCTCGATGACAGGCTCGCGCCCTACCTGCGCGACGCGGCCCGACCCTCTCGGTTGTTGACCGTGGACCGTGCCGTGACGCCGTTTCCCACCCTTGAAAGGCTCCTACGGCCGCTGCTCGCGGACCTCGTGTCGAAGCTGGACAGACTTGTCGGAGGTCGTACCTCCGTGCGGCGCCGACTGGATCAGGCCGGGCGGGACCTGACCGTGGATGCCTTCCGGGTGGAACAGCTGGTGTGGGGTGGCATCGGTCTGCTCGTGGGGCTGGCCTTGGCGCTGGTAGCCCTGAGCCGGCAGTGGCACACCTCGCCGATCGCCCTGACGGTGCTCGCCGGCGTCCTCGCCGTCAGCGGTGTGCTCGGTCGAGATCGCTGGCTCACCCACCAGGTCCGGGTCCGTGAGGAACGCATGACGGCTGAGTTTCCCACCGTCGCGGAACTGCTGGCCCTCGCTGTCGCCGCCGGGGAGGGTCCGGTCGGCGCCCTGGAGCGGCTGAGCCGCATCGGGCGCGGGGAACTTCCCGCTGAGTTGGCTCGCGCCCTCGCCCGGTCCCGCGCCGGCGCCACGCTGGCGGAGGCCCTGGACGGCGTGGCGGCGCGGACGTCGTTGCCCGCGCTGGCCCGCTTCGCCGACGGCGTGGCCATTGCCGTCGAGCGCGGCACTCCGCTGGCCGAGGTGTTGCGCGCCCAGGCCGGCGACGTGCGGGAGGCCGGGCGCCGGTCATTGATGGAGTCCGGCGGGCGGAAGGAGATCGCCATGATGGTCCCGGTCGTCTTTCTCGTCTTGCCGATCACCGTGCTCTTTGCCCTCTTCCCCGGCTTCTACGGCTTCACGTTGACCACGGTGTAGCTGCCGTCCGTTCCCCACCGCCATGAGTACCCGCCGAGCCAAGGAGCTTTGTCATGGACCTGCTGCGACCCGCCCTCGACCTGCTACTGCGGATGCATATCCGGATCACCGTCGGCGGCCGCGACCGCGGCGACGTACCGGGCTGGGTTCTGATCACTCTCATGACGGCCGGTCTGGTGGCCGCGCTGTGGGCCATCGCCGGTCCGAAACTCGAGCAGATCCTCAACGACGCGTTGTCGACGGTCAAGGGGCCGTGACCAGGGTGGCGGTCGATCCGCATGGCCGGCCGCCCGGTCGTCGTGACGCCGGGGCGGCGGCGGTGGAGTTCGTCCTCGTCGGTGTGCTGTTGACGGCATTGTTCCTGGCCATCGTGCAGTTGGGGATGGATCTGCATGTTCGCAACGTGCTGGTGGCCAGTGCGAGTGAGGGCGCGCGGTATGGGGCAAACGCCAACCGGGTGCCGGCGGAGGGCGCGGATCGGGCCCGGGAGCTCATCGGTGAGGCGCTGTCTGCCCGGTTCGCCGGCGACGTCTCCGCCGGTACGGAGGTGGTCGACGGCGCGGAGACGGTGGTCGTTCGTGTGCGCGCTCCGCTGCCGGTCTTTGCCTGGTACGGACCGGGGGGCACGCTGCGCGTGTCCGGGCATGCGTTGCGGGAGGGTGTGTGACCGGGTGTGCCATTCGGGGCAGCTCGCGGGTTCTCTGCCGGGTTGGCCGCCTGCATTGTGGAGGTGACAGCGGAACCGCGGTGGTGGAGTTCGTGTTTCTCGCCGTGCTGTTGCTCGTGCCGTTGTCCTACATCGTGCTGGCCGTCTTCAGTGTGCAGCGGGCTGCGTTCGCGGTGACCGCCGCGACGCGGGAGGCCGGCCGCGCGTACGTCACCACGACCGACGGTGACCCGATGGCCCGAGCGCAGGCCGCTGCCGCGTTGGCGTTGCGTGATCAAGGGCTGAATCTCCCCGCGGGTGGCGTACGGGTGAGCTGTGATGGGGACTGCACAAGCCCCGGTACCGCGGTGCACATGTCGTTGGACTACACCGTCGCCTTGCCGATGGTGCCCCGGGCGCTCGGCGGTCATCCCATCGGTGCCATGGCGGTCCGGGGTCGACACACCGAGTGGGTCGACGAGTTCCGGCCGGCGCTGCCGTGACGGACGTGCCACTGCGAGGCCGCCAAGACGACCCTTCAACCTTGGGGGGGCAAGGCCTGGACCGTGACCGGGGGGCCATTCTGCTGCTCACTATCGGTTACGTGCTCATCGCGGTGACACTGGTGATTGTCGTCGTCGACGTCTCAGCGTTCTTCCTGAGCCGTAGGGCCCTCGCCGCGCTCGCCGACGGCGCCGCTGTCGCCGGCACGTCTGCGGAGGACGGCCGCCGGCTCTACGGGTCCGGCCCGGGTGCGCAGCTGCCGCTCGACGCTCTCGGGGTGCGATCGGCGGTCAGTGACTACCTGATCGACCGGGATGCGGGTACGGCGTATCCCCATCTGCAGGTGCGCGAGGTGACCACGGACGGCGGCACGGTCAGCGTCGTCCTCACCGAGGACAAGCCGCTGCCGTTCCTGTCGGTGGTCAACTCGATCACCGGCACCTTCCCCGGTGGCACCGCGCAGATCCTTGTGGCCGCGCACGCCCGCGCGCCGATCACGCCATAGGAAAGCCGCACGCGGTGCTGACGGGGCCGGTCGAGCCTCGGCAGCGGCGCGTCCTTCGCGGCCAGATCCGAGGCGGGCCGATACCGTGGGCTCATGGCATGGCAGCGGTCGCTCAACACCGCGCTGGAACGTACACTCGGCTATCGAGTCGTCAGGCCAGGCTCGAACCGGGGTTCGGTTCCGGGACGCCGGCCTGCTGCGGGACCCTCCTCGACTTCTGCCGGCGCGCCGCCGGCCCAGCCGGCTGTCCGGTTTCCGGCCGACTACGATGACGAGGCGCGATCGATCATCACCGCGGTGAAGCCGTGGACCATGACGTCACCGGAGCGGTTGAACGCGCTGATCCTGGCCACCCGCTATGTCAGCCGCTATGGCATCCCCGGCGACGTCGTGGAGTGTGGCGTCTGGCGCGGCGGCAGTATGCAGGCCGTGGCTCTTACGTTACTTGCCGCGACGGAGAACACTCGTGACCTTTATCTCTTCGACACCTACGAGGGCATGCCGCCACCGGGTGAGGAGGACAAGAGGCGCGACGGCGCTAGTGCCGCCGACCTGCTGAAGACCGCGCACCGCGGAGCCGGCATCTGGGCCGTGGCCACATTGGAGGACGTGCGTGCCGGGCTCGAGCAGATTCCGTACCCGACAGAGCGAATCCACTTCGTCAAGGGACTCGTGCAGGACACCGTGCCAGTGCAGGCACCGGAGCGCATCGCGATTCTGCGCCTGGACACCGACTGGTACGCCTCGACAAAGCACGAGCTGACGACGCTGTACCCGAGGCTGAGCCCGGGGGGCGTGCTGCTGATCGACGACTATGGCTGGTGGCAGGGTTCGCGGCAGGCGGTGGATGAGTTTCTGCGTGAGACCGGCGCCCGGCTGCTGCTATTGCGGATGGACGAGGGGCGGATCGCGGTCAAGCCGGCGGTGGGGTGACGCTCACCGTTCGACGAGGTCGAAGACCTCGTGCCACTGCCGCAGGATCTCCACCGGAGCGAACCGGCGGATGTTCCGCCGCGCCGCCGCCCCCATCCGCTGCCGCAGGTCCGCGTCCTCGATCAAGCGGCAGATTGCCCCGGCCAGCGCCGCGGTGTCCCGAGGTGGGACCACCAGGCCGTCGGCGCCGTCGGCGATGATTTCGCGGATGCCGGGTGCGCAGTCGAAACTGACGCACGGCACCCCGCAGGCCATGGCCTCGGCGAGAACCAGCGGCAGTCCCTCGAAGTCCGAGGACATCGCGAAGATGGAGCTGGCCAGCAGCCGAGCCTGGACCTCGGTCGTCGGGCCGCCGACGGAGACCGCCGCGCCGAGCCCGAGCGCGTCGACCTGCTCGCGCAGGGCCGACTGCAGGGGGCCCTCACCGACCAGCTGCAACCGCCAGTCCGGGTGCCGGCGCCACACCAGGGCGAAGGCGTCGATCAGAGCACGCTGATTCTTCTGCTCGTGGTAGCGACCCACGTTGATCACGGTCTTGGCGGACAGATCCGATCGCCGGTCCGGATACATCGTGAGCGGGTTGTGCAGCACGCCGACGTTGTTGAACCCCTCCCGTTCGAACATGTCGGCGTCGTGCTGGGTGAGGAGTAGGAATAGGTCGACGTCGCGGTACGTACGACGCATGCGCGTGTAGCGAGCAGAACCGCGCGACGCCGGTGTCAGTCCTCGGGATGCCTCGTACGACTCGTGGCTCTGCGTGATCACTCGCAGGTGGCTCGTGTCCGCCTCGTGCACCCAGTCCATGGCGAAGGCCTGGGTACAGATCACGATGCCGTCCGGCACGGACCTGAAGCGCTCAGACAGCCGGTCGACTGCTGCCCGGCGCAGTCGTCGGCGGTGGCGTTCCCGGCGCCGGGACCGCAGGTTGAGCCGATCCCGCAGCGTTCTCGGCCGCCACGCCGGCGGAGCGGGCTGGCCGTAGAGCACGGTGGTCCGGTAGGTGTCGCCGGGCGCGTAGGACAGTGCGCTCGGGTGCGGCATGATGCCGATGAGTTCCACGTTGTGACCGGCCGCGGCGAAGGTGGCGGCCAGGTTGTGGGCCACCCGCTGCAGGCCGCCCATTTCCTCGAGATTGTTCGCCACCAGGAACAGGTTGCGCCGCCGCCCCCCGACGGCCATGGTCGGTGCGCCAGTCTCCTCAGCGGTCGCCTGAGCCGTCATGCCCGCGGTCCAGGCAGGTACTGGCGCACGATCGTGGTGCTCGCGGTCCCCGTGTCGTACTGGCAGAACCGGGCGTGGAACTGCTCGTACCGCTCACGGAAGCGGATCTGGATGTCGTCCAGGTTCCGCAGGCAGTCGATGACCTCGGCTGTAGTGGCCACCTGCGGACCGGGGACCGTGCTGGCCAGGTCGAAGTAGGTGCCCCGGGTGCGCAGGTAGTCCTCGTAATCGTAGGTAAAGAAGATCATCGGCCGGCGCAGGTTGGCGTAGTCGAACAGGATCGAGGAGTAGTCGGTGATGAGGACGTCGGAGGCGAGCATCAACTCGGTGACGTCGTGGTGCTTGGACAGGTTGGCCGCCAACGGCCGGTGCGTCGCGGGGATAGAGACCCGGTCGAGGTAATGCGTGCGGATGAGGAAGTAGTACTCCTCGCCCAGGGCCTCCGCGAGGGCCTGCAGGTCCAGTCTGAGCTGGAACCGGGCGCGGATGTGGTGCTGGGTGTCCCGAAACGTCGGCGCGTAGAGAACGATCTTACGGTTGTCCGGCAGGTGCAGCCGCTCTCGGAGTTCTTTGACGGTCCCGGGATCATTCCCCGTGACCAACGGGTCGTTGCGCGGGTAGCCGACCC
The DNA here is from genome assembly GCA_017882785.1 of Frankiaceae bacterium. Lineage (GTDB taxonomy): Bacteria > Actinomycetota > Actinomycetes > JADGOV01 > JADGOV01 > JADGOV01. The sequence goes on from JADGOV010000003.1 coordinate 7,489, forward strand.
GCAGCAGCGGCCCAGAGTAGCGGTAGGCCCGGACGAACGTGTCGATGAAGTAGTCACTCGGCACCACCAGGGCATCCCAGCGTTCGATCATCGCCGCGTGCTCCCGCTGCTGCGCCGGTGGCAGAGCCGCCAATCCGGGCTCGTCGAAGCCCATGGTCTTCAGCGGCGTTCCATGCCAGGTCTGTAGGTAGGTGGTGCCAGCCCGTTTGCGGAACTGGCGGGGGAAGCCCTGGTTGTCGACCCAGAACTCGGCGCGGGCCAGCTCGTAGTAGTAACGCCAGCTCTCCCGACGGACCAGCACGGCTTCCGTCGGCCACGCCGCGGGATTGCCGGTGTAGGACCACACCGCCCGGTACCCGCCACCGGCCGCGACCATCGCCTGGTAGATGTACTTCGGGCTGTCGCTGTACTGCTTGCCGAGGTGGCTCTCGAAGACGACTGTGCCTTTCCTCACCGGCAACCGCCCGGCGAGGCGGTAGAACTTGGTCTTGGTCTCCTTGCCGCGCAGCCTGGTGCGGATCTGGGCTGCCAGTACGACGGCACGGGTGCGGCGCAGTCGACGCAGCGCCCGGGCGGCGCCGACCCCGGCCCGGCTGGTGTTGACCAGTCGCAGCGCGAGGTTGCCGATGCCGGTGGTGTGGCATTCCAACCGGTTGCCGAGGAGCACCGACCGTCTCGGATGCACCACGAGGCGGGCCCCGTCCACGCCGAGTGTCAGCACGTTCACGGGTGCGGACACACTCTCCGCGCCTCGGGTGACACGGACGCTGACATCCCAGATCGGCTGCCGCGTCGTGGTCACGATGACGGTCCGATCTACGTCCGCGGCGGTCGACCAGCGCAATCGGGCACCGTCAAGCTGCCACTGGGTCACCGGGACCGTGTGCTGCCGCCCGCTCTTGCGGTTGCGGAAGACCAGCCACAGGTCGAGGCGGTCAGCCGCGGTGAGGCGGTTCAGTGGCACCGTGATGACGCCGCCCAGGGCCAGCGTGGACCCCCTGACATCCCATTGGGTGCCGCGGTTGTAGAGCACGAGGCGGTCCAGCGGCAGGTGCTGCAACCCGAGTGCAGTGATGTCGAGGACACTGCGCCCGTCGGGTGTGTCGAGGTATTTCCGCGTCCAGTAAACTCTGCCGCCCTCCCGGTAGAGGTCGGTGGACAGGGTGCCCTTGCGTTGCAGGTAGTCGACTACCTTGAGGGTCTCCGTCAGGTCGCCCTGCAGGATCATGAAGGCGCCGATGCGCTCCACTGTGCCGCTGATCTGCAGCGCTCTCGGATCGACGGTCCGCAGGTAGTCCCTGGCCATGTCCAGGAACTCGCGCTGGTAGTCCGGGTCGCGTTTGGCGAGGTCGTTGAGGTAGAGCCGCAGGTCGTGCCGGATGAACTTCCGATCCTTGACGATCTCCAGTTGCTCCAGACCGCGGGCTTCCAGGTAGGCGTCGATCTTGCGGTGGATGGCCAGCCGGTCCCGGAAGTTGGTGATCTCCGCTCGTCGGTTGCTGATCGAAGGCTCGTCCGCGCGATCCACGAAGTTCCAGCGGTAGACGAGGTTCGGAATGACGGCGATGCGGCGCGCGGTGCAGTACACCTCGGTGGTGAACAGCAGATCCTCGTAGTGGTAACCCTCCGGGAACCGAAGCCCGTTGTCGTCGAGGAAGTCGCGCCGGTAGAGCTTGTTGGTCGAGGTCGTGTCGTAGAGCTGGTCCGGAAAGGCCTCGATCCCCTCATACACCGCTCGCTGCCGATAGAGGACCCCCCACCACGGCCGGCTCGCGCCGGTGGTCAGGTTGACCCGGTGGCAGAGCCCGGAGACCACATCGGCCCCGGTGCGCTCGGCGGCGACCAGCAGGTTCTTGCAGGCGTGCCGCTCGAAGGTGTCGTCGCTGTCCAGGAACATCACATGGGGTGCCCGGGCCCGGTCCAGGCCGACGTTGCGCGGCCGACTGCAGCCGCCGGAGTTGACCGGCAGGTGAACGGCCCGGACCCGGTCGCGGCTGGCGGCCAGCCCATCGGCCACCTGCGGGGTCGAGTCGGTCGAGGCGTCGTCGATGATGAGCACCTCGAGGTTGTGCAACGTCTGGGTGAGTACCGACTCGACCGCCGTCGGCAGGTTCGCCGCATCGTTGTAGGCGATGACGATGACGGTGACGTCGGGCACGCGGTCCGGAGCGGGCCGTCCCCCTGTCGGGGCGGTACGGTCTGTCATCGACCGCCCGGGACGCCACTCACCGCTACCTCCCGATCCGCCCTGAGGCGCTGACCTGCCACCACCCCGTGCTGGGGCGGTGCAGGGATGCCGGTATGCCCGCCCCGGCGCCCGGCCGGTGGGCTGACAGCGCCACTGAGCGTACTGGTTGGGCCGATCGTCCGTAGGCTGTCGGCTGTGAGCGGTCCCGTGGTTGGCATGATCGGCGGTGGCCAGCTGGCTCGGATGACCGCGCAAGCCGCCATCGCCCTCGGCGTCGAGCTGCGGGTGCTGGCGTCGTCCCCGGACGATGCGGCCGCCCGGGTGTCGCCGACCGTGATCGGTGACTACCGATCGCTGCCGGATGTGGTGGCGTTCGCCGATCGGTGTGACGTGCTGACGTTCGACCACGAGCACGTACCGCTCGAACTCCTACGGACCCTGGCGCAGATGGGCCACGGCCTTCATCCCGCCCCGGAGGCCCTGCGGTTCGCCCAGGACAAGTGGGCGATGCGCGAGCGGCTCCAGCACGCCGGTATCCCGGTGCCCGCATGGCGGGTGGTGACCAGCGCGGTCTCGGTGTCCGACTTCGCCGCCGAGCATGGCTGGCCCGTGGTCGCCAAGAGGATCCTTGGCGGCTACGACGGCCGTGGGGTCTGGGTGCTGCCGGACGCCGCGGGCGTGACCGGTCTGCTCGCCGGCTCGCCGGAGGAGGCCCTGCTGGTGGAGGAGTTCGTCCCGCTGCGCCGGGAGTTGGCTGCACTCCTCGCCCGTTCCCCGAACGGCGAGGTCCGCGCGTGGCCGCTGGTGGAGACGGTGCAGCGCAACGGGATCTGCGTGGAAACTCTCGCTCCGGCCGACGATCCGCCGGCGTCCGCGGTGCCTATCGCTGTCCAGATCGCCGCGTTGCTGGAGGTGACCGGCGTGCTGGCGGTGGAGCTGTTCGAACGCGCCGACGGGACGGTCGCGGTCAACGAACTGGCGATGCGGCCGCACAATTCGGGGCACTGGACGATCGAGGGTGCGCGGACGTCGCAGTTCGAACAGCACCTGCGCGCGGTGCTGGACTGGCCGTTGGGCGACACGACGGCGACCGCGCCCGTGGTCGCAACAGCCAACGTGCTGGGCAGCGGCGATGGGCCGCTGGGCGGTCGACTACCGGGCGTCCTGGCTGTCGACCCGGCGTTGAAGGTGCATCTCTACGGCAAGGAACCGCGGGTCGGCCGGAAGCTGGGACACGTCAGCGCGCTCGGTGCCGGGGCGGCCGCCGCGCGACGCCGGGCCAGCGCGGGCGCAGTTGCCCTGAGCGGGGCGTCGGTATGAGCCCGCTGGCCGCGGTGCTGATGGGCAGCGACTCCGACTGGCCGGTGATGGGCGCGGCGGCGGCCGCGCTGGCCGAGTTCGATGTCCCCCACGAGGTGCGGGTGGTTTCGGCGCACCGGACACCGGTGGACATGCTCGCCTATGCGCAGGCGGCCGCCGGGCGCCGGCTGAAGGTGATCATCGCCGGTGCCGGGGGGGCCGCGCACCTGCCCGGCATGCTGGCCAGCGCCACGCCGCTGCCGGTGATCGGGGTACCCGTGCCGCTGGCCCACCTGGACGGCCTGGACTCGCTGCTGTCCATCGTGCAGATGCCGGCCGGTGTGCCGGTGGCCACCGTGTCAGTCGCCGGCGCCCGCAACGCCGGGTTGCTGGCGGTGCGCATGCTCGCCATGAGCGACGACCGGCTCCAGGCGCGGATGACCGCCTTCCAAGACAGCCTCGCCGACGGTGCCCGCCAGAAGGACCGCGGACTCACCGAACGGCTCCAAGGCAGCGGCCCGGCCGGCCCGGCCTAGCCGCTGGCGACTCCGGTCGGGCCGTACGCTGCCCATTCGATTGCCGGGCAGTGGTCCATCACCATTTCGATCCCGGCCGCTCGTACTCGGGCGGCTGCGGCCTCGTCGATGACGCCGAGCTGGAACCACACTGCTCGGGCGCCAACGGCGATGGCCTCGTCGGCGACATCGCCGGCGCAGTCCGAGCGGCGGAAGACGTCGACACAGTCCACCGGGAAGGGAATGTCGGCGAGCGCCGGGTAGCAGCGCTCGCCGAGGACCTCGCCACCCGCCGGGTGGACCGGCACGATGCGCTTGCCTCGTGCCTGCAGGAACGCCGCCACGCGGTACGCCGGTCGCGTTGGGGTGCGCAGCCCGACCACCGCCCAGGTGTGGCAGTCGTGCAGCACGCGGCGGATGGCATCCTGATCAGTCATGCCAGTCTCCTACCCAGTCGACCTATTCGTGATCAGTGTCGGCCGAGAGCCCGATAGGTCCAGCCAGCGGCCCGCCACCGCACCGGGTCCAGCGCGTTGCGGCCGTCCACGATGTTGCGCCGATTGACCACCGTGCCCAGGGCCGCCGGATCCATGGTGCGGAACTCGGCCCACTCGGTGAGGTGCAGAACGAGGTCCGCGCCCGCCGCGGCTGCCATCGCGCTCTCTGCGTAGCTGAGTTGAGGGTAGTCCCGGCGGGCGTTGTCCAGCGCCGCCGGGTCGTACACCCAGACCGTGGCCCCCCGGCGCTGGATGGTTGCGGCGACGTCGAGCGCTGGCGAGTCCCGGATGTCGTCGCTGTTCGGCTTGAACGCGGCTCCCAGCACGGCCACCCGGCAATTGCGGAAGGACCCCTCGGCCAGTTCCTCGGCAAGGTCGACCAGCCGGGCCCGTCGGCGCAGGTTGATCGCGTCCACTTCGCGTAGGAAGGAGAGCGCCTGATCGACGCCCAACTCCTCGGCCCGGGCCATGAACGCCCGGATGTCCTTGGGCAGGCAGCCCCCGCCGAAGCCGAGTCCCGCATGGAGGAAACGGCCGCCGATCCGCTCGTCGTAGGACAGCGCCTCGGACAGTTGGGTGACATCGGCCCCGGTCACCTCGCAGACCTCGGCCATGGCGTTGATGAAAGAGATCTTCGTCGCCAGGAAGGCGTTCGCGGCCACCTTGACGAGCTCCGCAGTGGCGAAGTCAGTGATCACAACGGGGGTACCGGCGGCCAGGATGGGGGCGTAGGCCGCGCGGAGCAACGTTTCCCCCCGAGGCGAGACCACCCCGAACACGAGCCGGTCCGGCCGCAGCGTGTCCCGCACCGCGAAGCCCTCCCGCAGAAACTCCGGGCTCCAGGCCAGTTCCACCTGCTCACCGGCCGGTGCCGTGGCCCGCAGCGTCTGGGCCACCCCCACCGCTGTGCCGGCCGGCACCGTGGACTTGCCGACAACCAGGCAGGGCCGCGACAGGTGCGGCGCCAGCGCGTCCACCGCGGCGTGCAGGGCGCTGAGGTCGGCAGCGTAGTCATCCTTGCGCTGCGGTGTGCCCACACAGAGGAAATGCACGTCCCCGAAATCGCCGACGTCGGCGAAGGAGGTAGTGAAGCGCAGCCTGCCGGTCTCGAGGTTCTTCCGGAGCACCTGTTCCAGCTCGGGCTCGTAGAACGGGACTTCCCCGGCGGCCAGCCGGGCGATCTTGGTCTCGTCGATGTCGACCCCCAGGACCTCGAAACCGAGATCGGCCATGCAGGCGGCATGGGTCGTGCCGAGGTAGCCGGTGCCGATGACGGTCAGTCTGGGACGGGTGGACACCGGGGGAGCGTACTGACGGGATGCGGCCTGGGGCGGGCAGAATCGGCATATGGGTGCCGAACCGATGCTGCCAACCTCCGAGCCGCCGACGCTGGATGCCAAGCCTGCGTCAGCCGCCCGGACCCGACTAGCCCGGATCATGAGCGGGACGGACACCAACCTGCACGGCAACATTCACGGCGGTGTCATCATGCGCATCGTCGACGACGTCGGCGGCGCGACGGCTGCCCGGCACTCCGGCGGGCGCGCCGTCACCGCGTCGATGGATGAGATGGTGTTCCTCATCCCGGTGCGTGTCGGTGACTTGGTGACCGCATCCGCGCAGGTGAACTGGGCCGGCAAGACCTCGATGGAGGTCGGCGTGCGGGTAAGCGCGGAGCGGTGGGACGAGGCAGGGCAGGTGCCGACGCACGTCGCCTCGGCGTACTTGGTGTATGTGGCCGTGGACGAGTTCGGCTGCCCCCGAGCGGTCCCGCCGGTGCTGCCGCAGACACCGGCGGAACGGCAACGAGAGCACGAGGCGGAGATCCGCCGAGAGAGCCGGCTGGCCCGCCGCACGGCGATCGTCAAGCTGCGGTCGGCGCGGGGCGAGCCGGTCGAGCGGGGCGCGCGCTTCGGAGACTGACACTCGACGATCCGCGGAACGCACCGCATCGGTGAGTGCCGACCGGTAGCGTCGTCCCACCCGCTTGAACCCGCTGCCCGGCGGATGGCCGGCGGGCATCGCGCGCACGGTGGGCTGCGGGGTGGGCTGTGTCGCATCTGTGGACCCGGGGGAGCGACTTGCCAGGCAGTGCCGATCGAGACTCGGGCCGGAGCGGGGCCGGCCTTCCCCCCGGACTCGACCCTCGTCAGGCCCGCCCGGCGCACCGGCTGCGGTGGCCGCGCGTGCTGGCCTGGATCGCCGGCGTCACCAGCATGCTCATCGTGATCACCAGCGCCACCCTCTATGCCGCGTACCGCCACTACGGGGGTCGGATCGAGGCGATCCCCGGACTCGGCGCCCTCGCGAACAGCCCGAGCGGCAGGAGTCGGGGTGTCAACTACCTCATCGTGGGATCTGACAGCGGTGACGGGCTCACCGATGCCCAGTTGCGCGAGGTCGGCGCGAACCGGGTCGGGCGTGACGGGACCCGGACAGACACGATCATCCTCGTGCACGTGCCCCCTGGCGGCCGGCAGGCGCGATTCATCAGCATCCCCCGTGACTCCTACGTGGCCATCCCGGGGCACGGCCACAACAAGATCAACAGTGCCTTCGGCTACGGCGAGCGCACGCACAAGGGGGGTGGCCCGGCCACACTGCTCGCGACCGTCCAGCAGGTGACCGGCCTGCACATCGACCACTACGTGCAGGTCTCCCTTTTCGGCTTCTACACGATCACCAACGCCGTCGGTGGTGTGGACGTCTGCCTCATACATCCGGTCAAGGAGTGGCACGCCAACATCGATCTGCCCGCGGGTCGGCAGACCCTGCACGGCAAGGACGCCCTGGCTTTCGTCCGGCAGCGTTACGACCTCCCCGGCGGTGACCTCGGTCGGATCAGGCGCCAGCAGTATTTCCTCGGGGCACTGACGCGCAAGGTGCTCTCTGCCGGCGTGCTGCTCAACCCCTTCCGGCTGAACAGCCTGCTCAACGCGGCCGGGAGCAGTGTCCGGGTCGACCCCGGCACTACGCGCGGGGATCTCATCAATCTCGCGCTCAAGCTCCGATCGGTCTCCGCCGGCAAAGTGGCGTTCGAGACCATCCCCGTTGCCGGCTCAGCGGCTCGGCGCGACCTACCCGGACAGGCGAACGCGAGCGTCGTGCTGCTCGACGAGGCCGCGTTACCGGGCTTCTTCGCCTCCCTCGACGCCGCGACGCCCTCAGCCGCCGCATCGCTGACCGTTGCCCCATCGGCCATTGTGGTCGACCTGGAGAATGCCACGACGAGGGCTGGGCTGGCTCGGCGAGTCGGGACTGCACTGGCCGGAGTCGGCTTCCGCGTCGGTCAAGTCCGTCCGGCCGCGCGCACCGACGTCACCACCACGGTGGTTCGGTACGGCGCCGCCCGCGCCGACTCGGCCCGCACAGTAGCGGCCGCCCTGCCCGGCTCGCGGTTGGCACGTGACTCGTCCCTGCCACCGTCCGGCCTGGTGGTCACGGTCGGGTCGAACTACCGCGGTGTGCGCAAGGTCACGGTGGCATCTCATGGTGCGTCCACGCCGCACTCGACGGCCGCCGACCGGGGCTGCATCGCCTGACACCTGCGGGTCACCGCCTGTCACGGCCGGTCAACCACCGGCGCGGGCCACCCACACATTCACCGACAGCGGCACGGTGCCCGCAGGCCGGTGCAGGAGTAGCCGAGCGTCCTCCCTCGTGTGCAGGCTGACCACGTGTCGCGGCGTCAAGCCGGCCACCCGCAGCACCTCTGGCGTCATCGCGACGACGTCGAGCGACCGGCCGGCCGCGGCGACGGCCCTCTGCAGCGCAGGCAGGGTGGCGCGCAGCTGACGCTCGGACACCACGCCGACGGGCAGACCGCACAGCCCCCGCAGCGTCTGCGGCAGCTCGTTGCGGGCTCGGGACCCCGTGACGACCACGGCGGAGCGGGGTCCGAGCGCGGTGCACACGTGCTGGACCGTCGCTACCTGACCGCGTTCCGTGGCGGCGCCGAGCAGGGGCTTGGTCGCCGCCAGGACCGGCACCAGGGCCACCACCGCCCCGCCGGCTGCCCACAGTGGCGGCACTCGCGCCAACGCCCACGCCGCGCAGATCGCCAGAGCAGGCAGCAGCACCGGGACCAGCCGCCGATCGGCCCAGGGATGGTCCGGGGTGATGCTCGGTTGCCAGAGAACGATCAGTGTGGCCGCCGCAAGAACCAACAGCAGCGCCGCGGGGTCGTAGGAGCCCATCCACGGGACCGTGGCCAGCCGCCGCCGGACCAGCAGCGCGCAGCCGCCGAACGCGAGGATGAGCGCGGGCCAGCCGACCCACCAGGCCACCCAGTGCAGCGTCCACTCGTCGTAGGTCCGGGTGGGATCGAACGGCAACCCCTGCCGCCGCTGCAGGGCGCCGATCATGCCGGACGCGCTGTTGGGCCGTCGTACGGTCTGCAGCAGCGGCCGGAGGGTGAAGACCAGTCCCACCACAGCCACCGCCGACGCAGCTGCCGGTGCCAGCCACGCCGGCCGGAAGCCGGCGCGCCAGCGGCCGCGCGCTGCGAGCGCCGCGGCGGTGAGAAGCACCGCGGCGGCCGCGATCTGCAGCAACGGACCGCCGAGCGAGGCCAGGTACGGTCGGCTCAGCACTGCGCCGGTGAGCAGCCCCGTACCCACCCCGAGGCCGGCCCCGGCCCCGGCCGCTGGTGAGACGAGCACCGCGTACGGGGCCAGGAGCAGCAGATCGGCCGGCGCGTCGATCCGGGCCACCGTGGCCAGCCCGGCGAACAGCCCGCCGAGGAGGTCCGCGCGGCGCTCGGCAAGCAGCGCCAGTCCGCCGAAGAGCAGCAGCAGCGCCAGCGGCTCGCTGTAGGGGGAACGCGCGGCGTGCAGTACCGGGTACATGGCGCCCACGGCGAGGGCGGTGAACGGCGCCGCGCGGGGACCGACCAGTCGCGCGGTGAGACCGGCCACCGCCAGCAGCGCGCCGGCGCCGAGCAGCGCGTTCGCGTGCAGGATCCCGGACAGGCCGCCGACCCAGCCGGCCGCGGCCAGCAGCAGCGGCGTGCCGGGCAGGAACTGGGGCACGACCGAGCCGCCGGCGGCGTAGAAGCCGGGGGAGGAGAAGGTGACCCCAGGTCCGAACACCCGCGCCGACGCGGGTATCGGCAGAATGCCGTGAGCGCTCAGCCACTGGGCATACAGCGTGTAGGAACCCGGGTCACGCCGCAGCACGACGTGCTCGGAGGAGAAGCTCCAGGCCAACACGAGGAAGCCGGCCACGACGACCAGCGTCAGCCACCCCGCCCAGGCCGGTCCGTCGAGCCGTGGACAGCGGCGCAGGACCAGCCAGGCCAGCGCGAGGGCCGCCGGCCCGGCCAGCAGCGTCGCCGGCACGGGCCGGTAGACGCCGGCGAGCAGCAGCGGCAGGCTGGCGAGCAGCCATCCGGCGGCCGCTGCGGACAGGGCGAGTGGGGCACACCCCAGGACGAGCGGAGTGACCGCCAGCCGGTGCCACGGGCGTGTCACGGACGCTGCAGGAGCCGGAACCCGCCGGCCGCGGCGACCACCCGGTAGCCGCCGGTGAGCAGCGCGGCGAAACGGGCCCGCGCCTGGCCCACGTCGTCGAACGGGAAATACCGGGTCCCGACGTCGATGAGGACCCACGGCGCGCCGCGCGAGGTGGCGTCGAGCAGGAGTACGTGCGTGCGCCGGGTGAGGTGCGGGCCGAGCCGGCTGTCGGCCTCGATGGTCACGCCGTTCGGCACCAGCGCCGTGATGTCCTGGGCAGCGCGCATGGCGGGCGTGGTCGTCCACTCGTCCCGGGTGAGCAGGGTGCGGAAGGCGAACTGCGGTACCGCAGCGAGGGCGACGCCGAGGGCCGCGGTCCCGGCGACGACCCCGACGAGCCCGCGGGCCCCCGGTCGGAACTGCAACGCCGGAACCATCCGGATCAGCCGGGCCAACCCGTCGACGGCACCCATGGCGAGGATCGGCATCAGCACCGCGTTGTAGTGGAAGGCCGTCGACCAGTAGTGCCAGTTCGTCGATGTCAGCCGCTCGGCCAGGACGGGTAGCGCGAGGAGCACGATCGGCGAGAGCAACGGCAGGAACGCCCACGGTGCGAACAACCAACGCAGCGTGCGCTGCTTGACCTCCGGATGCGTGAGGAGGTGCAGCGTGTCCAGCGGGTGCCGCGCGACATGCCAGAGCGCGGAGGGCAGATCCGGGCCGAGTGCGCCGTAGGACCAGTAGGCGAACTCGTGCCCACCAAGCGCGGGGATCAGCACCTTCGTCGTGAGGTAGAACGCCGCTATCCCCCCGACGCCGAGCGCCGATCCGAGGCGCCGCCAACCGCAGATCGCCAGGTAGATACCGAAGACCCCGACGAACGGGCCGAAGTCCTCCTTCACCGTCAGCAACGCGGCGGCCGCCACAGCGGCCTGCTCGGGGCGACGCGCCTGCACGCGTTCCAGCGCCAACGCGATGAGTGGCACCGCGAAGGCGATCTCGTGGAAGTCGGTAGCCAACGCGCTCTGGAAGCCCCAGGCCAACGCGTACGCGGCCGCGACGAGGTAGGCCGGTGCGGCCCCCAGCAGCCGTCGGACGAAGATCCACACAAGGGGCACCGAGGAGGCGAACAACACCGCCTGCGCGACCAGCAGCGCCGGCACGTCGTTCCACACCCAGTACACCGGCGCCAGCAGCGCGAGAACCGGACTGAAGTGGTCACCGAGCAGGACGAACGAGCTCCCCAGATCGTTGTGGATGCCCTTCACCGGGACCACCGGCAGGTGGAAGTGGGCGTACGCCCGGACGGCCTGGTCGAAGATCACCGAGTCGTATGAGGAGGTTCGCAGGTGCCGGTGCTGCTGCAGGGAGAACATCGCGTACAGCGCCGCGGTGCTCAAGGTGAGCAGGCCGACCCATAGCGCATGCCGGCGGAACAGGCGGGCGGTCGGCTGCGCCGGCGGCAGGTCGGGCAGTCGAGCCGCACGCTGCGCCACCGGCTGTGCCGGTAGCCTCGTCTGCTCTTGTCCGTTCAGGCTGTTCCACTCGCCTTCACGGTCGACCCGCATGCTGCGCCACCGGCCACGCCGGTAGCTTCGCCTGCTCCCGCCCGTTCAGGCGATCGACACCTTGCTGTGGTCGCCCAGCATCAGCCGGTGTGCCCGAGGCAGCGCGCTGGACGGGACAACCTCGACTTCCTTGCCGATCAGGGAATCCTCGATGCGCGCGACACCACGGATTGTCGAGTGCTCGAGCACGATCGAGTGTTCGATTTCGGTGCGTTCGATCGAACAGGAGTGGTAGATCGACGTGAACGGGCCGACGTAGCTGTCGATGATCTTTGTGTTTCGGCCGACGATGGCGGGTCCGCGGATGGTCGACCTGCATATGGAAGCGCCCTCTTCGACGACGACCCGCCCGACCAGCGTGCTCGCCTCGTCCACCGTGCCGTGCAGCCCGGGTTCCAGCGACTCCAGGACGAGCCGATTGCAATCCAGCATGTCCTCGAGCCGGCCGGTGTCCTTCCAGTACCCGGTGACGAAGTGTGGGGTCACCCGAGCGCCCGCGTCGATCAGCCATTGAATCGCGTCCGTTATCTCCAGCTCGCCGCGTCCGCTCGGTTGGATCGCCCGCACCGCGTCGTGCACGCGGGGGCCGAACATGTAGACCCCGACCAGCGCCAGATCGCTGCGCGGATTCGCCGGCTTCTCGACCAGGCGGGCCACCGTTCCGTCCGCACCCAGCTCGGCCACGCCGAACTGGCTGGGGTCGGCGACCTTGGTGAGCAGGATCTGGGCGTCCGGCCGCTCGGCGCAGAAGTCCGCGACGAGCGCGTTGATGCCGCCGATGAGGAAGTTGTCTCCGAGGTACATGACGAACGGATCCGCGCCGAGGAAGTCTCGGGCGATGAGCACGCAGTGTGCCAGGCCCAGCGGCGCGGCCTGCGGGATGTAGGTGACGGATATGCCCATGTCGCTCCCGTCGCCGACCGCGGCCTCGATCTCCCTGACGGTGTCCCCGACGATGATCCCGATATCGGTGATGCCGGCGTCGCGAACAGCCTCCAGGCAGTAGAACAACACCGGCTTGTTCGCCACCGGCACCAGCTGCTTGGCCGAGGTGTGCGTGATCGGGCGCAAGCGGGTACCCGCGCCGCCGGAGAGCACAAGCGCCTTCACGAGTAGCGAGGGTAGCCGGGTCAATCGTCGGGGCGCGGCGTGCCGAGCCCGAGCGCGCGCTTCTTGGCGTTATGATCAAGGGGTCCGGCCGGAAAAGCCGTGCTCCTGGCGTCTGCTGCCATGCCAAGATGGGGCGATTGTCCCCTTTCCTACCGGCCGCGGGAACCGGGCACGTAGCCTGACCGTCACAACTGAGACTGGTTATGCCTGCCTTGGAGGCTTCGGTGCCGCAGACGCCGCCGCAGACGCCGGCGCGTCCCGGGCTTCCCCCGGCGCTCGACCCACGCCCTGATGCGGATCCTCCCCGGCACTCGGGGCGCCGCCGTGTCGGGCGCGTGCTGCGCTGGGGCGCCATTCTCACTTCCGTCTTCCTCCTGCTGGCCAGCACCGCGCTGTATCTCGGATTTCGGCACTTCGACGGCAAGCTGACGCGCACCAACATCCGCTTGCCGCAGGACGCCTCCGGGCCGTCCGCGGGCGCGGACGGGACGGCGCAGAACTTTCTCATCGTCGGATCTGACACCAGGGAGGCACCGGGTACGCAGAAGTTCGGGGCCAGCAAGGACAGCGCTCGTTACGTCGGCGGTCAGCGCTCCGACACGGTCATGTTGATGCACGTCCCCGCTGGGCGCGCCAAGGCGACGATCATCTCCTTCCCTCGCGACTCGTGGGTGGCGATCCCCGCCTTCACCGACGCGAAGGGCGTCGCGCATCCCGCCCACCATCAACGGATCAACAGCGCTTTTTCCGTCGGCGGTGCGCCGCTGCTCGTCCAGGTGCTGCAGAACATGTCCGGAATGCGGGTCGACCACTATGTGCAGGTCGACTTCGCCGGCTTCCAGCAGATCGTCGACGCGCTCGGCGGGGTGACCCTCTGCGTAAAGACCACTCGCAACGACCAGGACAGCGGCGACTTCCTGACCGCGGGCACCCACAAGGTCAACGGCAAGCAGGCGCTCGCCTTCGCCCGTGACCGCAAGAGCTTCCCCACCCAGGATCTGGCTCGCATCAAGGACCAGCAGTATTTTCTGTCCGTGTTGTTACACAAGGTTCTCTCCGCCGGCACGCTGGCCAACCCGCTCAAGATCAACGCTCTGCTCAACGCGGTCACCAGCGCCACCACCGTCGACCGGGACCTGTCGATCAACGACATGCGAAAACTGGCGCTGCGGATGCGCCACCTCGACCCCGCCCACGTGGCGCTGGTCACGGTGCCGGTCCAGGGAGACGAGAGAATCGCGGGTCAATCCGTGCTGGTCCTGGACCGGGCGAAGATGACGGCGCTGTTCGCCGATCTCAAGGACAACACGTCGTCGGGTGGATCGAGCGCGGTGACCGTGCCGGTGGCGCCGTCCGCGATCTCCGTGGACGTCCTCAACGGCTCCGGCCGGGCTGGCCTCGGCGCGCGGGCCACCGCCGATCTGAGCAACGAGGGTTTCCGGGCGCGATTGGGCGGCAACGTCGGCAGCGGCGCCACCTCGACAGTCGTCCGCTACGGCGCCGGCGCCGGTGACCAGGCCCGCAGCGTCGCCGCGGCTCTCCCGGGGTCCACCGTCACCCAGGCTGCGTCCGCGTCGGCCGGGTCCGTCATGGTCGTCCTGGGCAGCAGTTACTCGGGCACCCGCGCGGTGCACGCCCGTGGGGCCCCGAGTTCCTCAGGTACGGCGGCGGACAGGACCACCGCGGCCGCATCGGCCAACGGTTGCGGCCAGTGAGCGCGCCCTGACGACCTCCGCGGGCCTGGAAGTCAATCCGCTCGCCGACTTGTTCGAACATGCTGTGCATGTCGACCCTTCCCGACCAATGTTGACCTTCTACGACGACAGCACAGGTGAGCGCGTCGAACTCTCCGGCGCGACCGCGAGCAACTGGGTCTCGAAGGTGGCGAACCTGCTGGTGGACGGGCTGGACTGCCAGCCGGGAGATCGAGTCGGGGTGCTGCTGCCGGTGCACTGGCAGACGGCTGTGATCCTCTTCGGTGCCTGGACCGCTGGTGTGGGAGTGACCAACGACTCCACCGACGCCGATATCGTCTTCGCCGCCGAGACCGCTCTGCCGGCCGCCCTCGAGGCCGATCCGCTGCAGCCGATCGGGCTCTCGCTGCGGCCACTCGGCGCTCCGATGCAGGCCATTCCGCCCGGTGTCCTCGACTTCGCCACCGAGGTGCCCGGCTACGGCGACGTGACGAGCCCGCGCCCGCTACCGGGGCCGGCCTTTGACGAGACTCCGGCGGCCGTGCTGGCCGACCGGGCCCGGACGGCAGGCGGTCATCACCCCGGTGAGCGCGTACTGACCACGGCTGCCTACGACAACCTGGACGGGCTCGTGCACGGTCTGCTCGCGCCCCTCGCCGCCAGCGGGTCGGTCGTGGTCTGTCGGCATCTCGACCGCACCCGGTTACCTGCTCGCGCGGCGGCTGAACGCGTGACCGGCACAGTGGGCGTGGCCGTCGAGGGACTGCCGCGGCTCGGCCAGGCCCGCGTTCCCTAAGGTGCAACGAGCCGTGTTCGCGGCAATCTGGTGGTCTCAGACGCTGGAGGCCTCATCGAGCAAGTGGTGCTCGAACCCTTCGGGGTCGTGTCGCTGCTGGTAGGCGTCCACCACGGCGTCCGCGTCGCCGTCCAGGACGATCTGGCCCTTTTCCAGCCAGATGGCCCGGTTGCAGGTCTCCCTGATCACCCCGAGACCGTGACTGACCAGGAAGACCGTGCCCGCCTCGTCGCGCAGTTCCCGGATGCGTTTCTCGCTCTTGCGCCGGAATTCCGCATCACCGGTGGCCAGCGCCTCGTCGATGAGCAGGACCTCGTGGGTCTTAGCCGCTGCGATGGCGAAACGCAGGCGGGCGCCCATCCCCGAGGAATAGGTGTTCATCGGCAGCGAGATGAACTCACCGATGCCGGAAAAGTCCACGATGCTGTCATAGACCTCCCGCACCTCCTCCGGCGTCATGCCCATGGCCAGGCAGCCCAGCACCACGTTGCGCTCGCCGCTCATCTCGTTCATCATCGCGGCGCCGACGCCGAGCAGCGAGGGCTGACCCTGGGTGAAGATGACGCCCTTCTGCGGAGCCATCAGACCGGCGACGCCACGCAACAGCGTGGACTTGCCGGAGCCGTTCGGGCCGATCAGCCCCACGGCTTCGCCGCGGTGGGCGGTCAGGCTGACACCGCGGACTGCGTGGATCTCACGTATGACACTCTGCTTGTTGCCGCGCAACATGCCGAACAGTGCTGTCGGCGCGTTGCGCCGGGAGTGGCGGCCGGCCAACCGGTAGGTCAGGTGCACGTCGTCCACGATCACGGTTGGCACGCTGCTGTCCGGCGGCGATGCAGGGACGCCGAACTGATCTTGGCTACCCTCAGCCACGCCCGTACTCCTCCTCGGCCCGCCAGAAGAAGATGAATCCAACGATGAACATCACTACCGCCCAGACAACCCCGAGTTGCCACTGGACCCGGAAGGTGTCGCGATGTTTGAGCAGTGCGTCCCGCACCAACTCCACGTAGACCGCGCCGGGATTGATCTCGAGCAGTCGGCGTACGAGTTCGCTGTGGATGTGCTCGGAGAAGATCGTGATGCTGTAGAAGATTCCGGAGATATAGAGCCAGGTACGCAGCATGAACGGCAGGATCTGGGAGGTGTCCGGGATCCGGGCGCCGACCCGGGCGAAGATCAGAGCGCAGCCGAGCGCGAAAAAGGACTCCAGCGCGACCGCCGGCACGACCAGCAGCCAGCGCAGGGACGGCCGCTCGCCGTTGAGCAGGATGATGGGGACCAACACGACAAGAGACGTCAGAAGCTGCTGCAGAGCGATCACCGTGGTGGCTACCGGTAGCGTTGCCCGGGGAAAGTGCAAGGAGCGGGTCAGCCCGAGATTGGCCGTCACCGCTCGCGACCCGGCAAGGATCGAGCTCTGCATGTAGTAGAAGACGAAGATCCCGACGACCAGGAAACTGATGTAGTTGGGGATGCCACGACTTGTCTTGAGGATCAAGCCGAAGATCAGGTAATAGACCGCGGCGTTGAGCAGTGGAGTCAACAGCTGCCAGAACTGGCCGAGGAAGCTGCTCGAGTACCCGATGGCGTTGTAGGCCCGGGCGAAGGCCACGACGAAGTACCGACGTCCCCAGAGGTCGCGGATGTAGGTGAGAAGTGGGGGACGCGCGCCCGCGCGGGCCATGCCGTAGCGCGCCGCTGTCTCTGCGGCGGACGAGGAGGCCGGCACCGGCGCCGTGGCCTGGACGCTAGTCACGACTAACGACGGTACGGCATCTCCTGGTCCTCGCGGCCCGCGACGGGCAGCCCGTGGTCAGGTTCCTGCGGGTCCCGCGGCTCCGGTCAGCCGACTTACCCCGACTCGGGCGCGCCCACTACGGGTGCCCTGTTCGGTGACGGCTTACCCGGTGATCCGGATGGGGCTGGTGAGGAAGCCCATCGCCCAACAGCCATGCATCGTGAGGAAGATGGCGGGCAGCTGGACCCATCCTCGCGTCGGCAACCCTCGCCCGATCCAGGCGGCGCTGGCGAGGACGAGAACGCCGTAGCCGACGGGGGCCAGCAGCCCGACGGGGTGACCCAGCAGCGCCAGCCCGCCACCGGCGGCCAATCCGAGAAGGGTGCACGGCGCTGCAAGGTAGCGGACCGAGGCGGTCTGGGGGTACTGCCGCACCAACGCCCGCCGCCAGCGCCCGTAGTGGAAATACTGTCGCCCGAGCGCGCGCAGGGTGGACCGAGGACGGTAGATCACCTGCAGGTCGGGGGTGAACCAGACCACCCCGCCCGAGCGTCGGATCCGGTAGTTCAACTCCCAGTCCTGGGCTCGCTCGAACCGTTCGTCGTAGCCGCCGTAGCGCTCCAGCACCTCACGTGGGAAGACCCCGAGATAGACGCTGTCCGCCGGGCCCGCGGTGCCACCGATGTGGAAAGCCGCACTTCCGACCCCGATCGGGGAGCGCATGGCCCGGGCGACCGCGAGACTGAACGCATCGTCGCCCTCCGCGGCCATGATCCCTCCGACGTTGTCCGCACCGGTGGTCGCGAGCACCGAGACAGCCACGCGGACATAGTCGCCGGTGATGAGCGCGTGCCCGTCGAGGCGCACAATGATCGAATGACGCGTGGCCGCGACTGCCGCGTTCAGCCCGGTCGGCGTGTGGCCCGATGGATTGGTGACGAGTCGCACCCGTGGGTCCTCGGCGGCGAGGCGACTGGCGATCGCGTCTGTGCCGTCCCGGGAGGGACCGAGCGCCAGGATGACTTCGATGTCCCCGGCATAGTCCTGGCTCAGTGCCCGCTCGACGGCCGAGGCCAGGTGGCGTTCCTCATTGAGGACCGGCATCACGACCGACACGGCGGGCCACTCCCCGACGGCCGCGAGGGGCTCGGGTGGGGTCGGGGCAGGCATCGCCTGCAGCCTAGCGGCGGCGATCGGCACGACGGCGGGACACCACCAAGTGCGGAGCGTCGGTCTCGGGGGTTTCGCGGGGCCGTCGGGTAGGTTGCGGGAAGGTTGAGGAAAGGGCGCGGCTTCCCTCATGCGTGGTCGGTCCCGTGTCGGTGAGAGTGGCCGGCGGCGACACTCGGCGGTGCGGAAGACGACCGCGGTGTTGTTCGCGACAGCGGCCGACGAGTCCGGCGGACCCGCTGCTTGCCTGCCGCTCGGTGACATGCCACTGCTGTCCCGCCTCATCCGCCAGCTGATCCAGCTCGGCGTCGACGAGGTCACGGTCGTGACCCGACCCGAGTGGGAGCCGATCTGCACCCCGGCCGCCGTCGCTGAGAGCCTGGTTCCGGTCCGTGTCCACGTCTGCGCCGATCTGGCCGATGATCTGCGGGCGGTCGCTCGGGTTGCGGCGGCGGCAACTGATCGTCTTCTGCTGGCATCCGGCGACACCGCCGCCCATCGGGAAGCCCTTGCCGGGTTGCTCCGGGACCCGCGAGTGAGTACTGCTGCGCTGAGCGCGAGGGCAGCATCTGAGGGGAGTTGGGCCGCGCCCCTGCGTGTCGCACGTGGCCGGATTGTCAGCGCAGGGTCGGCCTTCCACCAGGTCCGGGCCGCCAATGCGGTCTCACTCGGTGTGCTGCTCGTCGATCCGGCTGACGCGGCGGTGCTTGCCGCCGCCGCCTCGGAGCTGGCCAGGCTCAGCACGCCGCCGTACCCGCTGGACTGGTTGGCTCAGTCCGGGGCGAGGGAGGCGGGGGCGAGGTCCGATGACGTCGCCGCGCTGCTGCTGGTGGGGCTGGTGCGGGCCAACGTCCGGGTCGGCACGGTCGACAGGCGAACGTTGTTCCTGACCCGTCCGACCTCCGTGGCGTCGGCGGCGGCCGCGGCCGCTGCGATGTCCGACATCGACGAGGACCGGGTGCTCCTCGACTCGGCCGTCAAGGCGAGTGACGGCTTCTTCACGACCTTCTTCGTCAGCCCGTACTCGCGTTACCTGGCGCGCTGGGCGGCCCGTCGTGGTTGGACACCCAACCAGGTCACCACGCTGTCCATGCTTGTCGGCGTGCTGGCCGCCGCCGCCTTCGCCACCGGCAGCCGGCTGGGCCTCATCGCCGGAGCAGTCCTGTTGCAGGTGGCTTTCACCTTCGACTGCGTCGACGGCCAGATCGCCAGATACACCCGGACGTTCTCCGCACTCGGTGCGTGGCTGGACTCGGTGTTCGACCGGGGCAAGGAGTACCTGGTCTACGCCGGCCTCGCGCTCGGATCGGTCCGCGGGTTCCACGACGACGTGTGGCTGCTGGCTGCCCTCGCGCTGTCGTTGCAGACTGTCCGGCACACGGTGGATTTCTCCTACGCGGCCGGCCAGCATCGCAACATCACGATTGTTGCCCGCCCGTCGCTGGCGGTCGCCGTTGATGCCGTGGTGGCCGTGGACGGCGATGTCCCAGCTGATGTCCCGCCCGGCGTGCCGGCTGATGTCCCGGCCGACCCGGCTCGCCGGGCGCCGGTGCTGCTCGGGGTCGGCGCCGGGGTCGGTGGCGTCGGCTCAGCGGCCCGGCCCGCCGAGGCCGCGACCTCGGCCGCCACGGTGAGGGCCGCCACGGTGAGGGCCGGCGCCGCCAAACTGGGCTCCTCAGGCCCTGGAACGGCGCGGATGTCGGTCGCCCCCGGCTCCGTCTCGGCCGTCGGCCGCCGGGCGATCCGGCTGTCCCGAGCATTGGAGGGGCGCGGCTGGATGCGGTACGGGAAGAAGATCCTTGTGCTGCCGATCGGTGAACGGTTCGCGCTGATCTCGATCACTGCCGCGGTCGCCTCGCCGCGGACGACGTTTGTCGCGCTCCTTGGCTGGGGCTCGGTCGCCGCGGTCTACAGCATTACCGGCAAGACACTGCGGTCGGTGGCGAGATGATCGGCCCGGCCGATGTGGTGGCCGATTACCGCGACGACGGGCCGGTGGCGATTCTCCTCGGGCGCACCGGCGGCGACCGCGTCCGGGTGGACCCGGTGCTGCTCACGGTTGCCGGCCTGCTGCCGCTCGTCGCGATCGTCGTGGGCAGCGACCAGGCCCCGGGCACCATCCCGCCCGGCCTCGGCCTGGCCATCGGCTGGCTGGTGCTCTGCGCCGGCGTGGCCGCGGGTCGGCCGGCCAGCACCCGGCTCGGCTGGCTGGTCCCGCCGCTGTTGCGCCTGGCCGAGTACGCCGTCCTGCTCGTGCTGGTGCTGCTGACCGACGGCCAGCCGCTGCCCGTATGCTTTGCACTACTTTCCGTACTGTCATTTCACCACTACGACACGGTGTACCGGATTCGTGCCCGGCGGGCAGCGCCGCCCATGTGGGTGCGGCTGGCTGGCGGCGGCTGGGACGTCCGGGTGCTGGCGGCCTACGTGTTGCTGGTGATTGGTGGGCTGGCGGTGGGCATGGGGGCGGCGGCCGTCCTGCTCGGTGTGCTCTACGTCGGAGAGAGCGTCGCAAGCTGGCTGGCGCCTGGTCCGGCACTGGCCGCGAGCGCGGAATTGGGCATCGACGACGGGGCCGAGGAAGGGGCCGACGAGTGATCGGGATGGTCCTCGCCGCCGGTGCCGGGCGCAGGCTGGAGCCCCTGACCAAGGACCTGCCGAAGACGTTGCTGCCGATCGACGGGGACACCACGATCCTGGACAACACGTTGGCCAACCTCGCGCAGGTCGGCATCACCGAGGTTGTCATCGTCACCGGCTTCGCCGCTGAGCGGATCGCGCGGGTGGCGCCGATGCTGGCGGACAAGCACGGGTTGCGCCTGAGCCAGGTCTACAACCCCCGGGCGGAGACGTGGAACAACGCGTATTCGTTGTGGTTGGCCCGCGGCGCGTTCGCCAGACCCGTCCTGCTCGTCAACGGCGACACGGTGCACCCGGTCAGCGTGGAGAAGGCGGTGCTGGCCGCACGCGGGCCGGAGGTGGTGCTCGCGGTCGACACTGTCAAGACGCTGGCCGAGGAGGAGATGAAGATCCTCCTCAAGCCCGACGGCACGCTGGCGCGGATCAACAAGGCGGTCGATCCGGCGGTCGCGGCGGGAGAATACATCGGCGTCACCATGATCGAACCCACGGCCGGTCCGGCGCTCGCGGCAGCGCTGATGGCGACCTGGATGCGCAACCCCGATCTGTACTACGAAGACGGCTACCAGGAGTTCGTCGACCGCGGCGGCGCCGTAGCGGTCGCACCCATCGGGGACGTCGACTGGGTTGAGGTCGACGACCCGCGTGACCTGGATCGTGCTCGGGAGATCGCATGCCGTTACTAGCCCGGATGCTGATCAGCCCGCTCTTCATCGACATTCGACCGGGAGCGATCGAGGACCTGGGCGATCTGCTTGCCGACCGGCGGATCTCGGCCGCCGGCCACGTCGCCGTCGCGGTCGGGCCGGGGCAGGGCGAGCGGATTGTGGAAACGCTGGGCGCGTCCCTCTGCAACGCCGACGTGGTCACCGTCACCGGCGCCTCGCTGGACGCCGCTGGGGAGTTGCAGGCCAAGCTCCAGTCCCGCTCCTATGACGCGCTGGTCGGGATCGGCGGCGGTAGGACGCTGGACGTGGCGAAGTACGCCGCGACCCGACTGGCATTGCCGATGGTGGCCGTGCCCACCAACCTCTCCCATGACGGCATCGCCTCGCCGGTGAGTTCACTGGAACACGAGGGGGGAAAGGGCTCCTTCGGGGTGTCCATGCCGATCGCGGTCGTGGTCGACGTCGACTACATCCGCGCCGCGCCGGTGCGTCAGGTCCGCGCGGGCATCGGGGACGCGGTGAGTAATCTGTCCGCCATCGCCGACTGGGAGCTGGCCGCCGCAGAGCGGGGAGAGCCGGTGGACGGAATCGCCGTGACCTTTGCCCGAACCGCCGCAGAGGCACTTCTGCGGCGGACGGACACTGTCTCCGACGATGCCTTCCTCATCTGCCTCGCCGACGCGCTCGTCCTGTCCGGGATGGCGATGGCTGCCGCCGGGTCCAGTCGGCCCTGCAGTGGGGGGGATCATGAGTTCCTGCACGCGGTGGATCGGTTCTTCCCCGGCACGGGCAACCACGGTGAGCTGGCCGGCGTAGGGGCCATGTTCTGCACGTACCTGCGTGGGGACACGGACCGCCTCGCCCAGCTGGACCGGTGTCTGCGACGGCATGACCTTCCGCGGACCGCCGCCGATCTCGGCTTGTCCCGCGAGCAGTTCACCACCGCCGTTCTCGCCGCGCCGGCCACCCGGCCGGACCGGTACACCATCCTCGAGCACCTCAACCTGACCCCGGGCGAGATCCGCGCCCGGGTGGAGGACTACGAGGCGAGCTATGGCTAAGCCGGCCATGCTGCCCGAGGCGGGGCCCACCGAGGCGGGGCCCACCGAGGCCGGGCCCACCGAGGCCGGGCCGAGCATCACGCGGATCCGCGAGGTGGGGCAGCCCGACTCCGTCATCGGCCGGGTCAACGCCGAACACTGGGCGGGCCGGCTCTACATGCGACGCTTCTCGCCGTACGCCACGCGACTCCTGCTGCGGACGTCCATCTCGGCGAACGGCGTGACGTGGCTGATGATCGTCAGTGGCGTACTCGCTGCCGCCGTCCTCACCCTGCCCGGGGTCGTGGCCGCCGTTGGCACGGTGCTGTTGGTGCAGTGCCAGCTGCTGTTCGACTGTGCGGACGGGGAGGTGGCCCGGTGGCGGGACACGCTGTCGCCGGCGGGGGTGTACCTGGACCGGATCGGACACTACTCGACGGAGGCGGCACTGGCGGTCGCGCTGGGCATCCGTGCCGACGGCGGGTGGGGCTCGATCGACGGCTGGACCACGCTGGGGCTCTTGGCCGCCGTGCTCGTGTTGCTGGTCAAGAGCGAGACCGACCTGGTGGACGCGGCCCGTGCCCGGGGCGGGCGAGCGGTCCTTGCGGACACCGGCTCCCCACCGGGCGCGGCAGGGATGCACCGGCTCCGCCGGACCATCGGCTTCCTGCCGTTCTTTCGCATGTTCATCGCCGTGGAGTTCTCTTTCCTGGCGCTCGCCGCGGCACTCGTCGATGCCACGGCCGGCAGCCTGGTCGGGACCCGCACACTGCTGCTGGTGTTCCTGCCGGCCGTCGCGATCACGGCCGCCGGGCACCTGGCCAGCGTGCTCGCCTCGAGTCGGTTGCGATGACCGCGATGACCGCATCGCCGACGCTGGCGGTCGAGCTGCCGTCCTACGGTGCGGTCCTGCTGACCCAAGGCACGCGGCCCCGAGAGCTCGCGACCGCGATCGCGTCCCTGCGCGCGCAGCGGGGCGTACGGCTCGACCTCGTCGTTGTCGGCAACGGCTGGCAGCCCGCCCCGTTGCCGCCGCAGGTGTCGGCAGTGGTGCTGCCTGACAACGTCGGCATTCCCGCCGGACGCAACGCCGGCGTGCCCGCGGTCGGCGGTGACCTGTTGCTGTTCCTCGACGACGACGCGAGCCTGCCGCAGCCGGACGCGTTGGCGCGACTCGCGGCAGTGTTTGCCGCAGATCCTTCCCTCGGCCTCGTGCAGCCGCGGGTGCAGGACCCGGAGGGCCGCCCGTCGCCGTCCCGGTGGGTTCCCCGGCTGCATCCGGGCGATCCGTCGCGAAGCAGTGACGTGTGTGCCGTGTGGGAGGGTGCGGTTGTGGTCCGCCGCACGCTCTTCGAGGCCATCGGCGGCTGGGGGGCGCACTTCTTCTACGGACACGAGGGGATCGAGCTGGCCTGGCGGGTCTGGGACGCCGGGTTCCGGGTCCGCTACATCGGCGAGGTCACCGCGCACCACCCGGTCGTGGACCCCTGCCGCCACCACGACGCGTTGCGGTACCTGGCCCGCAACCGGGTGTGGCTGGCTCGGCGCAACCTGCCGTTGCCACTGGCCGCGGCGTACCTGCTGACCTGGTTCCTGCTCACGATCGCCAGGGCGTCACAGCCAGGCGCGATCCACGCCCTGCTGATCGGCTACCGCGACGGGTTCATCCAGCCCTGCGGGCCGCGTCGACCACTGCGTTGGCGAACGGCCTGGCTGATGACGCGCGCCGGGCGACCGCCGGTCATCTGAGGGGGCCGATCACGGCTCGCGCAGAAAGCCGCGCACTGCAGGCTACCTATCGGCGGCTGGACGTCGGTGATCCGCTGCTGCGGATCGAGGGCGACCTCAGCGGCGGCCCCGACGTTGCCTCCAGTGACGGTGCGTCCAGTGACGCGACCGTGTGGTTGGTCGCCCGGGCCCGGCGGAGCGGGGCCGAGGTGAGCGAGCCGGTGAGTGCCGCGGACGGTCGGTTCCGGACGGTGCTCGACGTGCGGCGACTCGCCGCCCAGGAAGTCGCCGGCGGCGTCTGGGACGTCTATCTGGCCACCGGTGCCGACCGGGCGAGACTCGCCGCCCCCTTCCCCGACCTGCCGCACCGCCACCGGGTGCTCGCCTATCCGACGTGCGCCGTGCAGTCCGCCGGCCTCCACTACGACGTGGGACCCTACGTCACGCTGGATGACCGACTGTCGATCGCCTGCACCGTCGGCGAGCTGCAACCGGCACCGCATCGGCCGGCCCGGTGGGCGAGGGGGCTGCGGCGCCGGTTCGGGCCTGCGCGGAAAGGGACGCGGAAAGGGACAACGCCTCGGGCGCGGGCGGCTGGTCGAGGGCTCTCGGCCCTCGCCTTGCGGCTGCTCTACCGGGCGACGGCGCCGCCGCCGCTGCCGCCTGAGGGCCGGGCGCGCCCGGCCGGCCGGGTCTGCATCGTGTTGATGAACGCCTACGGCATGGGCGGCACGATACGCACAACCTTCACCCTCGCCGGGTACCTGGCCCGGACAGCGGACGTCGAGATCCTCAGCATGGTGCGGCACCGCGACCAGCCGTTCCTAGCGTTGCCCGCCGGCGTACGGCTGACTCCGCTAAACGATCTGATGGCGGCCGAGGTTGGGCGGGCTTGCGGGCTCGGCGCTGGCCTGCGTCGTCTGCTGGCGCGCGTCCCCAGCGTGCTGACGCACGAAGAGGACTACGCCTGGGACACGTGTTCCGCACTCACCGACCTGCGACTGCTGCGTCGGCTGCGGGCGCTGCCGCCCTCGTCGGTGCTGATCACCACCCGGCCGGCTTTCAACCTCATCGCCGCCCGTCACGCTCCGCCTTGGATCACCACCATCGGCCAGGAGCACCAGCACATCGCCGCGCATCGAGCCGGGCTGGCCGCGGAGGTTAGTCGTCACTACTCGCGGCTGGACGCCTTGACCGTGCTGACCCGGGCCGACGAGCATGACTACCGTCGGCTGCTGGCCGGACAGCGCACCCGGGTGGCCCGGATCCCGAACGCCGTACCAGACCCAGACGCAGACCCCCCGGCTACTTCTCCGCCGCGGCGGCAGAAGGTGGTCGTGGCTGCCGGACGGCTCGTCCGGCAGAAGGGTTTCGACCTGCTCATCGACGCCTTCGCGCTGGTTGCCGCCCTGGAGCCCGGGTGGACGCTGCGGATCTATGGCAGCGGCGTCAAGGCGCCGGCGCTGCGAGCGAAGATCGACGCTGCCGGGCTCTACAACGCGGTCTTTCTGGTCGGCTCGACCGACCGGCTCGGCGCGGAGCTGTCCAAGGGCTCGATCTTCGCGCTCAGCTCGCGGTATGAGGGGTTCGGCATGGTCCTGCTGGAGGCGATGAGCGCCGGCCTGCCCGTTGTGAGCTTCGACTGCCCCAACGGCCCGCGCGAGATCCTCACCGACGGCCGGGACGGCGTGCTGGTCCCCAACGGGGACGTGGCGGCCTTTGCGGCAGCGCTGCTCGACCTCATCCGGGACGAGGCCCGCCGTGAGCGAGTGGCGGCCGCCGGCCGTCAGACGGCGCGGCGTTACAGCCAGGCCGCGGTGGGCGCGCGGTGGACGGCACTGCTGGCCGAGCTCAGAGCGCTAGATTTCAGCGGGACAGTTCGGCCGCCATCGTGAGGTAGGGCTCCAGCGCGGCCGGGTTCTGCAGGGCGTCGAGGGCGACGGCCTGCTCGGCGGGGAGGCCGGCCAGGATCCGCTTGACCGGAATCTCGCACTTCTTGCCGTTGAGCGTGTGCGGCACCGCTGCCACCGGCACGATCCGATCGGGGACGTGCCGCGGCGAGAGCGCGCCGCGGATGGTCGTCCGGATCCGCCGGTCCAGCTCGCCGTCGAGTCCGGTGTCCTCGGCGAGCACCACGAACAGCAGCAGGGCGCCGTTGTCCGCGCCGCTGCCGGTGTCTATCACCAGCGAGTCGAGGACCTCCGGCAGGTCCTCGACGACGGAGTAGAACTCGCTGGTGCCCATCCGCACCCCGCCGCGATTGAGCGTGGAGTCGCTGCGACCGGTGATGACGAGCGTCCCGCGCGGCGTGATCCGCACCCAGTCACCGTGTCGCCACACTCCCGGGAAGTCCTCGAAGTAGGCGGCGCGCAGCTTGGCTCCGTCCGGGTCGTTCCAGAACGACACCGGCATCGAGGGCATCGGCTCGGTAAGGACCAGCTCGCCGACCTCGTCGACCACCGGCTGACCCGTCGGGTCGTACGCCTCGATCTTCGCGCCGAGCATCCGGCACTGGATCTCACCGGCGTAGACCGGCAGGGTCGGCACACCGCCGGCGAACGCGGTGCACACGTCCGTGCCGCCGCTGACCGAGGCGAGGAGCAGGTCGGCGCCGACCGCGTCGTAGACGTAGCGGAAGCCCTTCGGCGGCAGCGGCGCGCCGGTGGAGCCGACGGTCCGCAGAGCGCTGAGGTCGTGCGCGGTGCCCGGCCGCAGGCCCGCGGTGCGGCAGGACATGAGGTATGGGGCCGATGCGCCGAAACACGTGATGCCATGCCGCTCCGCCAGCTCCCACAGCGCGTCGAGGTCCGGATAGGCAGGCGACCCGTCGAAGAGCACGAGGGTCGCGCCCACGGTCAGTCCGGAGACGAGGAAGTTCCACATCATCCAACCGGTGGTGGTGAACCAGAAGAACCGGTCGCCCGGCCCGAGGTCCATGTGCAGCGCCAGCGCCTTGAGGTGCTCGGTCAGGATGCCCGCGTGGCCCTGCACGATCGCCTTGGGCAACCCGGTCGTGCCGGAGCTGTAGAGGATCCACAGCGGGTGGTCGGCAGGCACGGGCTCGAACGACGGCTCCGCCGGTGTGGCCAGCAGCTCCGCCCACGACACCGTGTCGGGCAGCGCGGCCTCTGGGTCGAGATAGCTGATAAGCACGGTGGCGCGCAGCCGCGGGAGTTGCGCCTGCAGCGTGGCCACGGTGGGCCGGATGTCGAATCCCTTGCCGTTGTACCGGTAGCCGTCGACAGCCAGGAAGACGGTGGGCTCGATCTGGGTGAAGCGTTCCGCGACGGCCTGCGGGCCGAAGTCCGGGGAGCAGCTGGACCAGGTCGCGCCGAGGCTGGCGGTGGCCAGGAAGGCCACGATCGCCTCCGGCGCGTTCGGCAGCAGTGCGGCCACCCGGTCCCCCCGGCGTACGCCGAGGCGGCGCAGGCCGGCCGCAGCGGCACCCACCGCGGCGCGCAGTTCGGTGAAGCTGAGCTGTCGGGCCAGCCCGTCCTCGCGGGTGAAGATCAGGGCCGGCCCGTCGCCGGCGCGTGCCAAGGCGTGCTCGGCGTAGTTCAACGTGGCACCGGGGAACCACTGCGCGCCGGGCATCTCCCGCCGACCGAGTACCGCCGTGTACGGGGTCGAGGCGCGGATGCCGAAATGCTCCCAGATCGAGCCCCAGAACGCCTCCAGGTCCGTGACCGACCAATGCCACAGGTCTGCATAGGTCGGCAGATCCAGGCCGCGGGTGTCCCGCACTGTCCGCTGGAAGGCGGTGATGCGGGCCGACTCGACCCGATCCGGGGAGGGCGTCCAGAGGACCTCGGCGTCGCTCATGACCCGACCCTAGTTGGCCGACTGTGTGACACCGCTCTGGGACAGTGGAGGGATGCGGGTTCTCGTCACTGGTGGCGCTGGGTTCATCGGGTCGCACTACGTCCGCACGCTGTTGGGCGGGGGGTACCCCGCCGTGGCGGGTGCCGAGGTCACCGTCTATGACAAGTTGACCTACGCGGGCAACCTGGCCAACCTGGCGTCCGTCGCCGACCATCCGGGCTACCGCTTCCTCCACGGCGACATCGGCGACGCCGAGTTGCTGGCGGCGACTCTCCCCGGGCACGACGCGGTGCTCAACTTCGCCGCCGAGACGCACGTCGACCGCTCCATCGTCGGCGCCGCCGAATTCGTCCTGACCAACGCCCTCGGTGTGCAGGTCCTGCTCGACGCGTGCCTGCGGGCCGGCATCCCCCGGGTCGTCCAGGTGTCCACCGACGAGGTGTACGGCACCATTCCGGTCGGCAGCTGGACAGAATCGCACGTCCTCGAACCCAACTCGCCCTACGCCGCGGCAAAGGCGGGCGGCGACCTGATCGCCCGGGCGTACGCGGTGACCCACGGGCTCAATGTCAGCATCACCCGCTGCACCAACAACTACGGCCCGTACCAGTACCCGGAGAAGGTCATCCCGTTGTTCATCACCAACCTGATCGAGGGTCGGCAGGTGCCGCTCTACGGCGACGGCGGCAACATCAGGGACTGGCTGCACGTCGATGACCACTGTCGTGGCATCCAACTCGTGCTCGAACGCGGCGCACCAGCCGAGATCTACAACATCGGCGGCGGCCGTGAGCTGAGGAATAGGGAGCTGACCGCTCTGCTGCTCTCGGCATGCGACGCCGGCTGGGACCGGGTGGATCATGTGCCGGACCGGTTGGGTCACGACCGCCGCTACTCTCTCGACGACGGCAAGCTGCAGGCGATGGGGTACGCACCGCGGGTCAGCTTCGCCGACGGGTTGGCGGAGACCGTGCGCTGGTATCGGGAGCACGAGGCCTGGTGGCGCCCGTTGAACGCATTGGACGCGCCGAAGTGACCCGCTGGTTGGTCACCGGGGCGGGCGGTCAGCTCGGCGCCGACCTGCTGCGGGTGCTCGCAGCCGCGTCGGCCCAGGTGACGGGGCGCACCCACCAGGAACTGGACATCGCCGACCGGGGCGCGCTCGCCGACGCGGTCCGCGGCGTGGACGTGGTGGTCAACGCGGCAGGCTGGACCGATGTGGACGGCGCCGAGTCGGCGGAAGTGGCGGCCCACGCGGCGAACGCAACCGCGCCAGGCTTGGTGGCCCAAGCGTGCGCGGCTGCCGGGGCCACGATGATCCACCTCTCTACCGACTACGTCTTCTCCGGCGACGCCACGACCCCCTACCGGGAGGAGAACCCGACCAGACCACGCTCGGCGTACGGCCGGTCCAAGGCGGCGGGGGAGCGGGCGGTGCTGGCCAGCGGGGCGCGGGCCTACGTGGTGCGTGCTGCCTGGCTGTACGGCCAGACGGGCCACAACTTCGTCCGGACCATGGCCCGGCTGGAGCGCGAGCGGGACACGGTGGACGTGGTTGCCGACCAGCACGGCTCGCCGACGTGGTCGCGTGACCTCGCCGCGGGGCTCGTTGCCCTGGGCGAATCCGGCGTCAGCCCCGGGGTGTACCACTGCACGAACGCGGGCGACACGACGTGGTTCGGCCTGGCCCGGGCGGTGTTCAGTGAGCTCGGCGCCGATCCCGACAGGATCCACCCGACCACAACGGATCGCTACCCGCGCCCGGCACCCCGCCCGGCGTACAGCGTGCTGTCGGCGGTCAAGTGGCAGGCGGCTGGCCTGCCTGCGCTACGCCCCTGGCGGGCGGCCCTGATCGAGGCGTTCCGCGTCGGCGGGGAGGGGCTGCGCGGCTAGGACGGCGACGAGGTCAGGCTCACGAGACGGAACGTGGTGGCCACGACGTCCCGCGTGGCGCTGCAGGTCAGCGGCGCGGGGCGCGTCTTCTCGGCGGCAACGGTGACCGTGACCGGGCCATCGGCCGCTGCCAGGCGCACCTGCCACGTGGCCGCCCCCAGTCGGTGCACGCCGCGCGGAGCCAAGCCGTCCACGTCCCGCTCGCCCAGCGCCAAGCGGGCATGGTGCTGCGCCGCCTGCACCGGTGTGGAGAACGTGGAGCGCCCACGCAGCAACTCGGGCACGACACGACGCTCCTCGTACGCCTCGATGATGCCGGCAGCGTCGGTCGCGGTGACCTGACCGTAGAACAGACCGTGCGGCAGCAGAACAAGGTTCGCCGCGAACCGGTCGCCGCCGACGTGGGAGCACTCCCAGGTCTCGGCCGGGCGCAGGGCGCTCAACCGGGCGGCCACCGGCCGGCCGCGGATGGCGCAGCAGGCGTCATGTCGACCGTGCGTACAGACCAGGTACGTCGGCCCCGGTCTGCGGGTTCCTGCCGAGCCGTCGAGCGGCACCCGGAGGAGCTCGTCGTCGCTGCCGACGCTGCCCCAGTACGACGCCTCAAGCCCCGGGCGGGAGTCGACGTAGGCCCACCGGCGGGGGCCGGCGACTGGGCGGCCATACCGGCGGATGAGCAGCAGCCGCGCGCTGGCAACGTCGGCCCGGTCGAGCAGGTCCTCTGCCACGGTCAGGCTCAGCCCACAGGACCTGGCCGCGTCCCGGCCCCACGGCCCGGACTGTTCGACGAGTAGCCATCGGGTGACCGGGGTGGCGGTCGCGGCCGCGGCATCGCCCCGCAGTTCGGCGGCTGGTGCGCACCGCAGGATCGGAGCCCCGATCGCTTCGGCCTGCGCAGTCACGCCGATACGACGATCATGCGGGCACCACGACGGCCTCCCGCAACAGCCGCCGGACGAGGACGACTCCGTCCTCCTCGTCCAGGCCGGGCAGTTCGCCAGCGACGTGTACCCCCCCGCCCAGGAGTGCCTCCAGTGCCGGCCGAGTGCTGTCCGGCGCGGTGACCGATCGGCCGCCGAGCAGCAGTCGGACGCGGTGCCCGCCCGCGGTTATCAGCTGAGCGCGCAGTCCCGGCCGTACCCGGACACCCGTCCGCTTCGTGATCGCCGCCGCCACGGCAGCCTGCGCGATCGGCGCGATGGGCGCGGGGCGTACGCCTTCTGCCACCCGCTCTCGGAGCCGCCGCGCGATGCGCTCCACCGGCGGGTCGGCGAGCGAGGCGGCCAGCCGGCGTGCGACGACGTCCCACTCGTCGCGGAGCCGCCCGGGGTCGCCCACGTCGCCGAGCGGAAGGGAGGCTCGTAGCTCCGCGTCGTCCGCGGCCCGAGCAAGCACCTCTTCCACGAGTGTGTAGCGCGTCAGCGCGTGCACGCCGACCGTCAGGTGCGCGCTGGTGGCCCCGAGCGCCGTGGCGGCGTGCAGGTACCCTCTGGGCAGATACAACGCGTCGCCGGGCCGGAGCACGGAGTCGATGACGGGAGGCCCGATGGCCGCTGCTGCGACGGCGCTCGCGTGGTCGGTCCACGGCTGGCTCCGCAGCGGCAGCGGATGCACCGGCGGGTGGATCGTCCATCGCTTCTCCCCGGCAAGCTGCAGCACGAAGACGTCGTGGACGTCGTAGTGCGCGGCGAAGCCCCGTGACGACGGCGGGGTGATGTAGGCGTTGACCTGAACGGGATGCCCGAGGTCGCCCGAGAGGTCGCCGGCGAATGCGATGACAGGCGGCCACAGCCGGTGCAGTCCCTGCAGGACCACTGTCGCCCCGTCGGCCACCAGCGCCAGCACGCGGTCGTCGGCCACCTGATCGCCGATTTCTGCACCGGCGCCGCCAGAGCGAGTGTATCGGGCGGGGTCGATGACCCGACCATCCTTCGCGAGGCGGAGAAACGGCGTGCGCAGGGCACGCCGGGACAACAGTTCATCGACCGCGTCGAGGGTCAGCAGATCCGCGAAACCCCCGCCGTCGGCGGCTGGGGTCAGCAGGGCCCGTGCGCCCCAGTACCCGCTGGCGAACTCATCGGCCGAGACCCCGATGCAGCGACACAGGGTGGGACGGTCGATCTGTTCGACCGCCCCACGCTGTCCAGTGGATGGGATGCTCAGGCCGAGCCGTCCAGACCGCCGTCGGCCCCCTTGCCGGCGCCGCCGTCAGCGCCACCGTCAGCGCCACCGTCAGCGCCACCGTCAGCGCCACCGTCAGCGCCACCGTCAGCGCCACCGTCAGCGCCACCGTCGTGCCCGGCGCCGCCGTCCGCTGGGCCGTCTAGACCTCCGCCTGACGTCGTGGTCACAATGTCGTCGTCGTTCAAGGCCATGTTGCCTCCGAGGTAGATATGGGTCGGCCGGGTGCCGGTCCCAGTGTCGCCCCTTTTCGACTTCCCGGGTTCGGCAGGCCGCACGCTACTGCGTGCGCCTGGCCAGGCGGGCTGCACCGCGGTGACCGAGAAGCCGAAAGGTCCCCCCCGCACTGCCACGTCTCCAGCCGATCTCGCCGATCATGCGAGAACGAACGTTCCCTCGCCGATCATGCTCGAAGGTGCGTTGCAGCGCGGCTGCCAACGCCCGTACGAGCATGATCGGCGCGGAAAGGTGACCGACTCTTGAAGGAGCAGCTCACAGCGGCCGGCCGCAGCTCCAAGCCAGCCGACAGCCCAGCCGGAGCGCCCGGTGGCACGCGACCGTCAGATCCCCAACGTCTGCCGCGGGTAGGCTGCCGCCGGATCGGTGATGGCGTTCACCAGGTAGGGCATGTTGGCCGCGAAAGCCCGGCGCAGCGCCGGGCCGATCTGACCGGGATCGGTGACCATCTCACCGGCCCCGCCGAGTGCGCGTACCACCTCGTCGTACCGGCATTGGGGCTGCAGGTCGGCCGCCACGTCGTAGCCGTAGAGCATCTGCATCGGGCCCTTCTCCAGCCCCCAGATGCCGTTGTTGCCGACGATCATTACGATCGGCAGCCGATGGCGGACCAGCGTGTCGACGTCCATCAGCGAGAAGCCGGCGGCACCGTCACCGAGCAGGAGCACGACCTGGCTGCTGGGCCGGGCGATTCGTGCGGCCATCGCGTAGCCCAGCCCGGTGCCGAGGCACCCGTACGGGCCGGGGTCGAGCCAGCCGCCTGGTCTGGTCGGCTCGACGTACTTGCCGGCGAAGGAGACGAAGTCACCGCCGTCACCGATCACGACCGCGTCATCGGCCAGGTGTCGGCGCAACTCGCCATAGATGCGAGCCGGGTGTATCGGCGTGGCGTCCGCGGAGAGCAGGGCGCCGTCAGACTTGGCCGTGGCCGACACGGCCTCCCGCAACGACGGAATCCACGTGGGGTCCGTGCCCGGTCGCGCGTCGAGCAGCGCGTCGAAGATCAGTGTCAGGTCCCCGCTGACCGCGCCGTCCAGGGGGACGTGCCGGGCGATCTGATCGGCTGCGTCGGCGAGGTGTACAACCTGAGCCGGGTGGTCCTGGGCGCCGAAGATGCCGAACCCGAGCCGGAAATCCAGCGGCGCGCCAGCCACGATGACCAGATCGGCACGCCGCAGGGCGAATCCTCTGGCTGATGTGATCAGCAGGTCATGTCCCGAGGGGACGATTCCCCGTCCCATGCCGCTCGGAATGACTGGTAGCCGCAGTGCCTCAGCGGCGCGACGGGCGGCCACCTCGGCGCCGCCGCACCAGACGTCCGAGCCGAGCACGAGTACCGGCCGGCGAGCGGCGCGGAGCAGGCCGGTGACGCGCTCGATCGCGTCGAGGTCGGGCGGCACCGCCACCGGTGGCCGCACCGTAGGCAGATCGGTTCCGGCGACGGCGAAGAACTCATCCATCGGCACGTCGAGGAAGACCGGACCGCGATGTGGGGTGTTGGCCAGCGTGAGCGCATCGTCGACGGAGGCGCCGAGGGCGCCGACCTCGTCCACGGTGCCGGCGTACTTGGTGACCGTCGCCAACAGCGGTGGATGGTCGAGTTCCTGCAACGCACCGAAGCCCCAGCGGCTCCGGGGCGCGCGACCCCCGACGACGAGCAGCGGCGAGGCGTTGAAGTGCGCGCTGATGATCGCGCTGATGCCATTCGTGACACCGGGGCCAGCCGTGAGCACGGCCAGGCCAGGGTGTCGGCTCAGTTTGGCGGTGGCCTCGGCGGCAAAGACCGCGGTCTGTTCATGACGTACGTCGATCAGGCGCATCGGGGGGTCGGCGGTGACCGCACCGTCGAACATGGGGAAGACGTGTGCGCCGGACAATGTCCACATGATGTCCACGCCATGACGACGGGCCACCTCGACCGCGATCCGGCCACCGTGGGCGTCGATCCGCGAGTCGCTGGCCGCCATGGCGCCAGGCTAGTCGCGCTGAGCGACCGGCTCGGCCTGCGTCGAGGTAGCAGCGTCGAGTTCGAGGACGAGCGGCGCCGCACGAGGATCGCCGACCTCGACCGAATAGTCCGCCGCCTCGGTTTCGTCGGGCCGGTCGGTGTCCTGGCCGAGCGCCCGTTGCGAATCGGGCCACATACCAACGGGTGCCGAACGCTCATGGCCAGGGGAGCCGGCGGGCGCGGCGGTATGGGGGTCTCCGACTGTGCTACAGGGTCTGCGAGAGCGCCTTCACCGGCATGTGGAGATCCGCGAGCACGGCGATGTCGTCCTCGGGTCGACGCCCCAACGTCGTGAGGTAGTTGCCGACGATGACCGCGTTGATGCCGCCGAGCAGGCCCTGCTCGGTGCCCAGATCACCGAGGGTGATCTCACGCCCGCCGGCGTAGCGCAGGATCGTCCGCGGCAGTGCCAGCCGGAAGGTCGCGATGGCGCGCAGGGCTTCGCGGGGATCGAGGACGTCCGCGTCCTGCAACGGCGTGCCGGGACGTGGGTTGAGGAAGTTCAGCGGCACCTCGTCCGGTGCCAGCTCGCCGAGTTGGGCCGCGAACTCAGCCCGCTGCTCGACCGACTCGCCCAGCCCGAGGATGCCGCCGCAGCACACCTCCATGCCGGCGTCGGCGACCATCTGCAGGGTTTCGCGGCGCTCTTCCCAGGTGTGGGTGGTGACCACTGTGGAGAAGTGGGAACGGGCGGTCTCCAGGTTGTGGTTGTAACGGTGCACGCCCATGCCCACGAGGTCGTCGACCTGTTGCTGGGTCAACATCCCGAGGGAGCAGGCGATGTTGACCGGGATACCGGCCGCCCGGATGGCGCGGATCCCCTCCCGGACCTGGTCCAGCAGCCGGCGGTCCGGGCCGCGTACCGCAGCCACGATGCAGAACTCGCTTGCCCCGGTGGCCGCCGTGTCCCGCGCGGATCGTACGAGCTCGGGAATGTCCAACCAGGCCGCGCGGACCGGCGAGGCGAACTGACCGGACTGCGAGCAGAAGTGACAGTCCTCGGGGCAGCCGCCGGTCTTGAGGCTGACGATGCCCTCGACCTCCACCTCCGGGCCGCACCAGCGCAGCCGCACCTCGTGGGCGAGGGTCAGCAGCTCGGGCAGCCGGTCGTCATCGAGCTGTAGGCAGGCCAGCGCCTGCGGCTCGTCCAGGCCGCGACCCTCGAGGAGGACCTGCGCCCTGGCCACCCCCAGGATGTCGATGTTCGTGTCGGTCGCCGCGTCGTTCATGACCGCAATCCTGCCGGATCGAAACGGCCCCCGAACGCCGGGGCCAGGCTGGCCTCGGCTGTCGCGAGGAATGCCGGCGCCGGAAGGCGAGTGGCCCCCTCGGGCACCGCCCCGCACAGCGGCCGGCCGGCCAGGGTCGCCAGGTCCGCAATATTGCTTCGTTCCGCCAGGCCAGGCGCGACCGGCCAGCTACCGATCACCACCCCGGCCAGCTCGAGACCGCGGTGGGCCAGCGCTTCCAACGTCAGCGCCGTGTCGTTGAGCGTGCCCAGACCGGCCCGGATGACGACCAGCACTGGGGCGCGGAGCCCACGCGCCAGGTCGGCCAGCGTGTGCCCGTCGTCATCGAAGCGGACCAGCAGCCCGCCGGCCCCCTCCACGAGCACGAGCCGCCGGTCGGCGGCCACGGCGGTGATGCGGCGCAGCGCATCACCCAGGTCGAGCGGTGGTCGACCTACCCGGCGGGCGGCCGCCGCCGGCGACAACGGGTCGGGGTAGCGGACGAACTCCAGGAGGTCGACAGCAGCCGTCGGCGGAACAGCGAGCCGGCGGACCTCGGCCAGATCTCCGGGCTGCCCAGGCCCCAGGCCCGTCTGCGCGGGCTTCACCACCGCCACCGACGCGCCGCGAGCAATCGCCAGGGCGGTCAGCGCGGCCGTCACCACGGTCTTGCCGACCCCGGTCCCGGTGCCGGTCACGATCACGACGCTCACCACTGGCAGGCTAACCGGCATGGCCGGCACCGCGCGCATCGTGCTCTTCGGGGCCACCGGCTTCACCGGACGCCTCACGGCTGACGCGCTCGTTTCCCAGGGCGTCCGGCCGGTCCTGGCAGGTCGGCACCCCGAGCCGCTGGCCGCGCTCGCAGCGGGGCTCGGCGGCTTGGAGGTCGCCGTCGCCGACGTCAGCCGGCCCGCGAGCATCCGGGGGCTGGTGGATGCCGGCGACGTGCTGATCACTACCGTGGGGCCCTTCGCCGAGTACGGCGGCGCGGCTATCGAGGCGGCCATCGACGCCGGCGCCCAC
This sequence comes from Frankiaceae bacterium, assembly GCA_017882785.1. Lineage (GTDB taxonomy): Bacteria > Actinomycetota > Actinomycetes > JADGOV01 > JADGOV01 > JADGOV01. The sequence goes on from JADGOV010000003.1 coordinate 43,995, forward strand.
TACCTCGACTCGACGGGCGAGGCAGGGTTCATCCGTCGGATCTTCCAGCAGTACGGGCCGCGAGCCACGTCCGCCGCGGTGCTCACCGGCTTCGGGTATGACTACGTGCCCGGCAATCTGGCCGGGGCGCTGGCACTGCGGGAGTCGCCGGCGGCCGCGCGGGTCGACGTCGGCTACTTCTTCACCGGTGCCGACGGCGGGAGCGCACCGACCGGGATGAGTAGCGGCACTGCGGCGTCCTCGGCCGGCATGCTGCTCGCCGAGCATCACGCCCTACGGGCCGGCCGCCTCGTCCTGGAACCGATCGCCCGCCACCTCCGCGCCTTTCCGGTCGGGGGGCGGAGCCTGTTGGCTGCCTCGATCGGCGGCACGGAACCCTTCGCCCTGCCGCGGATCGCCCCGGGTCTTGTCGAGGTCGGGGTCTACGTCGGCTGGTTTGGCACCGCCACGCGCCCCCTGCAGGCGCTGTCATTGGGCTTGTCTGCCGTCCGCGCACTTCCCGGGCTGAGCCGGCCGATGGAGGCGGTCGTCGGCACGCTGACCCCCCGCGGCACAGGCCGCGGCCCGGACGCCGCCCTGCGGGCGCGTCGTCGGTCGCTGGTCGTCGCGATCTGCGCAGACGTGGACGGGCGGCCCGTGGCGCAGGTGGAGGTGGGCGGAAAAGACGGTTACGACCTCACCGCTTGCCTGCTGGCCTGGGGGGCGCAGCGACTGGCCGAGGGCGCGGTGCGGGACGTCGGGGCGCTCGGCCCGGTGGACGCCTTCGGGCTTGACGTCCTGGCGGAAGGTTGCGCACAGGCGGGGCTCGTGCGGGTCTAGCCGATGTAGCTCTCGAGCAGGGCGGGCTGCAGTCTCGCCCGACGGGCGGTCCGCAGGAACAGGTCCAGCTCGGCGAGAGTGCGCTTGGTGAAGTGCATGAGGACGATGTCACCCCGGCGGAGCCCGGGGCCTCGCGCGTACTGGACAGTGCCGTTGCTGATGGTGACCGACCACGTCACCAACTTGGTCATCCCGCAGATCCCGACTGCCCGCTGAGTGGCGTTGTCGAAGGCGCCGAACGGCGGCCGGAAGAGCGTCGGCCGCTGACCGAATGCCCGCATGAACCGGCTCGATGTCGTACACAGCTCGCCACGTTGAGCCGCGAAAGGCTTTCCGCGCAGCAATTTGTGGTGCACCGTGTGGTTCTCGATGTGTACTCCGGCCGCCTGCAGCCGGCGAAAGTAGCCGTAGTCGCCGGAGATGTCCGCGTCTGTAAGAAAAGCGGTTGCCGGAATTCGATGACGGAGGAACCAGGCGATTGTGCCGGGCAGGCGCGTCACTCCATCGTCCATGGTGAGGAAGACAACCGGCCGGGTGGTACCCACCCGCGAGACCACCGGCACCAGCCCTGCGGCGCTGTTCGGCGTGCGGCTGGCGGGAGTGATCGACGGGACGGGCGCGGCGCGATGGTATCCGGGGGGGGCGATGGCGGCGACCGGACGCTGCCCCTGGCTGCCGCCGACACTGGCAATGCCAATGGCGGCTAGTAAACCTGCCGCCCAGCCGCAATGCCGCCGGGACAACACGGACTTTCCCCCGGCATAAGGTTGTCTCTGGCGCCACATGACGCCTCAGAGTAACTCCCCGGTCACCCTTGGTAACTCGTGTCCAATGTTGAGGTCGAGCGAACCCCGTAATCAGCTTCAAGAGCAACAGTATTCGGGTAGCCGGAGAAACCGGCTCCATTCGCCGTGCGCGCTGGCCGCGACGATCACGCCAGGCGCACTGGGGGCGGCTGACCTGACACCTCCCGCAGCGCCGCACCCAGCCGGCGCAGCGCATCGCTGGGCAGCCCGGCGTGGGCGGTGAGCCGGAGCCGGGAGATACCGTCGGGGACCGACGGGGGGCGGAAGCAGCCGACCCGCACGCCGTGCTCGGCACACGTCTCCGCGGCCGCGACCGCCACCTCGGGTGATGCCAACGGCACGCCGACGACCGCTGCGTCGGGCTCGGAGGCCCGTAGGCCGGCGGCCCGGACGGTCGCCGCCAGCGCGTGCGCGGCACGTACCACGTCAGTGGCCAGTCTCGGGTCCTCGACGAGCAGACGCAGCGCCGCGAGGGCAGCACCGGCGCACGGCGGGGCGAGGCCGGTGTCGAAGATGAACGGTCGCCCGGCGTCCACCGCGTGCTCGACGACGCGCCTGCTGGCGAGCAGCGCGCCGCCCTGGCTGCCCAACGACTTGGACAGGGTGGCGGTGAGCACGATGTCCGGCTCGCCGGCGACACCGGCGGCGACGGCCGCACCCCGACCGGCCGGTCCCACGACTCCGAGAGAGTGCGCCTCGTCGATGAGGAGCACGGCGCCGTGCCGGCGGCTCGTCTCATGCAGCGCCCCCAGCGGAGCCAGGTCACCATCGACGGAGAAGACCGCGTCGGTGATGACCAGCGCCCTGGCCTCCGCGCGCTGCGCCAGCGCCGCCGAGACCGCCGCCACGTCCCGGTGGGGCACCACGGCTACCCGGGCGCCGGAGAGCCGGCAGGCGTCGATGATCGAGGCGTGGTTGTACGCATCGGAGACGATGAGGTCCCCGCGGCCGGCGAGCACGGTGACCGCGCCCAGGTTGGCCAGGTAGCCGGAGGAGAAGACCAACGCGGCCTCGGTGTTCAGCTGCGCAGCGAGCGCTGCCTCGAGGTCCGCGTGCAGCGTGGTGGACCCGGTGACCAGCCGGGAGCCGGTGGCGCCGGCACCCCACTCCCGGGCGGCGTCCACGGCGCCACGCACCACGGCCGGGTGCCGGGTCAGCCCCAGGTAGTCGTTTCCGGCAAGGTCGAGCAGGGCATCACCGGCGGTCCGCGGTCGCAGCCGGCGGCGCAGCCCGGCGGCCCTGCGGGCGACGGCCTGCTCGTCCAGCCAGGCCAGCGGGTCGACGCCCGCGCTGGGGGTGCCGGTCGCCATCAACCCGCTCCTTCGGCACGGACCTGGCGGACGGCGTCGCGCACGGTGTCGACCAACAACTCGAGCTCATCGTCGTGGATCGCCAGCGGCGGCATGAGCACGACGACGTCGCCCAGCGGGCGCACCCAGACTCCGCGATCTCGGGCCACCCGACAGACCCGCGCGCCCACCCTGCGGTCCGGGTCGTGGCTGCCGAGGTCGATACCGGTCATGGTGCCGATGCGGCGGATCTCGCTCACCTCCGCGGCCAGCGGAGCCAGCAGGGCGGCCAACTGCTCGCCGAGCGCTGCCGCGCGTGCAACGGTCCCGCGTTCGGTCATCAGCGTGAGGTTGGCCAGCGCAGCCGCGCACGCCAACGGGTTCGCCGTGTAGGTGTGCCCGTGGAAGAACGTCCGGCCCGTCGACGGCGAGCCGAGGAAGGCCTCGTACACCTCCTCCGTCGCGAGCACCGCGGACAGCGGCAGGTAGCCACCGGTCAGACCCTTGCCGCAGGTGAGCAGATCAGGGGCCACCTCGGCGTGCTCCACCGCCCACATGCGACCGGTCCGGCCGAACCCGGTGGCCACCTCATCCGCGATGAGCAGCGCGCCGGCGGCGGCGGCGCAGCGACGCGCGCCGCGGAGGAAGTCCGCCGAATGAGTCAGCATGCCGGCCGCCGCCTGGACCATGGGTTCCACGATGACCGCGCAGACCCGCTCACCCTCGCGCTCCATCACCTGGGCCAGCGCGGCGCACGAGGCGGCCGCACGCTGGGAGGGAGAGCCGTCGCCGACTCCGGGTGAGGGGATCTGCCTGGTCTCCAGCAGGATCGGCCGGTAGGTGTCGGAGAACAGCCCGATCCCGCCGACGCTGACTGCCCCCAGCGTGTCGCCGTGGTAGCCCTCGGCGACGGAGAGGAACAGCGGTCGAGACTCTCCGCGCTGAGCTGCGAACTGGAACGCCATCTTCAGCGCAGCCTCAACCGCGGACGCTCCGTCGCCGGCGTAGAAAACCCGGGACAACCCGCTGGGGGCGCCCGCGAGCAGGGCCTCGGCGAGGGCGATGCCCGGCTCGTGTGTCAGCCCCAGGAAGGTCGCGTGGTCCAGCCGGTCGAGTTGAGCGCGGATCGCCTCGTTGATGGCCGGCTCCCGGTGACCGTGCACCGTGACCCAGAGCGAGGAGACGCCGTCGAGGTAGCGCGCACCGTCGGAGTCATACAGCCAGACCCCCTCGGCCCGGTCGATGACCAGCGGATCGTCCCCCGCCCAGAGCGCGTGCTGGGTGAAGGGGTGCCACACCGATGCCAGGTCGCGGGCCACCAGGTCGACCGTCCTGCGGCGCGCATCGGCAGCGCCTCGCGATGCTGGCGAGGATGCTGGCGAAGCTGCCGGTGAGGGCGCTGTCCGCGGGGGCGGCGGCGGGAGGCTGGAGATCGCGCGAGCCGACGTCGACGTCACGCAGCGAAGATTACGCTCGGGCTGTGCCGAGCATGGAGGACCTGGTCAGCGACCAGACGGCGCTCGGCCCGGCCGAGCTGGACTGGCTGCACCGGCTGGTCGCCGACTGGCAACTTCTCGCTGACCTCTCCTTCGCCGATCTGCTGCTCTGGGTCGCAGTGGAGGATGGTGCGGCATTTCTGGCCGTGGCCCAGATGCGACCCACGACCGGCCCGACGTGTCACCACGACGACCGCGTGGGGTGGAGCGTGCCGGCGGCGGCTCGGCCGGCGCTGCGGACAGCCTGGGTTGAGCAGCGGATCTATCGGGAAGGCGACCCGGACTGGCGCGACGGTACGCCGGTCCGTGAGGAGGCGATTCCGGTACGCCACGGGGGGCGCGCCGTCGCCGTGGTTACGCGCGAGACGAGCCTGCAGGCGGCTCGGACGCCGAGTCGGCTGGACTTGGCCTACCTGCAGTGTGCCGACGATCTTGCCGCGATGATCTCCCAAGGACGTTTTCCGTTTCCCGGACCCCCACCGGTGCACGTCGCCGGCGAGCCTCGGGTGGGGGACGGGCTGATCCGCCTCGACGCCTCTGGCGCTGTCGTCTTCGCCAGCCCGAACGCGCAGTCGGCCTATCGGCGGCTGGGGCTGTCCGGGAACCTCACCGGCGTCCACCTCGGCACGGTCACAGCCGCCCTGCTCGGCGATGGTTCGCCGAGCGGGCCCGTGACCGCGGTTGCCGAAGGCCGTGTGGCCCGCTCCGGTGAGTTGGAGGCCAACGGATCGGTCGTGGCCTTGCGGGCGATCCCGCTCCTTCCGGACGGTCGGCGGATCGGCGCCATCCTGCTTGTGCACGACCTCACCGAGTTGCGTCATCGTGACCGTCAGCTCCTCGGTAAGGACGCAACCATCCGGGAGATCCATCACCGGGTGAAAAACAACTTGCAGACGGTAGCGGCCCTGTTGCGCCTCCAGTCTCGACGGTTGGCGGTGCCGGAGGCGCGAGCGGCGCTGGAGGAGTCCGTGCGGCGGGTGAGTTCCATCGCGTTGGTGCACGAGACGCTGTCCCAGACCCTGGACGAGCTCGTCGCCTTCGACGACGTCGCGGACCGGATCATCGCCATGGTCGGCGAGGTGAGCCTCAACGGCGGGCGCGTCCACATCATTCGTCGTGGCAGCTTCGGAGTGCTGCCGGCACCGACCGCCACGTCCCTCGCGATGGTCGTCACCGAGCTGTTGCAGAACGCGGCCGAACATGCCTTCGCCGATTCCGGGCCGGCCGACAACGATGGTGTCGGCGTGGAAGGCACCGTCGAGATCAGCGCGTCGCGCGACGACGCGGGGCTGACCTTCTCGGTGGTCGATGACGGTGGTGGACTGCCGGCCGGGTTTCTGCTGGACACCTCTGACCGGCTGGGCCTGCAGATCGTCCAGACCTTGGTCACCACCGAGTTGGGTGGCACCATCGCGCTGCGCCCACGGCAGCCTGTGGGCACCGACGTCCGCGTTCACCTGCCGCTGTCGACCGGGTCGCGCGCCGGTCCGCGGAACAGTTGATCAGGCGCGGATCCCCACCCTGGCTCGCCGCTTGAGTGCGCGCCGCTCGTCCTCGGACAGCCCGCCCCAGACGCCGGAATCCTGGCCGCTCTCCATCGCCCAAGCCAGGCATTCCTCGCGGGCCGCACACTGCCGACATACGACCTTGGCCTCGTTGACCTGGGAGAGCGCCGGACCGGTGGTACCGATGGGGAAGAACAACTCGGGATCTTCGTCCCGGCAGGCGGCACGGTGGCGCCAGTCCATCAGTGTCACTCCTCCAACATCCTACGGAGGCCGGCAGCCCCATCGCGGGATCTGTCTCCGTCAGTCCACGCTCGCGGGCTGCATCCGAGAGCCGGAAGGTACTCCACATTGAGTGCCTTTGTCGTGCCTGCGAACCCCGAGGTATCACGAGGTTCCGTTCCGCTTTCACCCTGTCAGCCGACACCGGTCAAGGCAAGGCTCATGTGACGATGTGGCCCGGCTCACACCGAATCGGGGTATCTCGTGCTCAGGCGATGACGCAGAGCGCGTCGGGAACGGCCCTGAACCGTACTTCCTGTCCGGTTCCGAGGTAGTCCCCGTCAACTTGCACGGCGACCGGCCGCACGGCGCTGACAGTGAAATCGTCCAGGTCGTGCAGCGAGAGCACCGCGCGCCCGCGCGGCACCCCGCCCCGGGCGTGCAGAATCCGTCGCACCGACCGCAACGCGATGGGGGTACCCATCCGGCGGAGGGCGACCACGTCCAGTCCGCAGTCGAAGGAGGCCGAGGGGCTGGGCACGACCGGTCGGGAGCCGAGGTAGGTCCACGGCGAGGAGTTCGACACGATGGCCAGAAACAGGCCGTCCTCGGCCGGCTGGCCGGGACGCACCAGCCGCAGCGCCGGCCGCCTGCGGTCGGTACCGAGGTAGAAGTGCCGGATCGCGGTGCGCACGTAGGCCGCGGGCGTGGCCCGACCACCCTCGCGGCGGTGGGTCTCCACCTCGTGCACGACCTCGGCGTCGAACCCCACCCCGGCACAGAAGGTGAACCACCGGTCGTCCGCCAGACCGAGACCGAGACTGCGCCGACGGCCTTCCCGCAGCGCGGCGAGGACCTCGGACGTGGCCTCCACCGGATCCCTCGGTAGGCCCAGGGTGCGGGTGAACACGTTGGCGCTGCCGCCGGGCACCACGGCCAGGGCCGGTAGATCCTGCCGCGGGCCATCGGCCAGCAGGCCGTTGACCACCTCGTTGACCGTACCGTCGCCACCGAGAGTGACCACAACCTCGATGTCGTCGTGCACGGCCTGCCGGGCCAACTCCACCGCGTGACCGCGACGCTGGGTCATGGCCACATCCAGCTTCAGCTCACTGCCGAGCGCCCGGGCCAGGATGTCCCGGCCGCGCTCGGTGGTGGCGGTGGCCTTCGGATTGACGATCAGCAGAGCCCGCACTGATCGAGGATACCTTTCCGGGTAGCCTCGGCCGAGATGACACGAGTCGGCGGAGCCGATCCGGTGCCGCGGTCCGTTCTGCGGGCGGCGGTGTTCACCGCGATAGAGAGCGTCGGGATGTTCGCCGTATCCGGCGTCTACCTGTGGAACGTCCTGCGCGGCTCTCCGCAGGACCGGGCCATTGCGCTGCTCGGTGCCGCCCTCGGCCTCGGGCTGGCCGCCGTGCTGGGCGTGCTCGCCCGCGGCCTTGCCCGGGGGCGACGACCGGCGCTGTCGCCGGTGGTGCTCATCCAACTCCTCATGCTGCCTGTCGGCTGGGGGCTTCTCCAGGGGCGACAGTATCTGTCTGCCGCTCTCGTCCTGGGCCTCGCGGCCGCTGTCCTCGGGTCGCTGTTCGGCAGCGCCCAATCCCGGGAGAGCTTCCGGTGAGGTCAACCCCAGGGTCACTCCTCGAGGAGCAGGCCGGCGCGGAGCTGGGTAAGCGTGCGGGCGAGCAGCCGGGACACGTGCATCTGGGAGATGCCCAGCTCGGCGGCGATCTGGGACTGGGTCATGTTGCCGAAGAACCGTAGGAGCAGGATCCGCTTCTCCCGCGCCGGTAGCTGCCCCAGCAGCGGTTTGAGCGACTCCCGGTATTCCACGCCCTCCAGGGACTCATCGGTGATGCCGAGGGTGTCCGCGACCGCGTGGTTTTCATCGTCGCCCGTGTCGGGTGCGTCCAGGGAAACCGCCGAGTAGGCGTTCGCCGACTCGAGGCCCTCCAGTACGTCCTCCTCGCTCATCCGAAGGTGGCTGGCCAGCTCCCCGACGGTGGGAGAGCGACCGTTGCGCTGCGACAGCTCGCTGGTGGCCTTGGCCAGCGACAGCTTGAGCTCCTGCAGTCGCCGCGGGACGCGGATCGCCCACCCCTTGTCGCGAAAGTGCCGCTTGATCTCCCCGACGATGGTCGGCGTCGCGTACGTGGAGAACTCCACACCCCGATCGAGGTCGAAGCGGTCGACCGCCTTGATCAGACCGATCGTGGCCACCTGCACGAGGTCGTCCAAGGGCTCGCCCCGGTTGCGGAACCGCCGGGCCAGGTATTCCACGAGCGGCAGGTGCATCTCGACCAACTCGTCTCGGACCCGCTGCCGCGACACCGCCGACAGGTCGGACCGGGCGAGGGAGGCGAACATGTCCCGGGCCCGAACGCGGTCGTGTCCGGCGCGCTCGCCCCGGCTCGCCCCGGCTGTCATATCCTGCGGCGTCGGCGGCATCAGGTCAGGGTGGGTGCCGTCGGCGACGACGGCCTCAGCCCGGCCGTTCACGTCCGGACCGCCGTGCGGCGGTCAGGCCGGGCCTTGCGTAGCCGGAGCGTGACTCGATTTGCCTCCACCGAGCTGTCGACCTCACCGGCCAGCGCGGCGAGGACCGTCCAGGCGAAGGTGTCCTGCGCTGGCCGCCGCCCGTCCTCGGTGACCGTCGAGACGCGGACTTCGATGGCCTCGCCTCCCAGTTCGAACGCACAGGTGATCTGCGTGCCGGGAACGGCGCTGGTCAGCAGCAGGGCGCAGGCCTCGTCCACCGCGATGCGCAGGTCCTCGATGTCTTCCAAAGTGAAGTCGAGCCGGGCGGCCAGCGCGGCGGTCGCTGTGCGGAGCACCGACACGTACGCGCTCTGTGCGGGCAGACTGATCGTCACGGTGTCAGTCACTGCCGAAAACCGCGGAGTCTCGCTCACGCCGGCTCCCTTGCCCCAGTCGAGGCTCGGAGGGTTCCCTCGCACCAGAGCCGCTCTTCAACCGTACCGTGAGTCGCGGGTCCCCGGCGACGCCAACCGGGTCAGAGCGGGTCCGGTGGCGCGCCAGGTTGTCCACTCCGTCATGGGCTCCGCGTCGAGGGATCGGTAGAAGTCGATGGCCGGGCTGTTCCAGTCCAGCACCGACCACTCCAACCTGGGGTACCCCCGGTCGAGGGCGATGCGGGCGAGTTCGGCCAGCAGCGCTCGGCCGTGACCCGCGCCGCGGTGCGTCGGGCGCACGTAGAGATCCTCCAGGTAGATGCCGTGCCGGCCGGTCCAGGTCGAGAAGCTGACGAACCACGCCGCGAAACCGACAGGCACGTCGCCGTCGGTGGCCACCAGGGCGAACACCCGCGGGGAGGTGCCGAACAGGGCAGTTTGCACACTGCTCTCCTCGGCGTGCACCGCCTCCGGTGATCGCTCGTAGGCCGCCAGCTCGCGGATCATGGTGAGCAGGACCGGCACATCGGCCGGGGCCGCGGCGCGAATCACCTGGAGCCTCCCGATGTCATGGGACCTCCCGACGTCATGGAGAGGCCGGCCCCTTCCGGGACCGGCCTTCGATCAGCACGGGCCGTCAGGCGGCTGCTTTTGTCTCCTTGAAGATCTTGTCGATCTCGGCGATCTTCTCTAAGAGCTGCGCCCCGGTGGCCGGGTCGGTCGAGCCCTTTACCCCGCCGGCGCCGGCGAGCTTGGTGGCCTCGTTGAACAGCGTGTTGAGCTGCGGGTACTTCGCGAAGTGCGGGGCCTTGAAGTAGTCGGTCCAGAGCACCCAGAGGTGGTGCTTGACCAGGTCGGCCCGCTCCTCCTTGATGGTCAGGGCGCGGGTGCGGAAGGCCGGGTCGTCATTGCCCTGGTACTTCTCCTGGATCATCCGCACCGACTCGGCCTCGATGCGGGCCTGCGCCGGGTCGTAGACACCGCAGGGCAGGTCGCAGTGGGCAGACAGGGTGGTCGACGGGGTCAGCAGACTCCGTAGGTTCATTCCTCGGCTCCTTGAGACGTCGAAAGCGCATAGACGATGAGCCGACACTAGTCCGCATGCGCAAGCTCGTGGGACGGGCCGTTGTCACCGGATCGTCCATGGCACCCACGCTGCTCCCCGGGGATCAGGTGCTCGTCCGTTATCCCGGGCGGCGACGGCCCGGGGACACTGTGGTCGTCGCGCTGCCCAACCGGCCGCTCGGGGTGAAACGGCTGATCCGCCGGACGGCTGCCGGCTGGTGGATCGAGGGTGACGCTGCCGGCACGACGGCATCCGCGGACAGCCGGGTGTTCGGCAGTGTGCTGGAGGAGGAGGTGCTCGGGCGGGTGGTCTGGCGCTACTGGCCGCCGTGGCGGGGGTGTCAGCGGCCCGGCGCGGCGGCCAACCGTTCGTCGTAGGCCCGGCACTCGAGGTAGCCGGGCAGGGCTCCCGCCGCGCGCGCCGACGCCAGCGTCGGCGCGGCGGCGTCCTTGGGGGACACGAGCAGGTCGACCCCGTCCGGCCAGGGCAGGCCCAGCGCCGGGTCCAGCGGGTTGACCGCGTGCTCGCGGGCCGGAGCGTACGGGGTGGAGCACAGATAGGTCACCGAGGCATCGTCGGTGAGCGCGAGGAAGGCGTGTCCGAGTCCTTCAGCGAGATAGACCGCGCGACGGTCGACCTCGTCGAGGAGCACCGCGTCGTGCTGGCCGTAGGTCGGCGAGCCGAGCCGCAGGTCGACGGTGACGTCGAACACGGCCCCGCGCGGGCAGTACACATATTTGGCCTGCCCGGGCGGTACGTCGGCGTAGTGCACGCCACGCAGCGTGCCGCGGCGGCTGACGGAGTGGTTGGCCTGGGCCAGCGCCAGGGAGTGTCCAACGGCCCGCTCGACGTCCTCGCTGCGGTACCACTCGAGGAACACCCCCCGGTCGTCGGCGTGTTGGCCCGGGGTGAAGACCCAGGCGCCGGGGATGCGAAGCGGCCGTCCGTCCAAGGGGCGGTCAGAGCACCTTGGACAGGAAGGCCTTGGTCCGCTCGTGCTGTGGGTTGGTCAACACTTCCCGGGGTTCTCCGGACTCGACCACAACACCGCCGTCCATGAAGACCAACGTGTCCCCGACCTCACGGGCGAATCCCATCTCGTGGGTGACGACCACCATGGTCATGCCGCTCTTGGCGAGGTCGCGCATCACGTCGAGGACGTCGCCGACCAGCTCGGGGTCCAACGCCGAAGTCGGCTCGTCGAAGAGCATCAGCTTGGGATCCATCGCCAAAGCGCGCGCGATGGCGACCCGTTGCTGCTGTCCGCCGGAGAGCTGCGATGGGTAGGCATCGATCTTGTCGCCCAACCCGACCCGTTCCAGCAGCGTCCGACCCCGCTCGGCGGCCGCCGCCTTGGACTTCCTCTTTACCTTGCACGGCGCCTCGACCACGTTCTCCAGCGCGGTCATGTGCGGAAAGAGGTTGAACCGCTGGAACACCATGCCGATCTCGGCACGCTTGCGGGCGACCTCGGACTCCTTGAGCTCGTAGAGCTTGTCGCCCTTCTGCCTGTACCCGACCAGCTCACCGTCGACGTAGAGTCGGCCGGCGTCGATCTGCTCCAGGTGGTTGATGCAGCGCAGGAACGTCGACTTGCCGGAGCCGGAGGGGCCGAGCAGGCACATGACGTGCCCGCTGCGGACCTCCAGGTCGATGCCCTTGAGCACCTCGACCCGGCCGAACGCCTTGTGCACCCCCTCGGACCGCACCATGATGCTGTCCGGCGCGGGCGGCGTCGGGGTCAGCGCACTACTCATCGGTTGCCTCCGCCGAAGAAGATCAGCCAGCGACGAGCCGAGGTCGCCGTCCGGGTACCACGGGAGTAGCGCTTCTCCAGGAAGTACTGCCCCACCATCAGCACGCTGGTCATCGCCAGGTACCACAAGCAGGCGGCGACGAGCATCGGGAACGGCCGGAAGGTCCGGTTACCCACCGCCTGCAGCTGGAAGAACAGCTCGTTGGTCACCGGCACGAATGCCACCAACGAGGTGTCCTTCAGCATGGCGATGGTCTCGTTGCCGGTCGGCGGCACGATGACCCGCATTGCCTGCGGCAGGATGACCCGGCGCATGGTGAGCGGGCGACTCATGCCGAGTGCCTGCGCCGCCTCGTGTTGTCCAGGATCGATCGAGGAGATGCCGCCACGGACGATCTCGGCCATGTACGCCGCCTCGGACAAGGCCAGACCCAGCAGGCCGGCCATGAACCCGGTGAGCAGGGTCCGGGAGTCGACGCCGAACAGCCGGCCGTTGATGTCGATGCCCAGCAGGTTGCCCAGTTGCCGGTCGAAAGGCAACCCGAACTCGAACCGCGTGTAGAGGATGCCCAGGTTGCCGAAGAGCACCAGCAGCACGACGCGTGGGATCGCGCGGAAGAACCAGGTATACAACCACGCGGTCGTCGACAGGATCGGGTTGGGCGAGAGCCGCATCACGGCGACCACGATGCCCAGCGAGATGCCGATGATCATTGACAGGATGGTGAGTACGAGCGACGTGCGGGCGCCGGCCAGCACCGGCGAGCTCAGCGCGTTCTCCCGCATGAAGCGCCACTGGAACGCGCCGTTCGTCACGAGCATGTGCACGAACATCGCGAGCAGCAGCAGCACGATCGCGGTTGCCACCCAGCGCCCGGGATGGCGAACCGGGACCGCCTTGATGGGGCTTGCCTGCTCCGAGGGGGCCTCGGTCGTCGTGCTCATCAAGGGTCAGGGGTTGACGGCGGGATTGGTGATCGCGCCCTGCTCGACACCCCACTTCTGCAGCACCTTCTTGTAGGTGCCGTCTGCGATCAATGCCTTCACCCCGCCGGCAATCGCCTGGGCGAACGCCGTCTGGTCCTTGGGCACGACGTAACCATACGGCGCCGCCTCGTAGATGGCCCCGAGCGTCTCCAGCGAGCCGCCGGTCTGCTTGACCGCGTAGGCGACCACGGGGGAGTCGGCCACCATGGCGTCGTCCTTGCCGGAGGCCAGGGCTGCGGTGGCCGCGTCCTGACCCTGGTACTGGTCGATGGTGATCGCCGGCTTGCCGGCGGCGGTGCACTTCTTCGAACGGGCGGTGATGTCGTCGACCTGGACCGTCCCCTTCTGCACGGCGATCCGCTTGCCGCAGGCGTTGTTGATGTCGATCTTGTCAGGGTTCCCCTTCTTGGTTCCCCACTGGGTGCCGGCGCTGTAGTAGCTCACCATGTTGACCTGCTTCTTGCGCTCGGGGTTGATGGTGAACGACGAAACGCCCGTCTGGTACTTGCCGGACGTCACTCCGGTAATGATCGAGGCGAAGGGCGCCGGCTGATACTTCGTCTTGAGTCCGAGCTTGGCGGCGACCGCGTTGAAAAGGTCGACGTCGAAGCCGATCACTGTCTTGCCGTCCTTGTCGAGGAACTCACTCGGCGCGTACGTGGCGTCCGTACCGACCAGCACCGTTCCCTTGGACTTGATCGCGGCCGGCACCTGCGCCGCCAGCGCCGCGTCGACCGTCGGCGTGGAGATCGTCGACGGGGCGGCCTTCGGCGTGCTCGTCGTCGAGTCTTTGGAACTGCTGCCACAGCCGGCCAGCAGCACCGCCGCGCTCAGCGCGGCCGTGGCCCCGACGGCGTGCCGGGTGCGGGCCCGCCGTCGAGCGGTCATGGTTCTGGGCGGGGAAGGGCGGAGCGTGGTGTTGGGGGACACGGCATACCTCCTGGTGCGGACGCGACGTGGATCACTATGCCAGGCTTCCATGCCCGTGTTGGTAACGATGTCCTGTTCGGGCGCGGCGTCCCCCGGCCGGGCCAACGCTAGGGTTTCCGGCATGCTCGCCGTCACCGCCACCCGCATCGTGCCTGAGGACCCGCTGGCCGGCCTGGAGGTCGGCGACCGGCCCGAGCCCACCGCGCCGCACGGGTGGGCCACGGTCGCCGTGAAGGCGACGGCGCTGAACCATCACGACCTGTGGACGTTGCGCGGCGTCGGCATTTCCGAGGGGCAGTTGCCGATGGTGCTCGGCTGTGACGCCGCGGGAGTGGACGAGGAGGGCAACGAGGTCGTCGTGCACGCCGTGATCGCCGACCCCTCGGTGGGCGACGAGACGCTGGACCCTGGCCGCTCGCTGCTGTCGGAGAAGTACGACGGCACCTTCGCCGAGCGGGTGTGTGTGCCGCGACGCAACCTGGTACCCAAGCCAGCCTCGCTGTCCTTCGCCGAGGCCGCCTGTCTCCCCACCGCCTGGCTGACCGCATACCGCATGCTGTTCACCCGATGTGCCCTGCAGCCCGGCCAGATCGTGCTCATCCAGGGCGCCGGCGGCGGAGTGGCCAGCGCGGCGATCGCGCTCGGCCGGGCGGCCGGCTTCGTGGTCTGGGCGACCAGCCGGGACGAGGGCAAGCGGCAGCGGGCGCTGGCGGCGGGCGCTCATGCCGTCTTCCCCACCGGTGCCCGGCTGCCGAGCCGGGTCGACGCCGTGCTCGAGACCGTCGGCGAGGCCACCTGGGACCACTCGATCAAGTCGTTGCGTCCCGGCGGCACCGTCGTCGTCTCCGGTGCGACCAGCGGTTTCAACCCTCCGGCGCTGCTCAACCGGGTGTTCTTCCTCCAACTGACGGTGACCGGCTCGACGATGGGCACGCGGCGGGAGTTGGAGCAGTTGCTGTCCTTCCTCGATGCCACCGGCATCCGGCCGACCATCGACGCCGTGCTGCCCCTGGACCGGGCCCGGGACGGTTTGGCCAAGATGGCCGAAGGCGACCTCTTCGGCAAGATCGTCTTTACCGTGTGAGGATCGCGGTCGCGGCCGGCCCATGGCCGGGGCACGCCTTCCCGGCGGCTGCGTTGGCCCTTGCGCTGCGCCGGCGCGGCCATGAGGTCATGGTGCTGACCGGTGGTGGCTGGCTGCCGGCGCTGCGCCGCGACGGCCTGGGCGCGGAGCAGCTGCCCACCGGACCGCCCGACCCACGGGATGACGACTTCGGCTTCCGGCTGCACGGCCGCGGCGCGTTGCAGGCCCCGCTCATCGCCGGGGTGCTCACCGACTGGTCGGCGGACGCGGTGGTCGTCGACACCCTGACCGCGGGCGCCGGCTACGCCGCCGACCTGGTCGGTGTGCCCTGGGTGGAGCTCGTGCCCCATCCGCTGCAGGACCCGTCCCGGGCGCTGCCCGCTCCCGGCTCGGCGTTGCCGCCGGCTCGGGGCCGACCCGGGCGGGCCCGGGACGCTGTGCTCCGCAGGCTGACCGACCGGGGCCTCGCCGCGGGGTTGGCGCAACGCCGGGCGGCCCGCTGCTCCCTGGGGCTGCCGGCCGACGGCTCTCCCGCCCGCCGACTCATCGCCACCCTGCCCGGGCTCGAGTTGCCCCGGCCGGACTGGCCGCCGGACGCGGTCGTCGTCGGCCCGCTGGAATGGGACCCCGCAACCGACGACCTCGCCCCGCCGGCCGGCGACGGGCCGCTGGTCTTCCTGTCCTCCTCCACGGTGCACGGAGCCACCGAGCTGCTGGCGCTGGCGCTGCCGGCGCTCGCCGGCCTCGGAGTGCGGCTGGCGTGTACCCGGTTCGAGGCCTTCGGCCGGGCGCTACCCCCCTGGGCGGTCGCCGGGCCGGGGCGGCAGGGACCGCTCCTCGACGCCGCCGCCGTCGTCGTGGGCGGGGCCGGGCACGGCATCGTCGCGAAGGCATTGGTGCGCGGACTGCCGCTGGTCTGTGTGCCCGGCGGTGGGGAGCAGCGGGACAACGCCGCCCGGGTCCGCCGCGCCGGCGCCGGGCTGGAGATCCGGCCGCGTCGGCTGACGGCGACGACGCTGCGCGACGCGGCCCGTCGGGTGCTGAGCGACCCGGCGTTCGCCGCCGGGGCGCAACGAATAGCAGCCACCGCGGCGGGACTCGGGCCGTCCTATGCTGCCGCCGCGGCCGAGGAGGCGCTCAACAGCTGAGCGTCACGCAAGCAGATGGCGCAGGTAACGCTGCGGCGCCGGCAGAAAATCTCGCCAGTCCTGCACCAGCTCCGCCTCGTCGTAGTCGGCGACGCGCAGTCCCCAGTCCCCGAGCTCGACGATCGTGGCGCCGGGTAGGGCGAGCAGCAGTGGCGAGTGGGTGGCCACGAGCGCCTGTGAGCCTTCGCTGCGCAGCACGTCGAGCAGGGCGACCAACGCCAGGCATGACCGGAAGGACAACGCCGCCTCCGGCTCGTCGAAGACGTAGAAGCCCCGCTCGGCGGCCCGGGCGCGGAGCACGGCGAGAAAGGACTCACCGTGGGAGAAGGTGTGCAGCGGGGAGCCGCCGTAGGCCCGCAGACTGCCCTCGCTGATGCCGGCGAAGTACTCGTGCATCGCCTCGGCCCGCAGGAAGAAGCCGCCGGTTGGAGTCGGCCGGGGCGCGTCCAGGCGCAGGTGGCGGTGCAGGCTCGACACGTCAGCGGTCGGCTGCGGCCCCCAGTACGGTGCCGAGCCTCCGACCCGCGACTGCCAGGCGTGCGCGACAGCTTCAACGAGGGTCGACTTCCCCGAGCCGTTCTCACCGACGAGGAAGGTGACCCCGGCCGGCAGGTCCCAACCGTCGCGGGCCACCGCGGCGACCGCCGGCACCTGGAGATACCAGGCGTCGCCGTCGTAACCCGGCCGCGACCGATCGAGGCTCACCCTTCGCAGCGGAGGCCCCTCCGACGGTGCGGAGCTCACTCCTCGTCGTCGTCGTCATCGAGCCGGGCGAGCCAGCCGGCGAGTCGGTCGGTGGCCACGCCTCAGCCGAAGACCTCATCGAGGATGGCCAGCTGCTCGGCGTCGTGCCGGTTGTGCGACCCTGCCGCCGGCGACGCGGACGCCGTCCGCGATATCCGCCGGAGTTCCCGGCCGTCGAGGTGCTCCGGAAGGTTCAGGGCGATGTACGGCCAGGCGCCCATGTTCGCCGGCTCCTCCTGGCACCAGACGACCTCGGCGTCGGGGTAGTCAGCGATCGATTCGACAATCTCGTCCACCGGCAGGGGGTAAAGCTGCTCGACCCGGACCAGCGCGGTGTCGGCGGCCTTGCGCTTGGTCCGGCCGGCGAGCAGGTCGTAGTAGACCTTGCCGGTGCAGAGCACGACCTGGCGGATCGCCGCGCCGGGCGAGGGGTCCGCGAGCACCGGCTGGAAGGTCCCGCTGGTGACGTCCGCGATCAAGGAGACGGCGGCCTTGAGCCGCAGGATGGACTTCGGCGTGAAGACCACGAGCGGCTTGCGGACCGCGGAGAGCGCCTGCCGACGGAGCAGGTGGAAGTAGTTCGCCGGTGTCGAGGGGTAGACCACCCGCATGTTGTTCTCCGCGCACAGCGCCAGGTAGCGCTCGATCCGAGCGGAGGAGTGGTCGGGCCCCTGACCCTCGTAACCGTGCGGGAGGAGCAGGGTGACCGAGGACTTCTGACCCCACTTCGCTTCCCCAGGGGCGATGAACTCATCGACCACCGACTGTGCACCGTTGGCGAAGTCGCCGAACTGGGCCTCCCACATGACCAGCGCCTCGGGCCGGGCGACCGAGTACCCGTACTCGAACCCCATCGCCGCGAACTCCGAGAGCAGCGAGTCGTAGACGTAGAACGGGGCGGCCGGCGTGGCGTCGTCCTTGACCAGGTGCGCCAGCGGCGTGTACTCCTCGCCGGTCTTGCGGTTGACCAGCACGGCGTGTCGGTGACCGAAGGTGCCTCGGCGACTGTCCTGCCCCGCCAGGCGCACCGGCCGGCCGGCGAGCAGCAGCGAGCCGAACGCGAGCATTTCCCCCATCGCCCAGTCGATGCTGTCCTCGTCGGCTGTGACGGCGCGCCTGGCCAGCTGCGGCTGCAGCCTCTTGTGCACAGTGAAACCGTCCGGCAGCGACACCTGCGTCTCGGCGATCTTCTTGACCACTTCACGGGAGATCGACGTATCGATCCGCCGGGCCGCGTCGTCCGGCTCCGGCGGGCCGGACGCAGCCCGCTTCGCCCCGTCCGGCGGCGCGCCGGCGGTGTCCCGCGTCTCGGCGAAGACCCGCTCCAGCTGGCTCTGATAGTCCCGCAGCGCCGACTCGGCCTCCTCCAGGCTGATGTCCCCTCGCCCGATCAGCGACTCGGTGTAGATCTTGCGGACGGAGCGCTTGGCGTCGATCAAGTCATACATGAGCGGTTGGGTGAACGACGGCTCGTCCACCTCGGAGTGCCCGCGGCGCCGGTAGCAGACCATGTCGATGACGACGTCCTTGCGGAACGCCTGCCGAAACTCATAGGCCAGGCGGGCGACCCGGACGCAGGCCTCTGGATCGTCCCCGTTGACGTGGAAGATCGGCGCCTGGATCATCCGTGCGCCGTCGGTGGCGTAGACGCTGGAGCGCGCCGATCCGGGCGAGGTGGTGAAACCGACCTGGTTGTTCACAACGATGTGCACGGTGCCACCTGTCCGGTAGCCACGCAGCTGGGAGAGGTTGAGCGTCTCCGCGACCACGCCCTGCCCAGCGAACGCGGCGTCGCCATGCATGACCAACGGCAGCACCGTGTAGCCCGACTCGCCACGGTCGATCATGTCCTGTTTAGCGCGGACCACACCCTCCAGGACGGGGTCCACCGCCTCGAGGTGGGAAGGGTTGGCGTTCAACGACACGGGCACCTGCTCGCCGTCGTAGGCGGTGTAGGTGCCGCTGTCGCCCAGGTGGTACTTGACGTCCCCGGAGCCGTGGGCCGTTCGCGGGTCGACGTTGCCCTCGAACTCCCGGAAGAGCTGGGCGTAGGATTTGCCGACGATGTTGGCCAGCACGTTGAGCCGACCCCGGTGCGGCATGCCAATGACAACCTCGTCCATGTCGTCGTGTGCGGCTTCGGAGAGAATGGCGTCGATGAGCGGGATCAGGGTCTCCCCGCCTTCGAGGGAGAACCGTTTCTGTCCCACGTACTTGGTCTGCAGGAAGGTCTCGAACGCCTCCGCCTGGTTGAGCTTGGCCAGGATGCGCAGCTGCTCGTCCCGTGCGGCCTTGGAGTGCGGCACCTCGACGTGGTTCTGGATCCACTCCCGCTGTTCCGGATCCTGGATGTGCATGAACTCCACCCCGAGGGTGCGGCAGTAGGAGTCCCGGAGCACGCCGAGGGTCTCCCGCAGCGTCATGATGGCCCGGCCGCCGAAGCCGCCCGTGGCGAACTCCCGGTCGAGGTCCCACAGTGTGAGGCCGTAGTTGACGATGTCGAGGTCGGGGTGGTGCCGCAGTTCGAACTCGAGCGGGTTGGTGTCCGCCATCAGGTGACCGCGAACCCGGTAGGCTCTGATGAGTTCCAGCACGTGCGCCGGCTTGCCGACCTCGTCGTCGTGGCTCGCGGGGATGTCGGTTTCCCAGCGCACCGGCTCGTACGGAATCCGCAGGCTGGCGAACACGGCGTCGAAGAAGCAGTCGGCGCCGAGCAGCAGGGCATGCATCCGGCGCAGGAAGTCGCCGGACTGAGCGCCCTGGATGATCCGGTGGTCGTAGGTGGAGGTGACGGTGAGGACCTTGCTGACGGCGAGCTTGGCCAGCGTCTCGCCGGCTGCCCCCTGGTATTCCGCCGGGTACTCCATCGCCCCGACGCCGATGATCGCGCCTTGCCCGGCCATCAGCCGCGGTACCGAGTGCACGGTGCCGATGGTGCCTGGGTTGGTGAGGGTGATGCTCGTGCCTGCGTAGTCCTCGACGGTCAGCTTGTTCTGCCGCGCCTTGCGGACGATGTCTTCATACGCCGCCCAGAACTTGGCGAAGTCCAGCGTCTCGGCGGCCTTGATGCACGGCACGACCAGGGTTCGACTGCCGTCGTCCTTCAGCAGGTCGATGGCCAACCCGAGGTTGACGTGCTCGGGCGTGCTCGTCGCGGGTTTGCCGTCGACTTCGGCGTAGGCGGAATTCATCACCGGCATGGCGGCGAGAGCCTTGACCAGGGCAAAGCCGATGAGGTGCGTGTAGGACACCTTGCCGCCACGACCGCGCCGCAGCGCGTTGTTGATGATCGTGCGGTTGTCCACCAACAGCTTGGCCGGGATCGCCCGCACGCTGGTGGCCGTCGGCACCGACAGGCTCTGCTCCATGTTGGTTACGACCCGGGCCGCGACGCCGCGCAGTGGCACGGTCTTGGCGCCGTTGCTGCCGGCCGGACCCCCGCCTCCGGGCGGTGGCTGTTCCGGGGCTGCCGGGATGGCCGCCGATGGAGTGGGGGCGGCGGGGCCGGTGGGCGCGCTGGTGGCCGCGGGGCCGGGAACCGTCGGCGCCGGTCGTGGGGCCGCCGCTCCGACCGGTGCTGCCTGCCCATCCGCGGGGGTTGACGGAGCCGCCGGAGTTGCAGTCGCCACCACACCTTCCTCCGACCGGTAGTCGGTGAAGAAGTCCTCCCACGCCGGGTCCACCGATGTCGGGTCCTGGAGGTACTGCTGGTAGATCTCCTGGACGAGCCATTCGTTGGGGCCGAAGTCGGTGAGGTCGCGAGCGTGGTGGTCGGCAGACACGGAGCATCGCCTCTCGACGGCAGGCAGTTTCAGGACAGGCTATCGGTCGGGTGGCCCGGGGGACACCCGCCAGCGGCGGGTACGCCGCTCAGGGGCGGCCCGCGGCCCGACGCGGCAGGTCGTCGTACACGTCGTCCATCACCGAGGCATCCGCCACGGTGATGGACACGAAGCTAGACCGGGCTCGCCGGTCCAACCGAAGCTGACTCCTGGGTTGTGCGCGTCGGTGCCGTCGGGGAGGAAGAAATGCGGGCTGCCGGTCGCCGCGTGCTGCTCCTGCCGCCGCTGGTCGATCACCTCAGCCCGCCCGGCCCCCCGGTGCAAGGCTGCCTCGAGGGCCGCTACATCGATGCCGTTGCAGTGCTCGGCCACGTCCGAGACCTCGGGGAGGAGCGAGATCGTGCGGCTCAGGGTGGGGTCGAGCGCGCCGATGGCGGCGACCCGACGTCGATCGACCGCGTGGGCGTCGGGCGGCGATTGACCAGTTCCAGCGGCAAATGCTCGGTGGTCGCTGAGCACGGCCTCCTGCAGGCCCACCAATAGCCTCGCGGCGGTCGGCTTCGCCGTCACTCCCGTCGGGGCCTGCTCTGACGTGTCGCTGGCCGCGTTGGTCTACACCTCGATCCGGATGCGAGGCATAGGCCGCCCAGCGGTCAGCCCCGTGGGGAGAACCACATCCCCCTGACGGGAGGAAATCACGGTCATGTCCGATGACATCGTCGCAGTGATCAAAGCGCAGCACCGCGCGATCGAGCGACTGCTCGACGAGGCCCTCGGCGCCGGCGCTGCTGCACGCGACGTGTTGCAGCAGGTCAGCGACCGGTTGGCGCCGCGACAACACATCGAGGGTGACGAGGAGCATCTGCTGCCTGTGCTCACCGCGAGGGCATCCGCAGCGGAGCGAGCGGAGCTTGGTACCCGGTTCATCGAGGTGACCGACTGGACCGAGGACATCGACGAGCGTGTCAACGGCGAGGAGTCCGCGCCGACCCGTCCTTAGCCAGCCCGAAGCTGGGAGCTCACCCGGCGGCGAACGGGTCTAGTCCGACCCCCGCGGAACGTGGCCTGCTCCGCGGTGTGCGCCACGGCCGGATCGTGCGCGTCGGGGAAGATCCGCCGCTGCGTTGCGTAGGGGCCGGCGTCCTCTGGGGTGCGCGCCGCCGCAGTAGACAGTGGGGATCCCGACCTCAGCCGAGCAGCATGGGCGTCGAGCGTGTCGGAGTGTGACGCTGCGCCGGCGATGGGTTACCCGCTGCCGCTCAGGGGAATCATGGTCACGTGCTTCCTGCCCTATCGTCCTATCCGCCGCAGCCGCTGGCTCTGACCCGGGGGAGTAGCCGTGCCGCGGAGCGCTGAGCGGTTGCCGAAGAAGGTGTATGAGAAGGAGATGGCCCGGTTGCAGGAGGAGCTCTCCTTCATGAAGGACTGGCTCGTTGCCTCCGGCGAGCGGCTGGTGGTGCTCTTCGAGGGGCGGGACGCCGCGGGCAAGGGTGGCTGCATCAAGGTCATCAGCCAGGACCTGAGTCCACGTGTGTGCCGTATCGCCGCTTTGCCTAAGCCGACCGAGAGGGAGCGCACCGAGTGGTATTTCCAGCGCTACGTCGAAGAGCTGCCGGCCGCGGGCGAAATCGTGCTGTTCGACCGGTCCTGGTACAACCGCGCCGGGGTGGAGACGGTCATGGGTTTCTGCACGCCCGATGAGCACCGGCTATTCCTCCGCCAGGCCCCGATTCTTGAGAACATGCTCGTCGAGGAAGGCATCCGCCTCGTGAAGTATTGGTTCTCGGTGTCGGACGCCGAGCAGGAGCGCCGCTTCCAGGCGCGCATCGAGAATCCGGTCAAGCAGTGGAAGCTCTCTCCGATGGATCTGGAGTCCCGTCGGCGATGGGTGGACTACTCCCGCGCGAAGGATGAAATGTTCGTCTATACCGATACGCCGGGATGCCCGTGGCACGTTGTGGAGTCCGATGACAAGCGGGCGGCGCGGGTCAACTGCGTGGCGCACCTGCTGTCGGTCATCCCGTATCAGCGAAGGGCGCGGCCCGAGATCACCCTGCCGACCCGGCAGGCGGACAGCGGTTACCTGCGGCCGTCACCGACCACCCAGCGTTACGTAGCTGACCGCGCCTCGACGTTGGCGGCGCGGTAGCGCCCCGCAGCGGGGTGCGCCGGTACTTCCCCGGGTGTGTCACTTCGGGACCTCCCGGCGGGCATCCCTCGCCGCCGTCCACACCGCCGCAGCGGCCGCTGGCGTCACGGCTCGGCCGCCCACCACCGCCAGGTGGTGAGCTGTACGGCGATGACCGGTCCGGTGGCGGCGACGGTGTCGTACTGCCGGTATTTCGCTCGGAGCAGGTCCGCAGCCCGCGCCACCTCGGTGTCGCGCTCGACGACGCGGGCTGTGCCGTCCGCAC